>NZ_JBNCLE010000017.1:0-110473 GCF_049844495.1 Micromonospora sp. DT48
CCCGTGGTCAACCGGCACACCGACAAGCCCGCCGCACCTTCAACCGGACCTGACCAACCTCATCTCAAACACGCACTCAGGCATCACAGAGAATCTCTCTGATTAGATGGGCCACGTACAAGAGCGCCACCTCGTCCTCCGTGGCATCCCGTCTGCCGCCGACCCACACACCGTGGAGCGGGCCAGGGCCAGGGTGCCAAGGTCGTTCGTCCGGTAGGGCGCTCCACCTTGTCACCCTGGCCCTGGTCTGCTCGGCTTGCCTGGGTCGGCGGTGGACGGGATGGCATCCCCCAACCACTACCACCCACGACCGGAACCGTTCGGCAACTCCATCCTGGAGTCGTCTGGCCCCCGCCGGAGGCACAATCTCTGACCCCAACCCCGCCCCACCCTCCGCTCCCTCCCCCACCTTCACCTCTTCCCCACCTCGGACCCGTGAGCGGTCGGCGTGATTCCGTTCGGCAACTCGCCCGGCCCGGCTGTCGACCGGTCCGCGGTTCTCGTCGTGAGGCTGAATGCGTGACGTGAGGTAGGACGTTGTCGTCCTGGTCCCGGTCGACCTCCGGGACTCGTCACCGGTTCCCTTCACGGAACCAGTGGGTGACGCGCGGGGCGGGCGTGGGTTTCGGGCCGGCTGACTTACCGCCCCGCCGCCGAAGGCGGGCGGGGCGGCGGCTCCGTCAGGAGCCGGTTACCGCGCCCGGCCCGCGCCGCGCGGAGCGCGCTGGAAACCCGCAAGCGGGTCGAGTCGAACCTCCGGTGTCACCTCTACCCGGCATTCGGTGACCGTCCGCTGCGGGCAATCAACCTGACCTCGGTCTTGGAGTGGTTGACTCGCCGTTTGGCCGAAGGTACGCCGTCCACATCGCTCAAGCTCTACTTCGAGCTGCTCGACACGGTGCTCAACGCCGCCGTCACCGACAAAATCATCCCGGACAACCCCTGTGATGGCGTCAAGCTCTCCCAGGTGCTTCGGGGCTACTCTCGGGCACCGAAGTGGGTTCCCACCGAGCGTGAAGTTCTGGCGCTGCTCGACGTGGTACCGGCCCGCTACCGGGCGGCAATCTGGCTCGGCGCTGGCCAGGGCTACCGCCTCGGTGAAGCGCTCGGTGTGGAAGACGGTCCGCGCTGCATCGACCAGGAGCGCAGCGAGCTGCACGTCGCGCAGCAACTCCGGTACGCGCCTCGCCAGCATGACGGGTTCTATCTCAGCGAGCCCAAAGCTGGCTCCTCCGGCACCCTCGACCTGGATCCCGTCGTCGGCCAGGTCCTCGCCGAGCACGTCCGGGAGTTCCCGCCCGTCCCGGTCGAGCTGGTCGACCTCACCGCGGGCAGTCCAGTGCGTCGGTCGGTGCCGCTGCTGTTCACCACCACGCGCGGGAACCCGTTCACCGATCGGACCTGGTCGCGGGAGTGGGCCGACTGGCGTGCGGCTGCTGGCTGGCCGAAGGAGCACGGCACCTTCCACGCTCTGCGGCACTTCTTCGCCACGACGCTGATCACCAACCACGCCGAACCGCAGGAGGTACAGCGGATGCTGCGACACAAGACCCTGCGGATCACGCTGGAAACGTACGTCCATTGGTGGCCGAAGCGAGACCGGTCGCGCGGCATCGTCGGGAGCGTCCTGCGGTCGGCCCTCGCCAATCAAGATCACAACTGATCTGTACTGACGTTGTACTAGTCGATCAACTCAAGAGAGAAACCGCAGGTAGCGGGTGGTATTGGTGGAGCCCAGGGGACTCGAACCCCTAACCCCTGCCTTGCAAAGGCAGTGCTCTGCCAGTTGAGCTAGGGCCCCGTACCGGACGTTTCCGCCCTCAGGTCAGAAGGAAGCCGTCAGCGCAGGTCCGGCGAGGTGGTGGCCTCGTGCCAGAGGGCACGCTCGTCGTTGGCTTCCTTGACCTTCTTGGCCACCAATGCAGCCACTCCGACGACGCCGACCAGGATCAACAGCTTCTTGACCATCGGGGCTGCCCCTCACGCTCGACGTGCCGTCGGACCATGTGCGGTGGGGCTAGCTGGAATCGAACCAGCGACCTCAGAGTTATCAGCTCTGCGCTCTAACCGACTGAGCTATAGCCCCGCGTAGCGACGAGCAAGGTTAACCCATCCGCCCAGCGGCCCCCAAATCGGGGCCGGGCGCACCGGCCCTCGCGTCGCCCCTGAACCTACCCGAGTACCCGGTTCCGGTACATCGGGTTACGTCGGCCCGGCCGTCACCTACCGAAGGCCCGGCGGCATCCGGGCTGGCCGGAGCACCGAAAGACGCCGGCCACACCACCGGGTCGAGGTGGTGTGGCCGGCGTCTGAGATCAGGTCAGTCGCGCTCGGCGAGGGTCAGTTCGATGCCGCCCACCAGGTCCGCGCAGACGTTGTAGACGAACGCCCCGAGGGTGGCCAGCGCGGTGAACAGCACCACGTTGACCAGACCGATCAACGCCGAACTGAAGATCACACCACGTGCCGTGATCTGGAAGCCTTCGGTGCTCTGGCCGCCACCGGCGTTCACCAGGTCACCGAGGCTGTCGTTCACGCTGGTGAACACGCCCATCGCGTCCAGCGCCAGGTACAGCACCGAGGTCGCCACGACGATGACGATGAACAACACCACCGACACCGCGAAGGCGAACTTCATCACCGACCACGGGTCGATCCGCTTGAGGTTCAGCCGGGCCCGGCGCGGTCCGCGCGAGGCCGCAGAGCTGACCGAGGTACGCGCGGCGCGTACCGCCTCGCCGACCCGCGCGGCGCCCACCGCCGGGCTGACCCCCGGGGGCAGCCCACCGCCGTTGGCCGGGCGGCCGAGCCCGAACGGCCGGGTCGCGTCCGGCTTCGGACCGACCCCGGTGACCCTGGGCTGGGTGCCGGTCGTGCCGGTGCTGGCCGGAGGCAGGACGCCGGTGGTACCCACGGAGGGCTTGCCCGCCGGAGTCGCCGCCGGCTGAGCAGGAGACGGCTTGCCGACGGAGGCCGTGGTGACGTCCGGGGCGCTGCCACCCTCGGTCGCCTTCTCCTCGGCGGCGTCGCCCTCCGAGGCGTCTGTCGGCTTGTCGGGTGGCGGGGCCATACCGGGAGCCCGGGTGAACTTCGGGGCAGGCGCGTCGGCGGGGACTGTGGCCCGGCCTACGGCCGCGCGGCCGGTCGTTGGCGTGCCGTTCTGCGCGGCCTCCTCGTCGACCGGGTTGGCCGAGGTCCCCGTGTTCCCCGACTTCGCCTGTGTCTCCGTCATTCAACTAGTCCTGTTCGTCAGGCTCGTCGGCATTGCGAGCAATCGCCACGATAGTCACGCCATCCGGAAGGTCCATCAGCTTGACCCCCATTGTGTTCCGGTCACGCGTACGGCGTACAGGCTTCACCGGAGTCCGGATGACGCCACCGTTGCTGGTGATGGCGAACAGTTCGTCGTCCGGGTCGATCACGACAGCACCGACCAGACCACCGCGCCGCTCGGTGATCTTCGCAGTCAGCACACCCTTACCTCCCCGACCCTGCACCGGGTATTCCTCGATCGGAGTACGTTTCGCGTATCCACCGTTCGTGGCCACCAGAACGTCCAAACCCTCCCGGACGACCTCCATGGCCAACAGCTCGTCTTCCTCGCTGAAGCGCATCCCGATCACACCGGAGGTGGCCCGGCCCATCGGACGCAGGGCCTCGTCCGTGGCGTTGAACCGGATCGCCTGGGCGTTCTTGGAGACCAGCAGCAGGTCGTCGGTGGGGCCCGCGAGCGCAGCACCGACCAGCTCGTCCTCATCGCGCAGGTTGATCGCGATGATGCCGCCGGATCGGTTGGAGTCGAACTCCTCAAGCCGCGTCTTCTTCACCAGGCCGTTCTTCGTCGCCAGAACCAGGTAGGGCGCCACCTGGTAGTTCGGAATCTCGATGATCTGTGCGATCTGCTCGTCCGGTTGGAAGGCGAGCAGGTTGGCCACGTGCTGGCCCTTGGCCACCCTACTGGCCTCCGGAAGCTCGTACGCCTTGGCCCGGTACACCCGCCCCTTGTTCGTGAAGAACAGCATCCAGTCGTGCGTCGAGCAGACGAAGAAGTGGCTGACGATGTCGTCCTGACGCAGCGTGGCGCCGCTGACTCCCTTACCGCCCCGCCGCTGCGAACGGTAGAGATCGACCTTGGTCCGCTTGGCGTACCCGGTCCGGGTGATCGTGACGACCACGTCCTCGCGGGCGATGAGGTCCTCCATCGAGACCTCGCCGTCGAACGGGACGATCTTGGTGCGTCGCTCGTCGCCCCACTTGGCGACGATCTCGCCCAGCTCCTCCGAGACGATCCGACGCTGCCGCTCCGGCTTGGCCAGGATGTCCTTGAGGTCGGCGATCTCCAGCTCCAGCTTCGCCAGGTCGTCGAGGATCCGCTGCCGCTCCAACGCGGCGAGCCGACGCAGCTGCATGTCCAAGATCGCGGTGGCCTGGATCTCGTCGATCTCCAGCAGCCGGATCAGGCCCTGGCGGGCATCCTCCACCGTGGGTGAACGCCGGATCAGGGCGATCACCTCGTCGAGCGCGTCCAACGCCTTGGCCAGACCACGCAGGATGTGCGCCCGCTCCTCGGCCTTACGCAGCCGGAACGCCGTCCTCCGCCGGATCACCTCGATCTGGTGCTCGACGTAGTAGCGGATGAACTGCGCCAGGTTCAGCGTGCGCGGCACCCCGTCGACCAGCGCCAGCATGTTCGCACCGAAGGTCTCCTGGAGCTGCGTGTGCTTGTAGAGGTTGTTCAGCACCACCTTCGCGACCGCGTCGCGCTTGAGCACCAGCACGATCCGCATGCCGGTACGCCCGGAGGACTCGTCGCGGATGTCGGCGATGCCGCCGAGCTTGCCCTCCTTGATCAGCTCAGCGATCCGCTCGGCGAGGTTGTCCGGGTTGACCTGGTACGGCAGCTCGCTGACCACCAGCGCCGGCCGCCCGCGCTTGTCCTCCTCGACCTCGACCACGGCCCGCATCCGGATCGAGCCACGACCCGTGCGGTACGCGTCCTGGATGCCGGCCTGGCCGACGATCAGACCGTGGGTGGGGAAGTCCGGGCCCTTGACGATCTCCAGCAACGCTTCGAGGGTGCTGGCCTCGTCGGCCTCCGGGTTCTCCAGGCACCACTGCACCGCCGCGCCGATCTCCCGCAGGTTGTGCGGCGGGATCTTGGTGGCCATGCCGACCGCGATGCCCTCGGAGCCGTTGATCAGCAGGTTCGGGATCCGCGACGGCAGGATGGTGGGCTCCTTGGCCCGACCGTCGTAGTTGTCCTGCAGGTCGACGGTGTCCTCGTCGATGTCCCGCAGCATCTCCATGGCAAGCGGGTCGAGCTTGCACTCGGTGTTGTGGCTGACGAACCCGTCGGAGACGAACGAGTGGTCGTCCGTGTCGACCCGGATGCTGTAGACCGGCTGCACACCGGCGTCCGCGATCTCGGCCACCTCGGCGTAGTAGAAGCGCCCGTCGACGAGCGGCTCGACCACCTCGAGCACTTCGGTGTTGGTGATCCGCGCGGCGATCTCGTCGCGGTCCCGCTCCCACCGCTCGATCCGGTCCACGTTGTGCCGGCGCAACCAGTCCCGCTCGGTCCATCGGCTGGCGCCGTGTGCCCGGATGAAATCGCCGACCAGCGGCACGTGGTCGCTGGAGAGCGCGGTGCTGCTCGTCGGCACCGACTCCAGTTCCGACTCCAGCTTGGCCTGCTTGCGGCCGAGGAAGCCGACCTGGGCGGCAAAGATCCGCGCGTCGCGGCGGTTGGTGATGACGACCTTGATCTCACCGTTGTCGTACCGGCACTGCTTGCTGATCACGCCGAACTCCAGCAGCAACTGCTGGACCTCGCGGGCCAGCCGCTCGCTGCGGGTGGAGTAGCTGATCTGGATGGTGTTACGCGGCAGCAGCGAGGAGGAGCCGTCGCCCTCGAAAAGGGCCTGAAGGAAGGCCCGCTTGATCGCGGCCGGCCCCTGCCAGACGAACTCCGGCACGAACTTGCCGGCGCTCCGCGCCCCGACCAGCTCGCCGAGAGCCGTAGTCGCGAACTGCTGGATACTGGCGCGCACACGGTTCAGAGTCTTGCCCGACGGCATGACCTCCTCGCCGAACCAGCGCTTGCCCCCAACGGCCAGGTCGAAGGCAGCCACGACGCGGGTGAAGAACTGCCGGTCGGTGTTGGCGAACTCGACCCACTCATCCGAGATCCAGCCCTCGCTCACCAGGGCACCCGCGAGGACGGCGGCCTCGACGTGCTCCAGCATCGGGTAGCCGATCTCGTCCGGCACGCTGCGCTGAAGGACCACCCGGTCGCCGGGGGAGATCTCGGCGAGCAGCTTCCAGAGCAGGGTCGGCACGCCGGCCACGTCCACCAGGCAGAGCACCGGGTGGTTGTGGGTACCGGTCAGCTCGTACCCCTCGCGGGTGCGCAGCCGAAGCGTCGGGTGCTCGCCGGAGTGGAAGAACTTCGACGCCCGGACCAGGTCGCCGTTGCGGTCGCGGACCTTGAGGTCGATGTCGGTCTCACTGCTCGCCGCCGCGCCGGGCACCACCTGGTCGATCCGGACGCTACCAAGAGCAGTGCCAATCCGGACATTACCTGCCAGACAGTAACGCATCGCCGCAGCCGGATCATTTCCGGGCGAACCGAAGTTGCCGTTGCCGTCGACCAAGGGGTAGCGCAGCGACCAGGGCTGGGCCATCCGGACCAGGGCGTCGTAGATGGCCGAGTCGCCGTGCGGGTGGAACTGGCCCATCACGTCGCCGACGACCCGGGAGCACTTCACGTAGCCACGGTCGGGCCGGTAGCCCGAGTCGAACATGGCGTACAGGATCTTGCGGTGGACCGGCTTGAGCCCGTCCCGGACGTCCGGCAGCGCCCGCCCGACGATGACGCTCATCGCGTAGTCGAGGTAGGAGCGCTGCATCTCCACCTCGAGCCCGACGGGCTCGATCCGGTCGTGTGAGACGACGGCGGCCGGCGTCTCGGGGACCTCGGGCTCGTTGGGTGTGGACTCGGGGGAATCGGTCACTGTTAACCCTTATCAGACTGAGTGTCGCTTTTGCGCTGTGGATAACCGCTGTGGATACCGACCAAGCTGTGGATAACTCTGTGGACCGGGCAGCCGGGCCGGTGGTGGAGATCCGGTCCGGCCGCCCGGTCCGTCAGATGTCCAGGAACCTGACGTCCTTGGCGTTGCGCTGGATGAACGAGCGGCGCGCCTCGACGTCCTCGCCCATCAGCACGCTGAACAGCTCGTCGGCGGTGGCCGCGTCGTCCAGGGTGACCTGGCGCAGCGTACGGGTGGCCGGGTTCATCGTGGTCTCCCACAACTCCGGGTAGTTCATCTCGCCGAGACCCTTGAACCGCTGGATGTCGTCGGGCTTCGCGTTCGGCTTCTTCTGCTGACGCAGGGCGATCAGGCCGTCGCGCTCCCGGTCGGAGTACGCGTACTGCGCGTCATCGCCCTTCTTGTTCCACTTGATCTTGTAGAGCGGAGGGGCCGCGAGGTAGACGTGGCCCAGCTCGACCAACGGGCGCATGAAGCGGAACAGCAGGGTGAGCAGCAGGGTCTGGATGTGCTGACCGTCGACGTCGGCGTCGGCCATCAGCACGATCTTGTGGTACCGCAGCTTCTCGATGTCGAAGTCGTCGTGGATGCCGGTGCCCAGCGCGGTGATCAGCGCCTGGACCTCGTTGTTCTTCAGGACCCGGTCGATCCTGGCCTTCTCCACGTTGAGGATCTTGCCGCGGATCGGCAGGATCGCCTGGGTACGCGGATCCCGCCCCTGCTTGGCCGAACCACCTGCCGAGTCGCCCTCGACGATGAACACCTCGGACTCGCGCGGGTCGGTGGACTGGCAGTCGGCCAGCTTGCCCGGCATCGAGCCGGACTCCAGCAGCGACTTGCGCCGAGCCAGCTTGCGCGCCTGCTGGGCGGCGATCCGGGCGCGGGCCGCCTGGGAGGCCTTGGTGATGATGATCTTCGCCTCGGCCGGGTTGCGGTCCAGCCAGTCGACCAGCCACTCGTTGCAGACCCGCTGGACGAAGCTCTTCACCGGCGTGTTGCCCAGCTTGGTCTTGGTCTGACCCTCGAACTGCGGGTTGGTCAGCTTGACCGAGATGATCGAGGCCAGGCCCTCCCGGATGTCCTCGCCGGAGAGCTTCTCGTCTCCCTTGAGCAGCTTCTTCTCCGCGCCGTACCGGTTGACGACCGAGGTCAACGCGGCCCGGAAGCCCTCCTCGTGGGTGCCGCCCTCGTGCGTGTTGATGTTGTTGGCGAAGGTGTAGACCGACTCGCCGTAGGACTCGTTCCACTGCATGGCGATCTCGACCGCCATGCCCTCCTCCTCGGCACCGAACTCGATCACGGTCTTGTGGATCGGCGTCTTCGAGGCGTTGAGGTGACGGACGAAGTCGGCGATCCCACCGTCGTACTTGAAGGTGACCTCGCGAAGCTTGCCCTCCTCGCCCTCGGCGACCCGCTCGTCGAGCAGGTGGATGGTGAGGCCACGGGTGAGGAAGGCCATCTCCTGGAGCCGGCGGTAGATCGTCTGCAGGTCGAAGTCGACCGTCTCGAAGACGTCCGGGTCCGGCCAGAAGGAGACCGCCGAGCCGGTACGGTCCGTCGGCTCGCCCTTCTCCAGGGCGGTCGGCTTGGAGTGGTGGTACTGCTGTCGCCAGACGAAGCCGTCCTTGTGGATCTCCACCGCCATTTTCGTGGAGAGGGCGTTGACCACGCTGACGCCGACGCCGTGCAGGCCGCCGGAGACGGCGTACGCCTTGCCGTCGAACTTGCCGCCCGCGTGCAGGACGGTCAGCGCCACCTCGACGCCCGGCTTCTTGAGCTTGGGATGCAGGTCGACCGGGAAGCCCCGGCCGTTGTCGGTGACCCGGACGCCGCCGTCGGCGAGCAGCACCACGTCGATGGTGTCGCAGTGGCCGGCCAGCGCCTCGTCCACCGCGTTGTCGACGACCTCCCACACGAGGTGGTGCAGACCGCGTTCGCCGGTCGAACCGATGTACATGCCGGGCCGCTTGCGGACCGCCTCCAGACCTTCGAGGACGGTGATCGACTCGGCGCCGTACTGCTGATTGTCCTGCGCTGCCACCCTCGGCCACTTTCTCGCGACCGGCGCGCCCTCAGGGCACGTCGGTCGCGGGTTCGGCGGACAGACGCGACGTCGGCACGCGGACCGGCACCGGGGACAATTCCGGGGTACGGGTCGAACGCGCCGGTCGCCGCGGTTGCCCGCGGATCGCGATCGGCTCGACCCGAGTCGGACGGATGATCGTGAGCCCGCACCGGACCCGCGACCCGTCACTCCGCACCGGGTCTTCGTCTCACGCCAATCTTACTGTGCGCGGGCGATAGAACCACCACTCGGCACCCCATCGCAGCGGCTCAGATCTCCGTAGCGGCCCGAATCGCGCTGTCCGCGACTCCCCCTACACGCCAGGGCATGCGCAACGGATCTGTCGCGCGACGGCGCTGCCGGGACTCGCCGGGAGAGGTGGGCGGTACCGGTGGGTACGACCCGGGACGGGCGATCCGTGACCCTCCGGTTGCCGCAGCGGCCTTGATCTTTCAACGTTGGAACCGGACGATCGACCCGATCCACTCGCCCGTGCCTTGAGAGGTGACACCAGATGGGGCTGGACAACGTCGCGGTTCAGTGGCCGCGGACCGGCCGCTTCTACGACCCGGTCGCACCGGCCGAGTTCGTCGATTTCGGCGACATCGTCGAGGTCAAGGGGATCTCGGCGCCGACCGCCGCGCTCGCTGAGCTGATCGCGAAGACAGGCACGGTCCGAGCCACCGCGTACACAGAGGTGGTGGATCTGATCCTCGGACTCGACGGTGTGCTCTACGCCACAGACGCCGCGGCCGAGGACGAGGATCCGGTGATCGATCCGGACGGCTGCGGCTGGATCGCCGGCGGCATCGAACGCTTCGTCGCCGCACACCGGCCGCACGGTGAGGCGGTCACCTTCGAGTCGGTGGGTACCGTGCTGCGTTCGCTGCTGGCTGACGGACGCCTGGCCGAGCAGCAGCTCCGGTGGCTGGACAGCCGGCTGGACGCGCTGCGCGACGACAGCGGCGCCGCCCCGCAGTGGACCTTCACCTGCGCGGAGCTGAGCGTGCTGGCCGCCTTCTACCGGCGGTGCGCCGACAACGGGTTCGCCGTCTACGCGGAGTCGGCGGCACCCCGCCGCGCGGCCCAGACCTAGCCCGCCACGGCGACGGACGTCGCGGCCCGGCCAGCGGGCCGCGACCGGTCAGCCGTAGGTGTCGCGCGGGCCCCGGCCGCGTACCCGGCGTGGACCACGTGACCAGGACGGGGCAGCCGGGCCGTGGATGTGCAGTTTGCGGACCACGTTGTGGCCCACCTCGCGGGCGATCTGCTGCAACAGCGAACCGGCGAGCAGGCGTAGCTGGGTCGCCCAGGCGGTGGACCGCGCCTCGACGGTCAGTTCGCCGTTTTCCAGCTTGACCGGTCGGCTGTGCTGGGCGACCTCCGAGCCGACCACCCGTTCCCAGGCGCCGAACACGGTGGCCTCGGCGGCTGGCTGCTGCCAACCACGGGCCTTCACCAGCCGGTTGAGCACCGCGCCGAGGGGTTGCGGGTCGCGGGGGTCCGGCCCGGGGCCGGAGTAGCCGCGCAACCGGCGCTCGCCGTCGCCTCCGCCGGTCGCGGTGCGGCGGCGGGGACGACCGGCGGCTTCCCGCCGCGCCTTCGCCGCGTCCAGCACCGCGCGTGCCAGCTGCGGGCCGGAGACGTCGTCCGGAACGCTGTCGCCGGACACCGCCGGCACCGCTGCGGCGGCCGACTCCGCCGGGTGTCCGGTGGACCGGTCGGCTCGGCCGCCGTCGCCGGTGCCGCTCCCGGCGGCGGTACGCACACCGCGCCCCCGGGGAAGGTCACGCGACTGGCCCGGGGGCGTGCTGTCCGGGTTCGGCTGTGGTGGCTCAGTCGACACGACGCACCGTCCCCTCCGTCACCTCGTACCGGGTGCCACGCAGGGTGACCGGCACGTCGTCGGCGACCGCACAGGTCACCAGGAGTTGACTGGCCCCGCCCACCAGCTCGGCGAGCCGGTCCCGGCGGCCGGCGTCCAGTTCGGCGAAGACGTCGTCGAGCACCAGGACCGGTTCGATGCCGTCGTTGCGCAGCAGGTCGTAGCCGGCCAGCCGGAGCGCGAGTGCGTACGACCACGATTCGCCGTGGCTGGCGTAGCCCTTGGCGGGCAGTGGGCCGAGGGTGAGGGTCAACTCGTCGCGGTGCGGGCCGACCAGGGTGGTGCCGCGTTCGATCTCGGCGGAGCGGGACTCCGCCAGTGCGGTGGTGAGCGCTGCGGCGAGGGCTTCGCGGTCGGTGGTGGGCTCGGGCAGGTCCACCGACGGCCGGTAGGCGATCCCTGCCGCGCCACGGCCCGCTGCCACCGCGTCGTACGCCTTGGTCACGTGCGGCGCCAGGGCGGCGACGAGTTCCAGCCGCCCGGCGAGCAGTTCGGCACCGTGCTGGGCCAGGTGGGTGTCCCAGACGGCGAGGGTGGACAGGTCCCCGCCCCGGGATCCGCCGGTCTTGCGGGCCAGGTAGGCGGTGCGGAGCAGGGCGTTGCGTTGCTTGACCACCCGCTCGTAGTCGGCGCGTACCCCGGCGTAGCGGGGTTGCCGCAGCACCAACAGGTCGTCGAGATAGCGGCGGCGTTCGGCGGGGTCGCCCCGGACCAGTTCGAGGTCCTCCGGGGCGAATAGCACCAACCGCAGCGCGCCCAGCACGTCCCGCGCCCGGCGGGCCGGGGACCGGCCGAGGCGCGCCCGGTTGGCCTTGCCGGGGACGATCTCCAGCTCGACCAGAAGTTCCCGGCCGTCGTGCACCATCGCGCAGCGGATCACTGCGGCGGTGGCCCCCATCCGCACCAGTGGGGCGTCGGTGGCGGCCCGGTGGGAGTCGAGGGTCGCGACGTAGCCGAGCGCTTCGACCAGGTTGGTCTTGCCGACGCCGTTGGCACCGATCAGGACGTTCGGACCCGGTTCGAGGTCGATGCCGATCCGCTCGTAGGAGCGGAAGTCGACCAGTTCGAGCCGGCGTACGTACACGGGGTCGCGGTGCCGCTCAGGGCTTGCGTACGGCGTGTCCGCCGAACTGCTGTCGGAGTGCGGAGACGGCCTTGAGCGCCGGGGAGTCGTCCTGCCGGGAGGAGAACCGGGCGAACAGCGCGGCGGTGATGACGTTGAGCGGCACGGCGAGACGGACCGCTTCGTCCACCGTCCAGCGCCCCTCACCGGTGTCCTCGGTGTAGTCGCTGAGCTGGGTCAGCTCGGGGTCTTCGTCGAGCGCCCGGTCGAGCAGGTCCAGCAGCCAGGAGCGGACCACGGTGCCCTCCCGCCAGGACTTGATCACGCCCGGCACGTTGGTCACCAGTTCGGAGGCGGCCATCAGCTCGTAGCCCTCGGCGTAGGCGTGCATCAGGCCGTACTCGATGCCGTTGTGCACCATCTTGGCGTAGTGACCGGCACCGACGGGGCCGGCGTGCACGAAGCCGTAATCGCCCTCGGGCTTGAGCGCGTCGAAGATCGGCATGAGCCGGTCGACGTGTTCCTGCGCGCCGCCGACCATCAGGCCGTAGCCGTTCTGTCGGCCCCACACCCCGCCGGAGACACCCACGTCGACGTAGCCGATGCCGCGTTCGTGCAGCCGCTCCGCCCGTGGGGCGTCCTCGCTGAACCGCGAGTTGCCGCCGTCGATGATGAGGTCGCCCGCGGAGAGCACGGCGGCCAACTCGTCGATGGTGGCGTCGGTGACGGTGGCGGGCACCATCACCCACACCGCCCGGGGTGCGTCCAGCTTCTCGGCCAGCTCAGCCATGCTGGCGACGTCGCTGCGCTCCAGGTTGTGGTCCAGACCGACCACCTCGTGACCGGCGGCGCGCAACCGTTCGCGCATGTTGCCGCCCATCCGGCCGAGTCCTACCAGGCCGAGCTGCATCTCTGGTGACCTTTCGTGGGTACGGCTGTGCTCTGCCGACTCAGCGGGACACGCGGATCGGCATGATGAGGTACCGGTACCCACCAATGAGCTCGCCATCCTCGCCGGCGGGGGAAATAACCGCCGGTTTGAAGGCGTCGACGAAGTGCAGGACGGCGAACTGGGTGCCGAGGTTGGCCAGCCCGTCGATGAGGTACTGCGGGTTGAACCCGATGGTCAGCGGCTCGCCGGTGAAGGTGGCCTCCATGGCCTCGCTGGCCCGGGCCTCCTCGGTCCCGCCGGCCTCCACCACCAACCCGTCGGCGCTGAAGCTCAGCAGCACGGGCGTGGCGCGCTCGGCGACCAGGGCGACCCGCTTGACCACCTCGATGAGGGTGCTGACCGGCACCTGCGCCTCGGCGTTGTGGCTGGCCGGGAAGAGCGAACGGACCGGCGGGTAGTTGGCGCCGTCGAGCAGGCGGCTGGTGGTGCGTCGGGTGCCACCGGAGAAGCCGATCATGCCCTCGCCGGCGGCGCCCTGGGACAGCGCCAGCACGACCTGGCCGCCGAGCGGGCCCAGGGTCTTGGCGGTGTCGTTGAGCGTCCGGGCGGGGACCAGCGCGTTCAGGCTGATCTCCGGGTCGTCGGGGTTCCACTCCATCTCGCGCAGGGCCAACCGGTACCGGTCGGTGGCGAGCATGGCCAGGTTGCCGCCGGAGAGTTCGATGCGTACCCCGGTCATCATCGGCAGCGTCTCGTCGCGGCTGGCCGCGACCGCCACCTGTGCCACCGCTGCGGCGAACGCAGCCGCGTCGACCGTGCCGGCGCTGGCCGGCATCTCGGGCAGGGTGGGGTAGTCCTCCACCGGCATGGTGGGCAGGGTGAACCGGGCGCTGCCGCAGACCAGTTCGAGATGCGCCCCCACTGCGGCGATGTCGACGGGCTTGGCGGGCAACGCCTTGGTGATCTCGGCGAGCAGCCGCCCGGAGACCAGCGCGGCGCCGTCGGCGTCGCCCTGCACCTCCACGGTGACCTGGCTGCTGACCTCGTAGTCGAAGCCGGACACCTGCAGGCTGCCGTCGGTGACGCGCAACAGCACCCCGGCCAACACCGGTACGGACGGCCGGTTGGGCAGGCTCTTCGCGGTCCAGGCCACGGCCTCGGCGAGCGCGTCGCGCTCCACTCGGAACTTCATCAATGCCTCCGCGTCGACGTCGACGTCGTCAACTCTCTCATGCCGGACGCTGCCCACCGACCCGCCTGGCGTGGGGGTACCCATCGCACCTTAGGGCGCGAGCGTATCGGCTGTGTGCCCGACCCCGTGGATCGCGTCGCTGCTGACGGGTCTGTCCCGGCAGCTGTCGACCAATCCACAGGAAGTCCAACGGTGATGATTGGTTTTTGTTCTTTCAGAAGAGATAACTCATCGTCTTCATCGCACCTGTGCAAACTGTGGAGAACCAGAGTATGGGCAGGTCAGACCGGTTATCCACCGGTGGGTTCGCTGTGGATGAGCTGGGGTAAAACCCCGTCGCCGATCCACAGGCGGTTCTCGTGCACACGGTTGTCCACCGTCGTCCACCGGTTGTCCACCGGTTATCCACCGACTTTCTCCCCAGACCTGTGGATTACCGAGGGCCGTTCGTCCGCCGTCATCCCCAGAACCTTCAACAGCTTTCCCACAGGCCACCTCCGATCGGTGGACAACGTCGATGGTTGTCCCCAGGCGTCCACAGCGGTCCACAGCGTTGTCCCCAGGGTTTCTCCACAGCCTGTGGGTAACCGGGTGTTGACGCAAGGTGTTCATCCACCGTCGGTGGACAAGGAGCTGTGGACAACGAGTGGAGGGCGTTGTGGACACGCCTTCGATGGTGTGGCCTAAACCTCGTTGAGAGTCAACCAACGGGTACGCGAAAAGGGCCCCACCGTGACCGGTCGGACCCTCGTCGTGATCGTGCGTCAGGTGTTCTGCTTGATCCGGTTGGTCAGCTCGGCGATCTGGTTGTAGAGGGAGCGCCGTTCGGCCATCTGTTGGCGGATCTTGCGGTCGGCGTGCATCACGGTGGTGTGGTCCCGCCCACCGAAGGCCTGGCCGATCCGGGGCAGCGACAGGTCGGTCAGCTCACGACACAGGTACATGGCGACCTGGCGGGCGTTCACGAGCACCCGGGAGCGGGAGTGCCCCCGCAGGTCCTCCAGACTCACCCCGAAGTAGTCGGCGGTGGAGACCATGATTTGGTCTGCGGTGATCTCCGGGCCGGCGCCGTCGGGGATGAAGTCCCGCAGCACCTCCTCGGCCAGCGACAGCTCCACGTTCGAGCGGGTCAGGCTGGCGAACGCGGTGACCCGGATCAGCGCCCCCTCCAGCTCCCGGATCGAGTTCGACACCCGGGAGGCGATGAACTCCAGCACGTCCGGCGGCGCGAAGAGCCGTTCCTGCGCCGCCTTCTTCTGCAGGATGGCGATCCGCGTCTCCAGGTCCGGTGGCTGGATGTCGGCGAGCAGGCCCCACTCGAACCGAGTTCGCAGCCGGTCCTCCAGGGTGGCCAGCTGCTTCGGCGAGCGGTCGGAGGTGATCACGATCTGCTTGTTGGCGTTGTGCAGCGTGTTGAAGGTGTGGAAGAACTCCTCCTGGGTCCGCTCGCGGTTCTCCAGGAACTGGATGTCGTCGATCAGCAGGATGTCGACGTCGCGGTAGCGGCGCTGGAAGGCACTGGTCTTGTCGTCCCGCAGCGAGTTGATGAAGTCGTTGGTGAACTCCTCGGTCGAGACGTACCGGACCGAGCGGGCGTTGCCCAACGTGGTGGCGTAGTGGCCGATGGCGTGCAGCAGATGGGTCTTGCCCAGTCCGGAGCTGCCGTAGATGAACAGCGGGTTGTACGCCTTAGCCGGAGACTCGGCCACCGCCACCGACGCGGCGTGCGCGAACCGGTTGGACGAGCCGATGACGAACGTCTCGAACATGTACTTCGGGTTGAGCCGGTTGCCGCCGCTGTCCGCGCCGGTCGGTAGCCGCCGGTCGTCCCGACCGACCGGCCGCTGATCCGGGCCGCTGCGACCGGGTCCACTGTCGGTGACCCCGTCGGTCGGCATCGCGCGGATCACATGCTGGTCGCGGGGGGAGATGCCCGGATCGTCGCCGTAGCGGGACGCGAAGCCGCGTGGGCCGGTCGGCGGAGGGGGCAGGTGGCCGGTCTGATCGGTGAAGTCGGACCGCTCCTGTGGTCGTCGTCCCGGGTTCTCCGTCGGCCGGACGGGCTCGCCGAATCCGGCGCCGAAGAGAGTGTCCTGGCCGTCGGGGGCAGCGGGGCCGGTACGCGGGCCGTTCTCGCCGGACGGCTCGTCCGGCGGCGATCGGTCGAAACGTCCCGGATGCGGCTGCTCGGGGATCAGTGGGAGCTGCCGTCCACCCTCGGGTCCGGAACCGCCGCCGTCGACCTCGCCGGATCCATGGTCCACCGAGTCCGACTCCGGGGTGCTGCGGTAGACGGTGCCGGTGCTCCGCCCGTCCTCGGGAACCCGGACGGTGACGGCGACCTGGATCGGCCGGCCGAGTCGGCGGGTGAGCGCCTCGGTTATGGCCGGGCGTAGCCGGGACTCGATCACGTCCCGGGTGAAGGCGTCCGGCACGGAGAGCAGGACGGTATCCTCGACGATCGCCCGGAGCCGGGTCAGCCGCAGGTACGCCCGCTGCTGCGCGGAAATGATCTCGTCGGCGAGTTCGTCGGTCGTCGCCGTCCACACCGCGGCAAGGTCGGTCGTACCGGCCACCGTCGTGCCACCCCCTCGCCTCTGCTCCCGGACGCCGCCGTCTCCCGGTGGCCCGTACCGGCGGGCGAGATGACGCCACCCACCCGCCGCCGCACCGGTCGTTCTCCACAAGTTATCCACAGCCTGTGTACCGACCGATTGTGGCCGCCCGCCGGGCGCGGGTCGGACCTGCCCCCTGCCGTGGCCGGGCACTGGAGCGGGGTTCACCGTGCCGAACGATTCACTACCGTGTCCGGTCTTGCCTGCCGGCGACATCGGCGCAACTCCGACGCTGACCGCAATCGGGCACGGTAACAGCGTTGTCGTCGCGTCTTCAACCGCCGACGCACCTCGCTCCTGTCGGCATCCGTGAAAAGCACCGCATCGGTCGCCCTCCGCCGCAGCTCACCACCGTAGGCGGTCGGTTTGACGGTGATTGCCCCCCGACTTAGGCTGGAGCGGCTGCTCTCACGCCCTCTGCTAGGGTGATGGGTGCTCGCTGCCTGCGGTCGCTCAGCGCGGAACTGAGGTAACGCACCGTCGGGCAGCACCGATCAGGGCCACCGCCACGGCGGCCCGGACCACCACGACCCGGCGATCCACTCGGCCGGGCGTTCGACAACGGAGAGCCTGACGTGAGCAAGCGCACCTACCAGCCGAACAACCGCCGGCGCGCGAAGACCCACGGCTTCCGGCTGCGCATGCGCACCCGGGCCGGCCGCGCCATCATCTCGACCCGTCGCGCCAAGGGCCGCGCCCGCCTGTCGGCCTGAGGCCGAGCAGGTCCGCTCCGGAGGACGTGGCTCGTGCTCGCGGCCGCTCACCGACTGCGGCGCAGCAGCGACTTCGCCGCAGCGGTTCGTGGTGGCCGTCGAGCCGGACGTGGCGCACTGGTCGTCCATCTGACCGTGCCGGCCACAGCCGGATCCGACAACGCAGCGCCGAAACCGGCGCGGGACGGTGTGGAGACAGAATCCCCGCCGGTTTCCCGCGCCGGTTTCGTGGTTTCCAAGGCGGTCGGGCCAGCGGTGGTGCGAAACCGGGTCCGCCGTCGGCTTCGGCATCTGACCCGGGAACGCCTCGCCGACCTGCCGGCTGGCAGCACCCTCGTCGTACGCGCCCTGCCGGCTGCGGCCGAGGCCACGTACCAACGGCTCGGCGCCGACCTGGATGCGGCGCTCGCCGCCGCCCGGTCCGGCCGAGGAGGGCGGCGGTCCCGATGAGCACAGAGCAGAGGGCGCCGCGCCCGGCTACCTCGGGTGCCCGGGTGCTGACCCTCCCCATCATCGCGTACCGTCGGTGGATAAGTCCGGCGTTGCCGGCCCGCTGTCGGTTCTACCCGTCGTGCAGCGCCTACGCCCTGGAGGCGGTGTCCCGCCATGGCGCGCTCCGGGGAGCCGGTCTGACGGTCCGGCGACTGTCGCGCTGCCACCCATTCCATCCTGGTGGATACGACCCGGTCCCGGAGCCGGGCGGCCGCCGACCTGCCGACGTGACTGGAGCCTGAGAATTGAGTCTCGACTGGATCTACTACGCGATCTCGTGGATCCTGCTGGCCTGGCATTCGGCCTGGGACGCCATCGGCATTCCGGACACGGCGGTCCTCGGCACCAACTGGGCCTGGATCCTGGCCATCGTCTTCCTGGTGGTCACGGTCCGGGTCATCCTGTTCCCGGTCTTCGTCAAGCAGATCAAGTCGCAGCGGGCGATGCAGGCGCTCCAGCCGCAGGTGAAAGCCCTTCAGGAGAAGCACAAGGGTGACCGGGAGACGCTCCAGAAGGAGATGATGGAGCTCTATCGGAAGGAAAAGGCCAACCCGCTCATGGGCTGCCTTCCGATGTTCCTCCAGATCCCGGTCTTCCTCGGCCTCTTCCACGTCCTGCGTCGCCTGAACCCGGACCCGACGAAGACCAACAAGGACATCTACGGCTGGACCGTCGAGCAGTTCAACAGCGCCTCTGACGCGACGTTGTTCACCGCCCCGATCGCCAGCAAGTTCGGCTCGACCGCGGAGGAACTGGCGCAGCTCGGCGCCAACGGCACCGTCGTGAAGATCATGGCCGGTGTCCTGGTGCTGGTGATGATGGGTACCACCTACCTCACCAGCCGCCAGATGATCCTCAAGACCGGTTGGTCGGAGGACCCGCAGCAGCGCATGATCCAGCGGCTGATGCTCTACGGCATCCCGCTGTCCCTGCTGATCTCCGGTGCCATCTTCCCGATCGGTGTGATCATCTACTGGGTCACCAACAACCTGTTCACCCTCGGGCAGCAGCAGTGGGTGCTGCGCAAGTTCCCGCCGCCGGTGACCGCGACCAGTGGAAAGTCGGGCACCTCCGCGCGTAACGGGGCGCAGCCGAAGACCGGTGGGCTCTTCGGTCGGGGCAAGCCCGCTGCCGCGCCGCCGCCTGCGGCCGCGCCGAAGGTCGCCGGCCCGAAGCCGGGTGCCAAGCCGGTCAACCCGAAGAAGGGCCGCCCCGCCAAGCGGCAGGGCTGAATCGTCCGGGCCGCCGCCGGTTTCCCGGCGGCGGCCCGTTGCGCGCCGTGCCGCCGCCGAGAGGCAGGCGCCGGAGCGGGAAGCGCCACGCGTGCGGTGGCGGACGGGCGAGACTGCCCTACAGACGTGCCCGTGGGCACCGGCTACGTCCGGCCGGCCGCGGGAAACCAGCGGACCCGAGGTCCAGCCGAGCGAGTACGGAGATGACACCGTGACCGACACCAGCATCCCCCGCGCCGAACAGCCGTTGGACGACGAGGAGCCGACCGCGGCGGCTCCGGCCGTGGACGAGCCGGAGGAGTCCGAGGCCGAGGCGGCGCCGAGCAAGGTTGCCGGCGAGAACGACCTGTTCCGGCAGAGCGAGATCGCGGCCGACTACGTGGAAGGGCTGCTCGACATCCTCGACTACGACGGCGACATCGACGAACTGGTGTCGGGTGGCCGGCCGGTGGTCGAGGTCGTCGGCGGGCGTCTCCAGAACCTCGTCGGCCAGCGTGGTGCCACCCTCGAAGCACTTCAGGAACTCGCCCGGCTGGCGGTGTTCCGGCAGACCGGTTCGCCGAGCCGTCTCCTGCTCGACGTGGGGGGATACCGGGCCAACCGGCGCAAGGAACTGGCGGCGGTGGCCCGCAACGCCGTGGAGAAGGTCAAGGAGCACGGCGAGCCGGTGCGGCTGGAGCCGATGTCCGCCTTCGAGCGTAAGTGCGTCCACGACGTCGTCAACGCGATCGACGGAGTGGAGAGCGAGTCCGAGGGCGTCGAGCCCAACCGCCGTATCGTCGTCCGTCCCGTGGACTGACGGGTGACTCCAGACGACGCCAGCGGCGTGGCCGCGTCCGGCCCGGGTGGTACGCCACCCGGGCCGCCGGCTGTTCCGCCTCAGCCCGGCGTGGCGGTGCTGCCGCCCACCCTGGCCGAGGCAGCTCGTCGCCTCTTCGGTGAGCGCCTCGACCTCGCGGCCGCCTACGCCGAACTACTCGCCACCGACGGGGTGGTACGCGGGCTGATCGGCCCCCGCGAGGCACCCCGGATCTGGGACCGCCACCTGTTGAACTGCGCGGCGGTGGCCGAACTGATCCCGCCGGGCGCTTCCGTGCTGGATGTGGGATCAGGTGCCGGGCTTCCCGGTCTGGTACTGGCCATCGCCCGGCCCGATCTGTCGGTGACGCTCATCGAGCCGTTGGCCCGCCGGACCCTCTTCCTTGAGGAGACGGTGGAGGCGCTCGGGCTGACCTACTCCGTACGCGTGTTGCGCGGCAGAGCCGAAGAGGTGGCGGCGGGGCCGGATGCCGTGGCCGGTGACGTGGTCACCGCCCGGGCGGTGGCACCGCTGGACCGACTCTCCGGCTGGTGTCTGCCCCTGGCCGTGCCCGGCGGTCGACTGCTCGCCCTGAAGGGTGCGTCGGCGGCGGACGAGATCACCGAGCACGCCGAGGCGGTGCGTCGTCTCGGCGGCGGCACCCCGGTGCTGCACCGGTGTGGTGAAGGGATCGTGGAGCCGGCGACCATCGTGGTCGAGATCGTCCGGGAGCGGGTCGTCGGCCCGAGATCCGGTACGCCGTCGAAGAAGTCACGGTCGCGGCGGCGGTGAGTCGGGGCGTACGCCCGGGGGTGTGAAAGCCGGTCGGCCCGACCTGGCTACCTGGGCTTCCCGGGAGTACCGGAAGGCCCCGCGCGCGAGTTCGGGGTGATGGTCCACGCGTGATGCGGTCGGCAGGTTACGAACCCGACATGGACCGGCCGCGCCCATCCGCCGTAGGCTGACCGCGCGTCGATAGTGTGGAGCGGGCGGCGATGGATATCCCTCCGGGGCCCGGCCGCTCCCGCCGGGCGGTACCTCTGCGAAGCACGCGAGTGGCCCGGTTGACGGGTGCGGACCGACCATCCGAAGTGGGCAGGGATGACAGGTGCATGACGACGGCAGGTACGACGATCCGCGCGTGACCGGGTCTGCTGGTGACCCTGTTTCACGTGAAACCGAATATCCGAACTGGCGGCCCTCCGAGGTGTCGCAGAGCCCACCGGAACCCGGTCGGAACGCGCCGACGTCGGGTGTCCCGTGGCCGGCGACCGGGGAGGGGCGGGATGGCGCGGACGCGAGCGGCCGTCCGGCCAACGTGTCCCCGGACGCGCGGGTGATTCCTCTCCGCCGGAACCCGTCGGCCTCCGCTCGGTTCGAAGTGGCGGCGACACACCCACCGACCGTCGAGGTGGTGCCGGATCCTCGGCCGGCTCCCGACCCGCCCGTAACTGCGGCCGTGTCCCACGCGCAAGCAGCACCCGAGGCCGCGTACGTTTCACGTGAAACCCCGACGCGCGAAGAGGATGACCCACCGTTGGCTATGGAGGCGATGCGCGCCGTGCAGATCCTGAACCCCAGTGGCGAGGTGACCATGCCTCGGCCCGACCGGACCCGGGTCATGTGCGTCGCGAACCAGAAGGGCGGCGTGGGCAAGACCACGACCACGGTCAACCTCGCGGTGGCGTTGGCCCTGCACGGCAACCGGGTACTGGTGGTCGACCTCGACCCGCAGGGCAACGCCTCGACCGGGCTGAACGTGCCCCACCACACCGGCGTACCGGACGTCTACGACTGCCTGATCAACAGCGTGCCGCTGGAGGACGTGACCCAGGCGGTCGAGGGCATCCCGAACCTCTGGTGTGTGCCCGCCACCATCGACCTCGCCGGTGCCGAGATCGAGTTGGTCTCCGTGGTGGCCCGCGAGTCCCGTCTGGACCGGGCTATCAACGCCTACCCTGGGCACTTCGACTACGTCTTCATCGACTGCCCGCCCTCGCTCGGTCTGTTGACCGTCAACGCGCTGGTGGCCGCGCAGGAGGTGCTCATTCCCATCCAGTGCGAGTACTACGCGCTGGAAGGGCTGAACCAGCTCATCAACAACATCAACCTGGTCCGTCAGCACCTCAACCCGCAGCTTGAGGTCTCCACGATCCTGCTCACCATGTACGACCGTCGTACCCGCCTCGCGGACGCGGTCGAGCAGGACGTCCGGAACCACTTCGGGGACAAGGTGCTCCAGGCGGTGATCCCGCGTAACGTGCGGGTCTCCGAGGCGCCCAGCTATGGCCAGTCGGTGATGACCTACGATCCCGGTTCACGGGGGGCGACGAGCTACTTCGAGGCCGCGCAGGAGATCGCCGAGCGGGGCATCAAGGAGCCGGTGAGTCGGCATGCGTAGTGCGGACGAGGCGCTGGGAGGCGTGGCATGAAGAACCGTCCACGGGGTGGTCTGGGACGGGGCCTGGGGGCGCTTATCCCGACCGGGCCGGCACCGGGCACTGCCGCTGGTGTCGACACGCCCACCCCAGGAGCGCCGACTGTCGCGGCACCCGCTGCGGCACCGGCTCCGGCGCTGACGATCGAGCCCGAGTCGACGCTCAGCCCGGTGCCGGGCGCGCGCTTCGCGGAGATCCCCGTCGACTCGATCGTGCCCAACCCGAAGCAGCCGCGTCAGGTCTTCGACGAGGAGGCACTGGAGGAGCTGAAGACCTCCATCCAGGAGGTCGGCTTCCTCCAGCCGATCGTGGTCCGGCAACTCGACGGCGAGAAGTTCGAACTCGTCATGGGCGAGCGGCGGTGGCGAGCCGCCCAGGCGGTCGGGCGGGAGACCATCCCGGCGATCGTGCGGGACACCCGCGACGACGCCATGCTGCGGGACGCGCTGCTGGAGAACATCCACCGGGCGAACCTCAACCCGTTGGAAGAGGCGGCTGCCTACCAGCAACTGCTGGAGGAGTTCGGGGCCACCCACGAGGAACTCGCCCGGCGCATCGGTCGCAGCCGCCCACAGATCTCGAACACCATCCGACTGATGAATCTGCCGGCACCGGTACAGCGACGCGTCGCTGCCGGGGTGCTCTCCGCCGGACATGCCCGAGCACTGCTGAGCCTGGAGGATCCTGAGACCCAGGAGCAGTTGGCGTTGCGGATCGTCGCCGAAGGTCTGTCGGTCCGGGCGACCGAGGAGATCGTGGCGCTGGCCCTCAGCGACGGCCCGGGCAAGAAGGAGACGGCGAAGCGCCGACCCAAGCCGCATGCCCCGGCGTTGAACGATCTGGCCGACCGTCTCTCCGACCGGTTCGACACTCGCGTGAAGGTCGACATCGGGCGGAGCAAGGGAAAGATCACGATCGAGTTCGCGACCGTCGACGACCTGGAGCGGATCGTCGGCATCATCGGAGTGGAACGCGAAGAACCGACAGACTGAACCGCGCACGACAGGGCCGCCTCGCCGACTGCGACGAGGCGGCCCTGTCGTTTGTGTGGGCCGGCCCGCGCCGCCAGTTCCGTGGTCGGATCACGGGTGGGTGTTTCACGTGAAACGACGGGGGTGGGCGAGGCTGCGTTATCCACACCGGTTGTCCACAGGGTCGCGGTGTTTCACGTGAAACGTTGGCCGAAACCCCTTGTCGAGCCGGGATCAGAGCGCGAAACAACCAACTCGCGAGCCTGTGGATAACTCTGGGGAGAACGCCTTCGTCGCTCCCTGGCTCGGCATCCGAGCCCTCCGGAGAGCCGAAGCCGTTTCGGGTAGGGACAGTGGTCCCGGACTCGGTTAGGGTCAGCGTCGTGCAAGACACCCCTCCCTCGATTCCGGACTTCACCCAGTGGCCGTCCTTCCCCTTCGAAGGCGACCTCCGGGTCAAGCAACTCGACGACCCGGTTCCTGTCGAGCCGCCCCGCAAGGGCGAGGCTCACCGAGAGTGCACCGCCTGCCTGGCCCCCGACGAGGCGTATATCTGGGTCGGGGAACGCTGGCGGGTTCGGGCGATGGACCGGCCGACCGGACTGCCCATGGTGCTGATCCTGGAGTCACGGTCACACCTCGACCTCGGGGACCTGCCAAACCTGCTCGCGGCCGAGTTGGGCGTGATGACGGTACGCCTTGAGCGAGCCATCCGTTCGCTGGACGGGGTGGCCCGGGTGCACGTCAACCGCTGGGGCGACGGCTCCGCTCATCTCCACATGTGGTTCCTTGCCCGGCCGTACGGTCGGCTCCAGCTCCGTGGGACCTTCCTGTCGCTCTGGGACTCGATCCTGCCGCCGATCTCGGAGGACAAGTGGCGGGAGAACCTGGCTCTGGTCGCGGCCTGGCTGGCCGAGTTCGGCGGGCGGCCGCTCGCCGAACCACCTCGCATCCAGTGGCAGGCGCCGTCCAGCTTGGCCGCGCAAGCGGCCGCGCCGACCGACGAGACGTCGAGCGAGAGCGGCTCGCTCCTGGACGCCATCGGCGAGACGGCCGCGCCGCCGGACGCGCCCGGAGCCACGGTCGGTGCGGAGCGGTCAGCCGATCCGGTCGCCGATGCGGCAGCGGAGCAAGGTGACGCAGCGCCGCAAGGCGGAACGGAGGCTGACCCGGACGGAGCTCGCCAGGAGCAGACCGAGCAGTCGGCTCCCAACACGACCGGCCCGCTGGCTGAGATCGGCGGCGGCGCTCAGGCTGAAATCGCGAGCCCGGCCACCGCCGCCACCGGAACGGCTGAAATCACCGAGCCGACCGAAAGCACCGGAGTTGCCGACCCTGCCGAGGCGGCTGAACCCACCGACGGCGCAGAGTCCACCGACGCCGCCGAAACCAGTGGAGCCGCTGGACGCGCCGACGCCGAAACCAACGGCCCGAAGGCCGACATGGTGGAGGCGCAGCAGCCAGCCCCGGATGCGGACGGACCGCGCCCGACTAACTGAGCGATCCAGGCGGGCGGTGCGCGGGGATCAGCGCGCCGCGGCGCGGGCGACCAGGTTGCCGATCACGCGGCCGAAGTCGAGACCGGCCGCCTGGACCGCGAGCGGCAACAGCGACGTCTCGGTCATGCCCGGCGAGACGTTGACCTCAAGGACGTGTGGCTGCCCGGCCGAGTCGACGATCAGGTCGACTCGGCTGAGGTCACGCAGGCCGAGAGCGGTATGGGCGGACAGGGCGACCTGGGCCACCGATTCGGCGACCGACGGCTCCAGACGGGCCGGGGTGTGCCAGGTGGTCCGGCCGGCGGTGTAGCGGGCCGCGTAGTCGTA
Organism: Micromonospora sp. DT48; assembly: GCF_049844495.1. Classification (NCBI taxonomy): domain Bacteria; kingdom Bacillati; phylum Actinomycetota; class Actinomycetes; order Micromonosporales; family Micromonosporaceae; genus Micromonospora; species Micromonospora sp. DT48. The sequence goes on from NZ_JBNCLE010000017.1 coordinate 25,236, forward strand.
CACCCCGTTGCGGGGCACGATCTCCACGGCCGGGAGTGCCTGCGGGCCGTCGCCGAGGTCGACGACGGATACCGCCACGTCCATGCCGGAGACGTACCGTTCGACGAGCGCCGTCGAGTCGTACGCGAAACAACCCACCATGGCGGCCGGCAGCGATGCCGCGTCCCGGACCACGGCGGCGCCCAGGCCGGAACCGCCCTGGGCGGGCTTCACCATGAGCGGCAGCCCCAACCGGTCGACGATGCGGTCCAGCACGGCCACCGCGCCGAGTTCGCTGAACCGGTCGTGGGGGAGAGCCACCCAGTCCGGAGTGGCGATGCCGGCCTCCCGCAGTACGGCCTTCGCCGACGGCTTGTCCCAGGCGAGGCGGGACGCGCGAGCATCGCATCCGACGTACGGGACGCCGCAGAGGTCCAGGACGCCACGCAGGGACCCGTCCTCGCCGGTGGCACCGTGCAGGGCGATCACCACGGCGTCGGGTGGGTCCGCGCTCAGGGCCGGCAGCAGGGCGACATCGGCGTCGCGCAGCTCGGCCTGCATTCCGACGGCGCGCAGCGCGTCGAGTACCCGGCGCCCCGAGCGCAGCGACACGTCACGCTCGTACGACAGGCCACCGGCGAGCACGAGCACATGGAGATCGGTGGTCTCGGGGCCCGACACGGCGGGTTCTTCGGCAGCGGTGACACCCATGCCGGGCATCATGCCAAGTCGGGTCCGGGCGCGTCCCAACCGGCCCGGCCCCGCCGGGTGCTCGAATCGCTGACCGCGCCGAACACCCGGCGCATGGCGATGTCCTGCTCCATCACGCTGGCCAACCGGCGGACGCCCTCACGGATGCGCTCCGGCGACGGGAAGGAGAAGTTGAGCCGGATGTGGCCGTTGCCGCTGCCGTCGGCGTAGAAGCCGGTTCCGGGCACGTACGCGACCCGCGCGGCGATGGCCCGAGGCATCATCGCCTTCGAGTCCAACCCCTCCGGCAGCGTGGCCCAGACGAACAGCCCGCCTCCCGGCTCGGTCCACCGGGTGCCGACGGGCATCAGGTCCTCCAGCGCGGTGAGCATCGCGTCGCGCCGCTCCCGGTAGACCTCCCGGTAGACCTTCAGCTGCTCACGCCAGGGCATGGTGCCGAGGTAGGTGCTGACCGCGGCCTGCGCGTACGCGCTGGGACAGAGGATCTGCGCCTCGCTGGCGATCACCAGCTTGTCGCGTACCGCGTGCGGCGCGAGGATCCACCCGACCCGCAGCCCGGGAGCGAACGTCTTGGAGAACGTGCTGAGGTAGAAGACGCCGTCCCGGCGTCGCGCGCGCAACGGCGCGGGCGCCTCACCCTCGAAGCTCAACTGGCCGTACGGGTCGTCCTCGACCACCAGCAGCCCGGCGCGCTCGCAGATGTCGAGAACCTGCTCACGTCGTTGCTCGGTCAGCGTCACGCCGGTCGGGTTCTGGAAGGTGGGGATGGTGTAGAGGAACTTGACCCGGCGGCCCGCCCGGGCCTGCTCCGTGATGGCGAGTTCCAGCGCCTCCGGGATCAGCCCCTCGTCGTCCATCGCCACGTGTACCACCTGCGCCTGGGCGGCCTGGAACACTCCGAGTGCGCCGACGTAGGTCGGCCCCTCGGCGAGCACCACGTCGCCCGGGTCCAGGAAGAGCCGGGCGACCAGGTCGAGCGCCTGCTGCCCGCCCACGGTCACCACCACGTCCTCCGGCGAGGCACCGCAGGCGGCGTCGATGCCGGAGAGGGCCATCACCTCGCAGATCCGCTCCCGCAGCTCCAGGGTGCCCTGGCCGATGCCGTACTGAAGGGTGGTGCTGCCGTGCTCGGCACCGAGCCGGCCGAGCATCTCGCCGACGGCGTCCAGTGGCAGCGCGGCGATGTAGGGCGCCCCACCGGCGAGCGAGACGACCTCCGGTCGGCTGGCCACCGCGAACAGGGCCCTGATCTCGGACGCGGTCATTCCCCGCACCCGGCGGGCATACCGGTCGGTGTAGTCGTCGAGTGTCGTGCCGGTCATCACATCACCCCGATGGCTGCTCGGACGGGCTCCGGCCCCGGATACCCGGGACGACGGCGACCATGGCGGCACGGCGCGCCGAGTGTCGATGGTAGCCGCCGTTCACCCTCCGACGCGCTCTCGATTATTCGCGCGTCCACATGCCGGACCCCCAGCTGACGCCTCTGAGGTGCACGTTCGCCCTTACTCCTCCCCTGCCGCCGATCGTCGGCGTACGATCGCTCGTCGGGGGCAGGAACACGGCGGTGCTGTCCGGCCGCTGAAGCGGCAGTGCCGCTTGGGCCGGTCCCACCTCCGAGCCTAGTGTGGGGAACTGCCCATGTCGCGACGTCTGGTGAGTCTGACCCTGGACACCCTGGAGGACCTGCCCCGTCCCTGCCGGCAGTGCGTCTACTGGGAGCTTGACCCGGTCTCCGCCGACCGTGCCTGCGCGGCGGGCGACCCGGGGCTGGAGAAGGAGGCGTGGGTTTCGCAGACCCTGCTCGAATGGGGTTCCTGCGGCAAGTTGATCTACGTCGACGGAATGCCGGCCGGCTTCGTCATGTACGCCCCACCGGCCTACGTGCCGCGTTCCATGGCCTTTCCCACCTCTCCGGTCTCCGCCGACGCGGCGCTGCTGATGACCGCCAACGTGGTGCCCGCGTTCTCCGGCGGCGGCCTCGGCCGAATGTTGGTGCAGGGGGTGGCCCGCGACCTGACCAAGCGCGGGATCAAGGCGATCGAGGCGTTCGGCGACGCCAAGTTCGGTGACGCCGCCGACCCGGGTGGCGTCTGTGTGGCACCCGCTGACTTCTTCCTGTCGGTTGGCTTCAAGACGGTGCGTCCCCATCCACGGTTCCCACGGCTGCGACTGGAGCTGCGGACGGCGTTGAGCTGGAAGTCCGACGTCGAGTACGCGCTGGAGAAGCTGCTCGGCTCGATGAGCCCGGAGTCGCTGCTGCGTCCGGTCCGGCCGACGCCCGCCACCCGTTCCACGGCCGGCTGACCGGGTCGCTCAGTCCACCACGGTGCCGGCGGCGACCGCCGCCCGCAGCTCGCTGACGTCGATCGAGCCGGTCGGCACGTCGCGTTCGATCGGCAGGTACATCCGCTGTACTGCGGCAACCATCGCCTCGACCAGCCTGTCCCGGAACCGGGGGGCGATCAGTCGTTCCCGGTCCGTCGGCGAGGTGAGGTAGCCGACCTCGACGCGTACCGCCGGCATGCGGGTGATCCGGAGCAGGTCCCACGCCTTGGCGTGGGTGCGGCAGTCCCGCAGCCCGGTGCGCGCGACGATCTCCCGCTGGACCAGCCCGGCCAGCCGTTCGCCGGTCGCCGAGGTCACGCCGTTGTCGGTGCCGTAGTGGTAGGTGGCGACTCCCTCGGCCATCGGGTTGGCGTGGCCGTCGGTGTGCAGCGAGATGAACACGTCGGCGCCGAGCGAGTTGGCCAGGTGCGCCCGGTCGATGTCGGGCAGGCAGGTGGCCGGCGACGGTCCCCGAGTGAGCTGCACCCGTACGCCGGAGGCGGCGAGCCGCCCCTCCAACCGGCTGGCCAGATCGTGCATCAGGTCCGCTTCGGTCCAGCGCAGCGGACCGTCCGTCACCACCACGCCCGGGTCGGTACCGCCGTGGCCCGGGTCGATCACCACGGTCCGTCCGACCAGGGTCGGGCCGGACTGCCGGATGGCGTCGGACTCGCGCAACCACTGCGGTCGGCCGCCGACCACCTTCCGGCCCAGCCGGCGCAGGGCGTTCATGGTCTGCGGGCCGCAGGTGCCGTCGGGCACGAGCCCCACCTCACGCTGGAACTGCGCCACCGCCCGGGAGGTGCGGATGCCGTAGATGGCGTCGGCCCGGCCGGTGTCGTATCCCATCTCCAGCAGCCGCTCCTGGAGCGACCGGACATCCTCGCCGGTGAGCGGGACCGGCACCGCGTGGTAGAGGGTGCGGGCACCCAGCCGCCAGCGGGCGGCGTCGAGCGCCCGCCAGGTCTCGGCGCCGACCCGGCCGTCGACGCTGAGGCCCCGCGACTGCTGGAACGCACGGACCGCTCGTTCGGTTGCCGAGTCGAACTCGTCACTGTGCGGGCCGGTCGCCTTGGACAGCAGGTCGAGGCCGGTCAACACCGCCCGGATCTCGGCCACTGCGGGTCCCCGGTCACCGGGACGGATCGGACGCACGCACGACCCCCTCTGCACGGTGGTGGCTGCCGGGCCTGCCGAACGACGAGTGGGCCTCGTCGGCCGGACCAGGTGCTCACCGGCATCCGGCGGCCCCGAGTTCGAGGTTATGCGCTGAAGGATCCGCAGGGGTGCGGGCGGCGAAAAACGCCTCGACCCCGTGCCGGTACTGGGCACGGGGTCGAGGCGAATGTCGTCGTGTTGGGGTCAGAGGGCCGATTCGATCAGCTTGACCAGATCGCCCTTGGGCTTGGCTCCGGCGATCGACTGCACCGGCTCACCGTTCTTGAACACGGTGAGGGTCGGCACCGACATCACCCGGTACGTTCGGGCGGTCTCCGGGTTCTCGTCGATGTTGAGCTTGACGATGCTGACCCGGTCACCCATCTCGCCGGCGATCTCCTCCAGCAGCGGCGACACCTTGCGGCACGGACCGCACCACTCGGCCCAGAAATCGACCAGGACCGGCTTGTCGGACTTCAGTACGTCTGCGGCGAAGCTCGCGTCGGTGACCGACTTGGTTGCTCCCACTTGTGGACCCCTCCTCCTGCTGCGATGTGTCTGGTTCAGCCTCGGCGCGACTGGCAACGGGGCCGGTGGGGCTGCGCCAGGGCCCGCCCCGCCTCCACCGCCCTACTGCCCGTCGCTCTTGGGCAACGTCGCGATGAAACGTTCCGCGTCCAGGGCGGCCGCGCAGCCGGTTCCGGCCGCGGTGATCGCCTGCCGGTACGTGTGGTCGACCAGGTCACCGGCGGCGAAGACACCGGGAATGCTGGTCCGGGTGCTGGGGGCCTGCACCTTCACGTACCCCTCGTCGTCCATCTCCACCTGCCCGCGGAACAGTTCACTGCGCGGGTCGTGACCGATCGCCACGAACACCCCGGTGACGTCGAGCACCTTGGTCTCGCCGGTGTGGACGTTGCGTACCCGTACGCCGGAGACCTTGCCGTCCTCGCCGAGCACCTCCTCCACCACGGTGTTCCACTCGACCTTGATCTTGTCGTTGCTCAGCGCCCGCTCGGCCATGATCTTGCTTGCCCGGAACGAGTCCCGGCGGTGGAGGATCGTCACCGAGTCGGCGAAGCGGGTCAGGAAGCTGGCCTCCTCCATCGCCGAGTCACCACCACCGACCACCACGATGTGCTGGTTGCGGAAGAAGAAACCGTCACAGGTGGCGCAGGAGGAGACGCCGTGCCCGAGGTACTCCTGCTCCCCGGGTACGCCGAGTGGACGCCAGGCGGAGCCCGTGGCGAGGATCACGGCGCGGGCGCGGTACGCGGTCTCGCCGACCCAGATGGTGCTGACCGCGCCGGGGTGACCGGTGTCGGTCAACTCGACCCGGGTGACGTCGTCGGTCAGGAACTCGGCACCGAACCGCTCGGCCTGCTTACGCATGTTGTCCATCAGCTCGGGACCGAGAATGCCGTCCGCGAAGCCGGGGAAGTTCTCCACCTCGGTGGTGGTCATCAGAGCGCCACCGGACTGCACCCCCTCGATCACCAGAGGCTTGAGGTTGGCGCGCGCCGCGTAGACCGCCGCCGTGTAACCGGCTGGCCCGGAGCCGATGATGACCAGGTTGCGGACCTCGTCCACTGCCGTCTCCCAATCGTGTTGACTGTCGTCACCGGCGTACGGGCCGATGACGATCCGAGTGCCGACGCGGCGGCTACTGATGTGCAGAACGTCATCGTACGAAGCGGGGATTCCCGAGCCGGTCACTCGGTGGGTCAGGTCACGTGGACGGTCAAACGTCCGGCGACCGCTGACTCACCCTACCCGCGTACGGTAGCGGGCGTCCGAGCCGGACCCGGGCACACCACACTCCGGGCCACTGGCCCACGCCCAGTTCGTGCCGGAGGCGTCGGTGAACTGGAGGACCAGCGCCGGCAGCCCCTGGAATCGGGCGTAATCGATGACGTCGAAGGTCAGCGGTCCACCGCTGTGCTCCGCGGCGATCTCCGCGAGGCAGGCGCTCAACGCCGTCTGGTCGGTGAGCCGGCTCAGGTCACCCGGTCCGGCCAGGCGCTCCCGGTCGTGCGCGTCGACCCCCGGCTCACCACTGCTGGAGAACGCCCTGATGGTCGGCGTCAGGCGGGCCAGAGCCTTGGGCGTGTAGTCGGTGTCGCTGCGCTGAGGAGCCGCGATGATCCGGTACGGCGCGCCTGCGGCGGCGGAGTCCCGTTCGGGCGCCGCCTTGGTGCCGGCCTCCCCCGGACCGTCCTGCGAGTACACGGAGGGCGGCGCCGGGCTGGCGGCCGGCTCGTTCAGCGCGGTGCCGGCGGTGGTCCCCTCCCCCTGACGGGACTGGACCAGCTGGAGTGCGCCCAACCCGACCACGGCGGCGGTGGCGAGCGCGACCGGCCCGGCCACGCGGGCCCAGCGCCGACGCCGCCGACCGGGCCGCGACGGAGCGCTCCGATCCTGTCCCGGCCGCAGCGGTCCGCCGGGTCGTCGCGGACCACCCAGCGGTTGGGTCGGAATGAGGGCCCCCTGCTCCGGCCCGGCCTCGACGACGTCCGGATCACCGGCGGCCACAGCCGTGATCTCCGGGGCCTCGGACCTGCTCTCGGCGGCGAGGGCGGCGCTGATCCTCGCCCCGATCTCCGGCGGAAGCTCAGGCGTCGAGGCACCCCACCCGGCCAGCTCGACCCGGACGCTGTCCACGGCGGGGGCCAGCAGGGCGTGGGCCTCGGCCCAGGCCGGGTCCTGCGCGACAAGCCGGCTGATCTCAGCGTGCTCGGCGGTGCCGTCCAGCGCGCCGCCGAGGTAGTCGGCGAGCAGGTCGTGGTCGACCCCGCTGAACTCCCCGGTACTCACGCTTCCTCCTGCTGGTTGGCGGCCAGCCGGGACCGCCCCGACCCCGATCGGACGCCCGACGACGCTCTCGGGTTCCCGCCGGTGACCTCCGGCACGTCCGGCCCGGAACCGTCCGACGGCCCGCTGCCGGGCCTGAGATGACCGAGCATGACCGCGAGCCGGGCGCGACCCCGGGCACAGCGACTCTTGATCGTCCCCTCGGCGACGCCGAGGATCCGGGCCACCTCGGCGACCGGGTAGCCCTGGACGTCCACCAGGACGAGTGCGGCCCGCTGCTCCAACGGCAACGCGGCCAGGGCGTCCCGGATGACCATCGCGGTCTCGTGGTCGCGTACCGGTGCGACCGGCTCGACGCCACCGGTGGCGGGACCGTCCTCCGCGCCGTGCAGCCCGTCCGGCAGCGGCACCGTCGGGTGTGCCTGCCGGCGGCGGATCCGGTCGAGGCAGGCGTTGACCACGATGCGGTGCAGCCAGGTGGTGACCGCCGAGTCGCCGCGGAATCGATCGGCCGCGCGATGGGCGGACAGCAGCGCGTCCTGGAGGGCGTCCGCGGCCTCCTCACGGTCGCCGAGCGTACGCAGGGCCACCGCCCAGAGCCGGTCGCGGTGGCGGTGGAACAACTCGCCGAAGGCGTCCCGGTCACCGGCCACATGGGCGCGCAGCAGATCGAGGTCGCTGACCGTGTCGTCCACGGACGCGGCGCTCGTGTGGTTGCGCCCGGTGTCGCGTACTCCCATCACCCGGCCCGGTGGCTGCCGCCGTGCTGGTGTCTCATGACCCCTGGACCGTGATCTCCTGGACACCGACCTTGAAGCCGCTGTCGTTCGGCGGCAGCTCCGTGATCCAGAACAGCAGGTACCGGTACTTCTGGTCGGCGTCGAAGCCGTTGAAGGTCATCGTGGTGCCGTCGTGCGTCTCGAAGGGCTGCCCGATCCGGTTCTTCAGGTACGCGGTGAGGATCTGGTCGTCGCCGGAGCTGGACGACGGGGCGTCGATCGTGCCGGTGAGCAGCTCCGCCGAGGCTCCCCGGTCGGAGAGGTTGACCTGCACCGACTTGACCGTCCGCTCGGCGCCGAGGTCGATCCAGACGCCCATGCCCCGCTTGAGGTTGCCGAAGTTGCCGCTGCCCCGGTAGGTCTGCGTGGACCAGCCGACGTCCTGGTCGCCGTCGAAGACCTTCTCGGCGTCGCGGACCTCGGCCCGGTCCTTGCTGTCCGGGTCGATGATCCGAGCCTGGCTGATCTTGAGATTTCGCACCGGGGGTGTTGCCGGCTCCTCGGTCTCCGGCGCGCTGGAGGTCGGCGCCGCGACCGGACTGGTCTGCGGGTCCTCGTTGTCGTCGCCGAGAGTGCTGATGCCGATGAGCAGCCCGATCAGGGCTACCGCCAGCAGACCGGCGATGCCCAACGCGACCTTGCGCCCACCGGCAGCGGCCAACGGCGACGGCTCCTCACCGGTCTCACCGGCGAACCGTAGCGGGCCACTGTTGTCGAGGAAGTCGTCCTCGGAGACGTCGAGCCGGGCCAGTTCCGCGGTCAGGACGTCCGACGGAGGCGGGGCGATCTCGGCGTCGAGCAGATCCATGGTCAGGTCGTCCAGGTAGGCCGGCACACCGGCGCGTACCTGGCGGGGTGCCGCCACGGCCCCGTTGGCGTCGCGTACCGCGTCCGGGATGGCCGCCCGGCCGTGCCCAGCGGTGGCACCACGCAGCGGTGCCTCGGCGTGCGGCCAGTAGCCGGTCATCGCGTAGTAGAGGATGCCGCCGACCGCCCGGACGTCGCTTTCCTGGCTGTCGTCACCGTCGGTGCGGGCATCCGCGAGCACCACCCGGCCGTCATCACTGATCATCACCGTGCCGGGGTGCACGTTGCCGTGCACCATGCCGGTGGCGTGCACGGCGGCCAGGGCACTGGCGACGGAGTTACCGACGGCGGTCGCCCGGGCGGCGTCCAACGGCCCGTTCGCGACCAGCTCCCGCAGGGACTGACCGTCGACCCACTCGCGCACCACGTAGGCCCGCTCGGCCTCGTCGATGGCGTCGTACACGCCGACCAGGTTGGGGTGGACGACCCGGCTGGCGGCGACCGCCGCCTGAAGCATCTCGGTGGCGGACTCGCCGCCCGGGTAGCGCATGACGACCGCGACGGGCCGGCGCAGGATGACGTCGACCCCGCGCCAGACCAGACGGCCCGCGCTGTCGTTATTGATGTGTTCGACCAGTTCGTAACGTTCGGCGAGGATCTCACCGGCCGTCGGAGCACCGAAGGTCATGACCGGCGGAGTGGTCTCGTCCGCGTCCTGACCCTCGCCGACCTGGGTCACCCGTCCTCCCTCGGTGATCGTGTCGATCGATGGACCCGCGCTGCTGGGCATCTGCTTCCCGCTCCGCCTTCGTCTGGTACCGGCCGGCCGGTCGCAGCACGGTGCCGCGCGCCGGTGTCTGCCGTACCCGTCGAGTGCGACCTTACCCGGGATGACCCGGTCCCCGACATGTCATCTTCCCGCCGTACGGTGACGGTGGCGTAAGCAGTCGGTCGGTCCGTCCCGTTACCGCCGTTGTCGGCCCCGTTGCTGGTACATGTAGCGGTCAATCTAGAGGCTGACCATAACGGGCGCCGGCAGGGGCGGAACCGGTCTCGTCGACGGTTCGGCAGCGGGAGATTCCCCGTCAATCGGCCGGGCATACTCGGCCGTCCGGTTGGTTATCCACAGGGTGATCCGCCAGTTGAGCGGCGGCACGCGGAGTTATCCACAGGTGCATCCCCAGCCTGGTGATCCTCGGTCACTCTGGGTGCGCGGTGGGACGGTCCGGCTCAGCGGCCGAGTCGGCGGCGGACCATCCCGATCACCTCGGTGATCTCGGAGATCCGCAACGCGGTCGCCAGGCCCAGGTAAGTCCCGCCGATCACCGCGCCACCGACCACCAACTGCACCAACGCCTGTGCGCGCGTCGGCGTGTCGTCGCCGGGCAGCAGGGCCACCACCAACAGACCGGCCAGGGCCGCGCCCAGCGCCGCGACGGCGACCCGGCCGAGGGTGCCCAGGATCGCGCCCAACCCGATGCGGCCGACCCGTGGGCGCAGCAGCCAGGCTGAGCCGACCGCCGCGGCCAGGTACGACACGGCGTTGCCGATCATCATTCCCGCGCCGACGAAGCTCGCCGAGAAGAGCGCGAACAGGGCGACCTGCACGCCGATCCGCAGGGCTACCACCGGGATGTTGATCAGTGCCGGGGTCCGGGTATCCGGCAACGCGTAGAAGGCGAAGGTGAACAGCTGGCTGATCGCGAAGGGCACCAGCGCGACTGCGGCGGCCAACAGCACCAGGGAGGTCGCGGTGGCGTTGTCGTCGTTGAACGCGCCCCACCGGAACAGTGTGAACGCGATCGGGGTGGCCAGCACGGCGTAGCAGACCGCGATCGGGGCCAGGACGGCGGAGACGGTCCGGGTGCCCCGGGACAGGTCGGCGGCCAGGTCGGCATACCGGCCGTCGGCGGCGGCGGCGCTCATCCGGGGCATCAGCGCGGTAATGATCGACACCGCGATGATCCCGTGCGCGGTCATCAGCAGCAGGAAGACGTTGTTGTAGATCAGTGGCCCGGCGGCGTTCTCCTTGCCGGCGCGGTTCAACAGGTTGAACAGCACGATGAGGCCGATCTGGCTGACCGCGACGTAGCAGATCATCCAGGCACCGAGCCGCCCCAGCTCGGCCAGACCGAGCTTGCGGAAGTCGAAGCGCAGCTTCCACCGGAACCCGACCTTGCGCAGGGCCGGCATCAGACCGGCCACCTGGACCGCCACACCGACGAGGGTGCCGCCGCCGATGAGTAGGACCCGGCCGGTCGTCATGTCGTCAGGCCCGACGATCTCCGCGCCGAAGACGGCGATGTAGAGACCAGCGGTGCTGATCACGACCAGGTTGTTCAGGATCGGTGCCCACATCGGCGCGGCGAAGTGGCCCCGGGTGTTGAGTACCGCGCTGATCAGCGCGCTCAGGCCGGAGAAGAAGATCATCGGCAGCATGAGCCGGGCCAGGGCGGTGACCAGTCCGGAGTAGCCCTCAGCCGACTCGTCCGCGCCGTACAGCCAGGTCAGCGGCGCGGCCAGAGCGACCGCGAGCACGGCGGCGGCACCCAGCGCAAGCAGCGCCAGGGTCAGCAACCGCTGCGCGTACGCCTGGCCGCCGTCGGCGTCGGCCTTGCGTCGGCGCACCAGCACCGGGATGAGCACGCTGGTGAGGATGCCGCCGAGCAGGAACTCGTAGACCATCCCGGGCAGGATCTGGGCGGTGGTGTAGGCGTCGCCCACCAACGCACCACCGAGGGCGGCACCGATGACCAGATTGCGGAGGAAACCCGTACCCCGGCTGACCAGGCTGCCCAGCGCCATGATCGCGCTGTTGGCGGCGGCGCTACCCTCGGCCACCTGCTCCTGGGGCGGCGCAACCGACTCGGCCGCCGGCTGGTTGAGCGGGTCCGCGGAGATGAACGTGGCCCCGTCGTCCGGCCGACCGCCGGGCGCACCACCCTGCTGGGCGTTCGCGCTGCGGTAGAGCCCGCCGCTCATCTGTGCCTCCAAGGGGGGTCAGCCGGAGCCGGCACCGGCCCACACGCCACAGACCTTAGTCAACCCCCGCCCGTTACCCGCGCCCGGCGGACGAGATGCGGGTCAGGACCGATAGGCTGCGGATCCGATGTCCGAAGCCGCCGCATCCCACGCCACCGACCGCCGCGATCTCACCGCCGCGCAGCGCAACGCCGTCGCCGAACTCCTCCGGGTCTCCCCGGTGGCCGACGAGTTGGGTCGCCGGTTCGCCGCCGCCGGTCACGAACTGCACCTCGTCGGCGGTTCGGTCCGCGACGCCCTGCTCGGCCGGCTCGGTGAGGATCTCGACTTCTGCACCGACGCACATCCTGACCGGACGCTGGACATCGTGCGCGGCTGGGCCGAGGCGATCTGGGAGACCGGCCGCGAGTTCGGCACCATCGGCTGCCAACGGGGCGGTCTGCGACTGGAGATCACCACCTTCCGCGCCGAGTCGTACGACCAGGTGAGTCGCAACCCGGTGGTCGCCTACGGCACCAGCCTCGTCGAGGACCTGCGTCGGCGGGACTTCACCATCAACGCGATGGCGGTGAGCGTTCCCGAGCACCGGTTCACCGACCCGTACGGCGGCCTGGCCGACCTGGCCGCGAAGATCATCCGTACCCCGGGCACACCAGCCGAGTCGTTCGGCGACGACCCCCTGCGGATGCTGCGGGCCGCCCGCTTCGTCGCGCAGCTGCGCTTCACGGTCCACCCGGACGTGCGGGCGGCGATGACCAGGATGGCGCCCGATCTGGACCGGATCACCGCCGAACGGATCCGCGACGAGTTCACCAAGCTGCTCTGCGGCGCGGACCCGATCTCCGGCCTGCGGCTGCTGGTCGACACCGGTCTGGCCGAGCGGTTCCTGCCCGAGCTGACCGGGCTCAAGCTGGAGATCGACGAACACGCCCAGCACAAGGACGTCTACGAGCACACCCTCACGGTGATCCGCAACGCCATCTCGTACGAGGAGGACGGACCGGACTTCGTGCTCCGGATGGCCGCGTTGATGCACGACGTGGGGAAGCCGGCGACGAAGGCGATCGGTCCGGACGGGCGGGTCAGCTTCCACCACCACGAGGTGGTCGGTGCCCGGCTGACCAAGGCGCGGATGAAGGCGCTGCGCTACCCGAAGGACGTCACCGCGAAGGTGACCGCGCTGGTCGCGCTGCACCTGCGCTTCTACGGGTACGGTCGGGGCGAGTGGACCGACTCGGCGGTGCGTCGATACGTCACCGACGCCGGTGACCTGCTGCCCCGGCTGCACAAGCTGACCCGGTCGGACTGCACCACCCGCAACCGGCGGAAGGCGGCGCAGCTCGCGGCGGACTACGACGCGTTGGAGGAGCGGATCGCCCGGCTCGCCGCCGAGGAGGATCTCGCCCGGGTCCGGCCCGACCTCGACGGCAACGCGATCATGGAGCTGCTGGGTGTGCCACCCGGCCCGGTGGTGGGACGAGCCTGGAAGCATCTGAAGGACCTGCGGTTGGAACGTGGCCCGTTGGACCGCGACACCGCCGAGGCGGAGTTGCTGCGCTGGGCCCGCGACGAGGGCATCATCAGCTGACCGCAGCCTGATCTTCAGCCCCCGGTTCCGGATCTGTCAGTCGGTACGACGAGACGCCGACGTTTCGACCGAACGGCTGACGCAGGTGGGTCGGCGTCCATCCATGATGTTGACACGTCCGCCAGCCGCTGATGACAGTCGAAGCCGGACGATCCAATTCTGTCCGACCGTCCAGCTGACACGGTCGACGATCGACGGGGGTAACCCATAGTGAAACGCCGTGGCGTCATGCGCCGCACGGCGGCGGCCGGGCTCGCCCTTGCCACCGCCTCGTCCATCATCGGTGTCGTCTCCGGCGGCACCGCGATGGCAGCCCCGTCCGACCAGCCCCGACCCGAGGTGCTCGGCACCACGGGCGCCGGCGCTGTGCCGGACCGGTACATCGTCGTGCTCAAGGACCGTGGGGCCACCTACAGTTCGGTCCGGGCGACCGCCTCGGCGCTGACCCGCGCCAACGGTGGCACCGTCCGGCTGGTTTTCGGCAAGACCCTCGCCGGCTACTCGGCCACGATGAACAAGCGGCAGGCGGAGAAGCTGGCCGCCAACCCCGCCGTCGCCTACGTCGAGCAGGTCCGGCGCCTGTCGGCCAACGCGACCCAGACCAACCCGCCGTCCTGGGGCCTCGACCGCCTCGACCAGGCGTCGGCGAAGCTGAACAAGACCTACAAGTACCCGAACACCGGTAGCAAGGTCACCGCCTACATCCTGGACACCGGCATCAACGTCAAGCACCAGGACTTCGGTGGCCGGGCCAGCATGGGCTACGACGCCATCGACCCGCCGCCGGTCGAGCCGACGCCGGACCCGACCGAGCCGGGAACCGCCCGGGCACAGGCCAACGGGGACTGCAACGGCCACGGCACGCACGTCGCGGGCACCGTCGGCGGCGCGAAGTACGGCGTGGCCAAGGGCGTCAAGCTGGTCGGCGTACGGGTGCTCGACTGCGACGGTTACGGCACCACCGAGCAGGTGCTCGCGGGCATCAACTGGGTGACCGCGAACGCCAAGAAGCCGGCCGTGGCCAATATGAGTCTCGGCGACGTCACGGCCATCCCGTCGATCGACGAGGCGGTCAAGCGCTCCATCAACTCCGGCATCACGTACGCGATCGCCGCCGGTAACGCGTGGATGGACGCCTGCAAGGCGTCGCCGGCGCGGGTGTCGGACGCGATCACCGTGGGCGCGACCGACCGGGTCGACATGCGGGCCTGGTTCTCGAACTACGGCAAGTGCATCGACGTGTTCGCACCCGGGGTCAGCATCGTGTCGGCCCGCCACGACAACAACACCGGCAGCGTCGGATACAGCGGCACCTCGATGGCGGCTCCGCACGTGGCGGGCGCGGCGGCGCTGCTGTTGCACTCCAACCCCAGCTGGAAGCCGAAGCAGGTCCGCGACCGGATCGTCACCACCGGCATCGCCGGCGTGGTCTACGACACCAAGGGCTCGATGGACCGGCTGCTGACGGTGGGTTCGGTGACCCCGGTCCGCAACGCGTACGGCTTGAAGGCCGTCTCCAACGGCAGGTACGTCACCGCTGCCAGCACCAAGAAGGCTCTGGTCAACAACGGCAAGAGCATGGGTACCGCGCAGCGGTTCGACATCGTCAACGCCGGTGGTGGTCTGGTCGCGCTGCGCTCGAAGAAGACCGGCCGTTACGTGGTGGCCCCGAGCAAGGGCACCAAGCCGCTGATCGCCAGCCACAAGACGATCGTCACCCCGGCCAAGTTCACCATCGTGAACCACGCCGACGGCAAGATCAGCCTCAAGGCCAAGACCAACGGGAAGTACGTGACGGCGTCGAAGAGCACGACCTCGGTGCTCCGGGCGAACCGGACCAGTATCGGCGCCAACGAGAAATTCACCCTTGAGGCACCGGCCCCCGTGATCAGCATCAGGTCCAAGGCCAACAACAAGTACGTGGTGGCGGCCAGCAGCACCAAGCCGCTGGTGGCCAGCAGCAAGTCCGTCACCAAGTCGGCGAAGTTCCAGATCGTCAACCAGGGCAACGGCTTCTTCGCCCTCAAGGCGCTGTCCAACAGCCGGTACGTGACCGCGGCGAGCAAGGGCACCAAGCCGCTGATCGCCAGCAGCAAGACGGCCGGGTTCTGGCAGACCTTCGACTTCGTCGACTACAACGGCGACGGGACGGTCTTCTTCCGGGCCAGCGACGACCAGGCGGTCTCCGCCGGGGCGTCCGGCACCAGCAAGCTCATCTCGAACAAGACGATCAGGTGGACCGCCTTCGAACTGGGCCTGGGCAAGGGCGAGAAGTTCACCGTCTCCGCCGCCTGATCCGTACGCGATCCCTTCCGGCGCCCGCCGGAGCCCCCGACAGCTCGGGACGCTCCGGCGGGCTTCGGCCTTTCCGGGCCACCGCGCTCGTACCCGCTGACCACCTTTCCGCTGCGGGTGGACAATGGCGGGATGCGCTGGACCGTGCTCGACTCGCCGATCGGGGAGTTCTCCGTGGCCACCGACGGCGAGAGCGTCTGCGGGACACGCTTCGGCGCGGTCGGTGACGCCGCCACCGAGCCGCTCGACGAGATCTCCCGGCGGGTGGTGGCGGAGTTGCGGGCGTACTTCGCCGGGGACCTGACCGACTTCGGCGTGCCGCTGAGCGTGCCGCGCGGCTCCGACTTCGAGCGGGCGGTGTGGCGGGAGATGACCCTCATTCCGTACGGCGAGACACTCACCTACGGCGAGGTCGCCCGACGCGTGGGTGAACCCGGAGCCGCCCGAGCTGTCGGAGTGGCGTGCAACCGCAATCCGATTCCGGTGATCGTGCCGTGTCACCGCATCGTCGGAGCGGGAGGAAAGCTGGTCGGCTTCGGTGGTGGCCTGGACCGGAAGGTCGGGCTCCTGGAGTTGGAGGCCCGGGTGGCCCTGCAACGCGCCTGGTCGTGATCAGCCCGGAGCAGGGTGGCGACAGAGCACGAGGGCCGAGCCCTCGCGGACTCGGCCCTCGTGTCGGCAACAGCGTCAGATCGCGCTGGTGCTCAACGCGTCAGCGCTCGACCTCACCGGCGATGAACGCCTCGACGGCGGCGTGCGCGTCGTGGTCGGCGTACTGCACGGGCGGGGACTTCATGAAGTACGACGAGGCCGACAGGATCGGTCCACCGATCTTCCGGTCCAGGGCGATCTTCGCGGCCCGTACGGCGTCGATGATGACACCGGCCGAGTTCGGCGAGTCCCACACCTCGAGCTTCAGCTCGGCGTTGAGCGGCGTGTCACCGAACGAGCGGCCCTCCAGGCGGATGTAGGCCCACTTGCGGTCGTCCAGCCACGGCACGTGGTCGGACGGGCCGATGTGCACGTCGCTCTTGACCATCTCGTGCGGCACCTGGGAGGTCACCGACTGGGTCTTCGAGATCTTCTTCGAGACCAGGCGGTTGCGCTCCAGCATGTTCATGAAGTCCATGTTGCCGCCGAAGTTGAGCTGGTACGTACGCAGCAGCTCGACTCCCCGGTCCTCGAAGAGCTTCGCCAGAGCGCGGTGCACGATGGTGGCACCGACCTGGCTCTTGATGTCGTCGCCGACGATCGGCAGACCCGCATCGGTGAACTTCTGCGCCCACTCGGGGTCGGAGGCGATGAAGACCGGCAGGGCGTTGACGAACGCGCAGCCGGCGTCGATCGCGGCCTGGGCGTAGAACTTGTCGGCCTGCTCCGAGCCCACCGGCAGGTACGAGACGACCACGTCGACCTGCGCGTCGCGCAGCGCCTTGGCCACGTCGACCGGCGCGGCGTCCGACTCCTCGACGATCTCGCGGTAGTACTGGCCCAGACCGTCGAAGGTCGGGCCGCGCTGCACGGTGACGCCGGTCGGCGGCACGTCGCAGAGCTTGATGGTGTTGTTCTCGCTGGCGACGATCGCCTCCGCGAGGTCCATGCCCACCTTCTTGGCGTCGACATCGAACGCCGCGACGAACTGCACGTCAGAGACGTGGTAGTCGCCGAAGGTGACGTGCATGAGACCCGGGACGCGGTCGTTGGGGTCGGCATTCCGGTAGTACTCGACGCCCTGTACCAGGGACGAGGCGCAGTTACCCACACCGACGATGGCGACGCGGACGGAGCCCATCGCGTGTGCCTCCTTCTTCTCTGTCACGGCCGCTCTGTCCTGGTCTCTCCAGGCGGAGGCGGGCTGTTGTCTTCTCGTGGGCCGCCGGCCGTCCCGTCGTTCGGGACCGTCGGGGCACGGCCGGAGCGCTCGTTGGCGATGAGCTCCTCCAGCCAGCGGACCTCACGCTCACAGGCCTCCAGGCCGTGGCGCTGCAGCTCCAGGGTGTACGCGTCGAGGCGCTCGGCCGCCCGGCCCAGCATGTCGCGAAGCCCTTCGCGACGTTCCTCGATCGTGCGGCGGCGACCTTCCAGAATTCGAAGTCGGGTCGCCTGGTCGGTTCGGGAAAAGAACGCGAAGTGCACACCGAAGCCGGTGTCGCCGTATGTCTCCGGCCCGGTCTGCGCAATGAGCTGGGCGAAGCGTTCTTTTCCTTCCGCGGTGATGGTGTAGACCACCCGACCTCGTCGGCTGGTCAGCGCGGGAACCTCCTCGGCGGTGGCAGGTGTCTCGTCGGCCTCGGTGATCCATCCTGCCGCCTGCAGCCGGCGCAGGGTCGGATAGAGCGAGCCGTAACTGATAGCGGCGCGGATCGCGCCGAGCTTGGCGGTGAGCTCCTTGCGGAGCTCGTAGCCGTGCATCGGAGCCTCCTGCAACAGGCCGAGGATGGCGAGTTCGAGCACCGGCCACCCTCCCTTAACCTGTGCGTGGAGCGCTACACGCCACGATGTATCGGACCGATACATCGCACCGTAGCGTCTCGCCTGGGTCTGGGCAAACCCCCACACTGATGTCTTGCGGTCACGGATTGTCACGGTGGTCGCCTCGTCAGAGCAGACCGCGTACCCTTTCCCGCATGCGTACGCAGCGCCAGGTCGTCGACTACTCGCTTCGAAAGCGAGCGGCGCTGCGTGAACTCCTCGCGGGTCGTGTCGGCACCTATGACCTGTGCGACGCGTCGCCCTACCTGAAGAACGCGGCTCGGTTCCATGGCGAGTCCACCGACGAGCGGTGCCCGATCTGCCGCAGCGAGAACCTGACCCTCGTCCACTACATTTATGGCGACGAACTCAAGCAGTCGGCCGGCCAGGCCCGTACTCTGGCTGAGCTGAGTGTGCTGGCGATGACGCTGCGTGAGTTTCAGGTCTTCGTAGTGGAGGTGTGCCTCGGCTGTGACTGGAACCATCTCGTCGAGCAGTACCTGCTCGGGCGGGATGGTCTGACCGGCGTCGCCGACGGCGACCTGGAGCATGGTGAGGCTAGCGGCATGACCGCCGACGGAACGGGTGTCCGGCGAAGGCGAGAGGCGCAACGGTGATTCGAGCTCGATCGGCTGGCCCCGGTCGCGTGCCACGCGGCTGGGGCTACCGACGGCTTGTAAGTCTGAATGGTCCGTTTGATGCGGATCTGGCACCGGCGACCACGGCACCCCCGTGCCGGGTGCACAGGTGTCACAACTCACGGCAAACCGGTGGCGGTGCGAGCGCGCCCCACCGCGACGGCAGGGTGTGAGGAATGAACTCGTACGGCGATCCCAGCTCCTCGCGCGGCCGGGCCCGCATTCCGGGCCAGGACGATCCGAGGCAGGCGGACGACGCGTACCGCCGCTCGGGTGGTGAACCGCGCGGAGTCAACTGGTCGACCGGACCGGAGACATCGGGCCCGTCGGCCCGTGCCTCGGTCGGTGGGCGTGCCTCAGTCGGCGGCTCGGCGAGCGTTCCGCCACGTGGCAGCGCGGCGCCGGTCGGCCGGTCCGGTTCGGGCCGCGCCTCGGTGCCGGTCTCGCCGGCCGGTCCCGGCCGTGCCTCGGTGCCGGTTTCGCCCGCCCCTGGACGGTCCGGTCGGGCTTCGGTGCCGGTTTCGCCCGCCGGTCCCGGCCGCGCCTCGGTAGGCGCGGCATCGGCCGGTCGGGCGAGTGTCGGCTCGGCCTCTGTGTCCGGTGGTCGCGCCGCGGTGGCCCGGGCCAGCGTCGGCGGGCCGGGCGGTCCAGGCGGGCCCGGTGGTCCCGGAGGGCCGGGCGGACCGGCCGGTCCCGGACGCGGTGGCCGTGATCCGGGTGCGGCGGCCCGAGCCCGCAAGCGCAAGCGGATGAACATCCTGATCGCCGGCTTCGCGGTGTTCATCATGTTGGCCGGCATCGGCGTGGTCGGGTTCACCTACTACTCGACCAACGTGGTGCTGCCAAAGGAGATCCCGCTGCCGCTGTCCACCACCGTCTACGCCAAGGACGGCAAGACGCTGGTCGCCAAGCTCGGCAACGAGAACCGCACCTTCGTCACCATCGACAACATTCCCGAGCACGTGCAGAACGCCGTCGCCGCCGCCGAGGACCGCAACTTCTACCGGCACTCGGGCGTCGACTACAAGGGCATCGCCCGGGCCGCCTGGAACAACCTCTCCGGCGGCGACAAGCAGGGCGCCTCGACCATCACCCAGCAGTACGCGCGCAACGCCTACGAGAACCTCCAGGACGACAGCTACGCGCGGAAGGTGAAGGAGGCGATCCTCGCCTCGAAGCTCAACGACAACTTCACCAAGAAGCAGATCATGGAGAACTACCTCAACGTGATCTACTTCGGTCGAGGTGCGTACGGCATCGAGGCGGCGGCCCAGACGTACTTCAACACCAGCGCGAAGAAGCTGAACGCGGCGCAGGGCGCGGTGCTCGCCGCGCTGATCAAGCAGCCGGTGGCCAGCGCCACCCACAAGGGCTACGACCCGGAGGTCAACGAGGAAGAGGCGAAGGCCCGGTGGGAGTACGTCCTCAACGGGATGGTCGAGGAGGGTTGGCTGAACGCCCCGGGCAAGCCGGAGCGGCCGACCGAGTACCCGAAGGTGCAGAAGTCGAAGAAGAACAACGGCTTCGGCGTCGCCACCCCGCGCGGCAACGTGATCAACTACGTCCGCAAGGAGATGGAGGAGTGGGGTCTCTGCTCCGACTCCGGTGCCGAGGGCAAGCCGAGTTGCGTCGACGAGCTGCGTGAGGGCGGCTACCGGATCACCACCACCATCGATCCGAAGATGCAGAAGGCTCTGGAGGAGGCGGCCCAGCCGGACCGGAAGGGGTCGGTGCTCAAGGGGCATCCGAAAAACCTCATGGCGGCGGTGGTCTCCGTCGAGCCGAAGACCGGCCGGGTGCTTGCCTACTACGGCGGTGACAGCGGCGCGGACTTCGACTACGCCGGCTTGAACACCGATCAAAACGGCAACCTCGTTGGTGGTCACCCGCCGGGCTCGTCGTTCAAGGTCTACACCCTGGCTGCGGCGATCGACGCCGAGATATCGGTGAAGTCGCACTGGGACGCCACGCCGTTCACGCCGGAGGGCTACGAGTCGAAGATCGTAAACGCCGGTCGGAACGCCAGCTGCAAGAAGTGGTGCACCCTCCAGGAGTCGACGGTGCAGTCGTACAACGTGCCGTTCTTCCACGTGACGGAGGACATCGGCGCCGACAAGGTGCTCGACATGGCTCGTCGCGCCGGCATCCGCACCATGTGGGACGACAAGCACCAGATACACGACCTGACGAAGAAGAAGCCCGGGGAACTCGCGCCGACGAAGTTCGACCGGGTGATCGGCTTCGGTCAGTACCCGGTCACCGTGCTGGACCACGCCAACGGCCTGGCCACCCTCGCCAACAAGGGCAAGTACAACAAGGCGCACTTCGTCCGTAAGGTGGAGAAGCAGAACAAGGCCACCGGCAAGTGGGACAAGGTGCCCGGCACCGGCGAGAAGCTCAAGCCGCAGCAGGTGATCCGGCCGGAGGTCGCCGACGAGGTGACGGCGGTGCTCAAGGAAATTCCCGGCAGGAGCAACGCGGCGCTGGTCGGCAACCGGCAGGCCGCCGGCAAGACCGGCACCTGGCAGTACGGCAACACCGACAAGAACGCCCACGCCTGGATGGTCGGCTACGACGAGAATGTGGCCACGGCGGTGTGGATCGGCAGCCGCGACCCGAAGAAGCCAGCCATCCTCGATCGCAACGGCTCCAACATCGGTGGTAGCAGCATCCCCGCCGCGCTGTGGAAGCGCTACATGGACGAGGCACTGAAGGGCTCCGACCCGTCCAACCTGCCCAGTGTCACCGGGGTGGGCGACCAGGACGCCGGTAACGGCGAGGAACCGGCGCCGCCACCGCCCCCGCCCGGAGGCGACCGGGATTGCAACCCGATCGACTTCTTCTGCCAGCTCGGCGGTGGAAACAACGGTGGTCCCGGCGGCGGTGGTCCCGGCGGCGGGGACAACGGGGGGAACAATCCGATCACCCCGCCTGGAGATGACCAACGACCAGGCGGTGACGGCGGTGGCGTGCCACCACCGAGGACGACAGAGCGGGATTGATCTCGTGAACGCCGAGGGGCGGTCGGACAGGTGTCCGGCCGCCCCTCGGCTTCCTGACTGTCTCGGATCGGGCCGCTCAGGCGACCGGTCCGGTCAGTACTTGCTCGTCACCCAGGTGGTGGGACCGGCGCTGGCTTCCGCCCGAGCGAGCAGATTGGCGTCGTTCACCATCTGGGTGTAGTAAGCACCGGCGAAGCCGCTGTAGGCGGTACGGACCCGCCCGTCGAGGTAGTAGCTGCGTACCGTCGGGTAGTAGAAGTCGGAACTCACCCGTGCCCATGCCGTCCGGCACCGAGGCTGTAGCGAGGCTCCAGGTTGATCCCGCTGGTGTTCGACGCGACCGTTTCGCGTCGTCCGCGCAGTAGTGGTAACAGGTCGAACATCCACTGTGATAGATCTTGTACGTCGCGGGGTTCTTGCCGTCGCAGACCGAACCGCAGCCGGTGGCCTGTAGCTCGACCTCCGGGATCATCGTGGCCTTCGCCGGGTCAAGATTCTCGGCCTTGACGGTGGTCTCCGCCGCGACAGTGGCCGGCGCGGCGACGGGCGGCCTGCGGGGCGGCCAGACTTGCGGTGAAGCACAGTGCCAGCACTGCGGCCAGCCGGGCGCTCTTTCGTTTGAGCAAGGCGATCCCTCCAACTCAGATCCGATGCCGCGATGATTCCGGTCTGTCTCACTGAGGCATCACCGTCCGATCACCGTCGCCGAAGCAATGCCTGGAGGTGGTCTCTCGGCAGCAGCCGCCCGGTGATGAGCTCAGCCGATCGCGACAGTCACCATCCGGGTTCCGCGCAGCAGGCGGTGGTAGAGATCCTCCACCAGCGGGCTGGTGCTGATCCCCAGCTCGCGGGCCAACCGAGCCCGTAAGCCGCTGAGCACGCCCAACGTCTCCGCCGTGCGGGAGCCCGCGTGCATGGCCTCCGCGAGCCGGCAACGCAGACCTTCGTGTAGGGGTAACTGCCGATCCAACTGTGCAGGTCAGCGGTCAGCGGTCAGCAGTCGATGTCTGTTGAGACTGTACTCAAGATCTATCAACGTCTCGATCGCCTTCAGGTGGAGTTCCTTCCACCGCAGTGCCTCCGTTTGGAGCTTGGCTGACTCGACATCCTCGACTGGGGCTCCGCGCCACAGTTCGAACGCTGATCGTAGGAGGGTGACCGCGTTTTCTGTGTTGCCCGAATTTATTGACGAGGTTGCTTCGGTGCATATTTTGCGGAACTTCAATCCGTCGACCTGATCGTATTTCACGTGCAACGTGCAGTGTTTCCCATTGCGGTTTATGTGAGTTGCCTCGGTGTCAAGTCTGGCTCGTAGGCTGTCCAGTCGGTTCTGCACCTGCTGTCGGGCGGTGGCTGGTGGATCGTCGTCCCACACCACATCGATCAACAGGTCGATATGGACGGGACGGTTGGAGTTGAGAAGCAGAGTCGCCAGAATCTTACGGTCACGAGTTCCCGGAATATCTACTTCCGATGAACCGGATCTCACGGTTGATGGGCCCAAGAAATTGAGTTCCAATGTTGCCCCCGTGGTTCTTTATGCCCGCCTTCGGTGGGCCTTGCTCAGTTATCGATACAGTCACATATGCCAAGACTTGGATGGGCTGGACAACTGCTTTCCTGGGAGGCGGTGATCGAATAGGTAATCGCAGTCGCAAGTTGTGGCTACGAACGCTCACCGCATTCTGGTGCAGCGGTTGGCAGGGGCCGAGACGGTCCGGGTGCCGGTGTGACGGGGGTGTGACCGATGGCCGCCGCAGAACCGGATCCCCAGGGCCCGCTTCGCCAGATTGCCGGCACCGCCGGGTTTCGGCTTCTACCCGGTCAACTGATGCGGCAGGATGCACGGACATGAGTACCCAGTCGACGCCCGGCATCGATGGACCTGATGTTCCCGATCACCCGTCCCGCTCCGACGGCTTCGTCCGGGGACTCTCCGGGCTGATCGGTGGTCCGCTCGGCGACCACGCGGTCGCCCGTGACCGGCCCGTCGGCGCGGAGCGTCGGTTCTGGACGGCGGTGCGGATCGTCCTGGTGCTGACCTGTCTCACGTTGACGCTGCACTGGGTGCAGAAGTCGCCCTGCCAGGACGGGGCGTGGACGGACAACGAGCAGTACACCCGCTTCTGCTACACCGATGTCCTGGCGCTCTACTACGCCGAGCGGCTCCACGAGGGTGCGGTTCCCTACCGGGATCATCCGGTGGAGTACCCGGTGCTGACCGGGTACTTCATGGGGGCGCTCGGGCTGCCGGTCCACTCGGCCGGCGTTGAGAACCCGGACATGAACCAGGGCCAGTGGTTCTACAACCTCAACGCCATCACGCTCGGTGCGCTGGCCGTGGTGACCGTGGCGGTGATCCTGGCGCTGCGCCGTCGACGACCCTGGGACGCCGCACTCTTCGCGCTCGCCCCTGCGCTGCTGCTCACCGCCACCGTCAACTGGGACTTCCTCGCCATCGGGTTGGCCGCGCTCGGCATGCTGGCCTGGGCGCGATCCGGGTCAGGCTCGAAGGGCACGATGCTGGTCGCGCTCTCCGGAGTGCTGTTAGGACTCGGCGGCGCGGCGAAGATGTGGCCGCTGTTCATCCTCGGACCGATTCTGGTGCTCGCGATACGTGCCAACCGCATCCGGGCCGCGCTGCTGTCCATCGCCACAGCGGCGGTGACGGTGGTGCTGGTGAACCTGCCGGTGGCCATCCCGTACCGGGACAACTGGAACCGGTTCTTCGAGCTGAACACCACGCGGCCGATCGACTGGGGCACCTTCTGGTACATCGGTCGCTATCTCGACGGGAAGTTCGGCGACCCCGCCAGCATCGGGCCCTTCCAGTGGCTCGACGGCAACATCCCCACGCTGAACAACCTGTCGTACGCCCTGTTCGGGCTGGCCTGCCTCGGCATCGGCGGGCTGGCACTGCTGGCACCGCGACGGCCCCGGCTGGGCCAGCTCGCCTTCCTGGTCGTCGCCGCCTTCCTGATCTTCAGCAAGGTCTGGTCCCAGCAGTTCGTGCTCTGGTTGCTGCCACTGGTCGTGCTCGCCCGACCCAAGTGGGGAGCGTTCCTGGTCTGGCAGGCCGCCGAGGTCTGCTACTTCATCGCCTTCTACGGTCAGCTGCTCGGTGCCTCCACCGGCACGCCGGTCTTCCCGGAGGGCGTCTTCGTGCTGGCCGCGAGTATGCGTCTGGCCACGGTGGTGGCGCTTGTCGTCCTGGTGGTACGCGAGATCCTGGACCCGGAGCAGGACGCGGTACGCCGCACCTACGCCGACGACCCGGACGGCGGTCTGCTCGACGGCACCCCCGACGCCCCCTGGCTGGACCGATGGCGAACCCGCCGCCAGACCACCGACCCCACCCCCACCCCCGTACCCACCACCACCTGATCGACGCACCGCCGAAGCAGCAGAGCTGCCTAGACCCGCCGCAAGTCCCAGACGAGCCGGATGGCGTCTGGTTTGCGGGGGAGCACACCCGGCGCAGGGATCAAGCCTGACCGCCCGGAGCCGGGTGTGCTCCCCCGCAAACCCCAACCCCAACCCTCAGAGACGAAACACCACGACCGAGTCGATCTCCTCGCGGGTGATGCCCAACCCCTCGACCGGTGCGTCGACGCTGACCTCCCACGGGGTGCCGGCGATCTTGTCGCGGAGCACCAGGACGTTGCGCACGCCGAGGGTGCGCAGGTAGTCGACGCTGGTCTGATCGGGGAAGGTCATGGCGACCCGGCGTACGTCCTTCAGCTGAAGCGGAGTGAAACCGCTGCCACCGTTGACGATGTCCTGGAACCGGGTGGTGGACCAGAGCATCACCGGTTGGTCGTGGTTCTGCCCGCTGGGCAGGACGAGCAGTGGACCGTCGACCGAACGCATCGCCGCCGGCTGCCTCGGCACCACCGGATGCGGTGTGGTGTTGGTGCCTTCGGCGATCACCAGCAGCAGGGGCAACAGCGTCGCCAGGCGCAGCCAGGGGCTCGGCCACGAGGGAATCCGCTCGGCGGAGATGTCCCGCACCCGCTCGGCGAACGCGCTGACCGCCCCCGCCGCGAGCAGCCCGAGCAGCAGCGTGCCCCACAGCATCAACCGGCCCGGCGTCCGGATGCCGTTCCAACCGGGCAGGTGGTCGAAGAGGGGTACGTAGGTGAATTGGCCGTCGAACAACTCGGTGCCCATCGACAGGGCCATCGCGACCAGCACTCCGGCGAGCAGCAGCAGCCGCTGCCGGACCTTCCATACGGAGAAGAACAGCCCGCCGACGGCCAGCGCGTAGAGCACGAAACCGGGTAGCAACGTCATCTCCGGATGCCACGGCAGGAGCGACCGGGCACCTTCGTGCAGTCCGCCCCAGAGACGGGACTCGGCCGGGGCGGTGAGGAAGCCGGTAGCGGGTGGCGAGAAGGCGGCGATGTCGTCGATCGTCCGTTCCGCGTTCGGGTGCAGTTGCGAGACGGTGAAGTACGGGATGGCCATCAGGACGCCCACTCCGGCGAAGATCAGCCCGCCGATCAGGTCCGCGACGAACAGCCGCGACCCGAAGGGGCGCTTGACCCGCCAGAAGATCCGTTTCGCGTACCAGATGGTGACGGCCACCAGCACGGTGATCGCTAGCACGTACCCGAACGGCAGGCCGATGCCGAATCCGAGGCTCAGCTGCCAGGCGGCCACCAGCCAGCCGGCGTACACCCAGCCCTCGTGCCGACGCTCGGGTCGGTAGCCGTGCCGTAGCGACCAGCCGTGCCCCCGGGCCAGCATGGCCAGGGCCAGCGGGATGCCGCCGTTGGAGACCACGTGCAGGTGACCGGCCTGCGAGAGCAGCCACGGTGCGTAGGTGTAGGCGGCGCCGACCACCGCGGAACCGGTGCGGCTCGCGCCGAGTTGCCGGGCCAGCACGTACGCGCCGAAGGTGGCGAGGGCGTGCGCCAACACGAACATGATGTTGTAGCGCACCAGGGCGGCCTCGGGGCCGCTGCCGATCATGCCTGCTGGCGCGTACCCGAGCAGGGTGTCGGAGAAGGCGAAGCTCCACCGCTCGGGGAAGAAGGCGTTCGCGTGCCACAACTGCGCCGGGTCGGTCAGCAGGATGTGCCCCGACCAGGCCATCTGCCAGGCCTGGAGGCTCGGGTCCCAGTAGTCCTGTGGCAACGTGTGTGCTGGATAGCGCAGTGTCGGCCAGGTCATCAGCACGGCCAACGCCAGTGAGGCGAAGGCGGCCAACGTCCATTCGTGGATCAGTAACCGGCCGAACCGTCGGCCCAGCCGCCCGTACCAGGTGGGGACCGGCTCGGGCGCGGGCCCGAAGGCGGCCCAAGGGTCTGGCTTGTCGCCGTCCTCAGCCGGGGTGTCGTCCGGCTTGTCGCTGCTGTTCGCGCCGGTAGTGTCCTTACCCGGCGGCGTCCCCACTGCCTTGTCCTTGCCGCCGGCCTTCGCTGCGGCGTCGTCCGTACCGTTGGTGTCGCCGTCGACCTTCGCCGCGCTGTTGTCCTTGTCGGTGGGGTCGTCGCCGGGCTGGTCCATGCTCGGTGGCTTCGCTGCGTCGCCGACCTTCTCCGCGTCGGCGGGGCCACCGGAGGCGGACTGGTCCGTGGTCATCGTGCCCCGGTCTCCCCGTCGAGCTGTCCGCGTAGGAAGGCGATGTCGCCGCCCTGCCCCTCGACACCACCGGGCGTCTCCACGATGACCGGAGCGCCCGCCGCGCGGATCACCGCGACCACGAGTTCCGGGTCGATGGTCCCGCCCGACAGGTTGTCGTGCCGGTCCCGCCCTGACCCGAACCCATCCTTGGAGTTGTTTGCGTGCACCAGGTCGATCCGCCCGGTGATCGCCTTCACCCGATCGACCAGGCCGAGCAGCTCCTCCCCGCCGGCATGGGCGTGGCAGGTGTCCAGACAGAACCCGACCTCGTAGTCACCGACGGCGTCCCAGAGCCGGGCGAGTGCGTCCAGCCGTCGGGCGCAGGCGTTCTCACCACCGGCGGTGTTCTCGATCAGCACCGGAATCCCGAAGCCGCCGGACTCCGCCGCGTAGGACAACGCCTTGCGCCAGTTGTCGAACCCGGCCGCCAGGTCGCCGCCGGAGTTGACGTGCCCACCGTGTACCACCAGGCCCTTCGCGCCGATCGCGGTGGCCGCTCTCGCGTGGGCGAGCAGCAGCTTGCGGCTCGGGATCCGGATGCGGTTGTTGCCGGTGGCGACATTGATGACGTACGGCGCGTGCACATAGATGTCGACCTCGGCGCTGCGCAACGCCTCGGCGTCGGCACGGGGCTGCGGCGCCTTCCATCCCTGGGGGTCGGAGAGGAAGAACTGCACGGCGTCTGCCGCTCGGGCGGTCGCCTCCGCCAGCGGGTCGGTCGGATCGACGTGGGCTCCGATACGCATGCAGGCGAGCCTACGTCCCGCCCCCGACCGTCGGGATGAGGCCCGCTGCGCGCCCGCGCGTCACCGGTGCCGACGGAAGTCGTTGATGTCAATGGATCATCCGGTCAAGGCGCCGCGACCGGGAGCTGACCAGGAAATTGTCGGTAATTCCGGGATTTGCCCCATGAAGCACCAGCTTCCACGATAACGTCAGGTAACAACGTGATAAAGCTCCGCGGGGCGTCTTCGGTCCAACCTCATCGGTGTGGTCGTTCCTCCCCAGGTCCCACCCAAGGAATGCGGACCAGACGCCCCGCGGCCCCCGTGACCGGGGGTCCGTGCCGACAGCGACGTCGGCCGGACCCCCGGTTCGCTGTGCCCGTCACCTCGGTGCTGGTGATCGTCCGGGCCGGGTATCCTGGTCCGGTTGTCCGTCACCGGCCGGGTTCCCCCGGTACCGGAACGGGCCACGACGCACGACCTCCTGCCACGGAAGGACCGTGGCCGCTTAGCCCACAGGAGGTGAGCACGTCTTGCGTCATTACGAGATCATGGTGATCCTCGACCCCAGCCTCGAGGAGCGCACCGTCGCCCCGTCGCTCGACACGTACCTGAACGTGATCAGGACTGCGGGTGGCTCGGTGGAGAAGACCGACGTGTGGGGCCGCCGACGCCTCGCCTACGAGATCAACAAGAAGGCCGAGGGCATCTACGCCGTCATCGACCTCCAGGCGTCGCCGGAGGCGGTGGCCGAGCTGGACCGCCAGCTGCGGCTCAACGAGTCCGTGCTGCGTACGAAGGTCATCCGGCCGGAGATGCGCTAGCAAACCCACCCGGCCCCACCCGGATCAGCCTCACCGTTGCTGTCGGAGGGTTCTGAGAACCTGTACGCGGAACGGATGAGCGCGCGAGGAGTTGGTCATGGCAGGAGACACCACCATCACGGTCATCGGCAACCTGACCGATGACCCCGAGTTGCGGTTCACCCCCTCCGGTGCCGCGGTCGCCAAGTTCCGGGTCGCCTCGACGCCCCGGTTCATGGACAAGGCATCCGGCGAGTGGAAGGACGGCGAGCCGCTGTTCCTTTCGTGCACCGTCTGGCGGCAGGCTGCGGAGCACGTGGCGGAGTCGCTTCAGCGCGGCACCCGCGTGATCGTCTCGGGTCGGCTGCGTCAGCGGTCCTACGAGACCCGCGAGGGCGAGAAGCGCACCGTCATCGAGCTGGAGGTCGACGAGATCGGCCCGTCACTGCGCTACGCCACGGCGAAGGTGCAGAAGATGTCCCGGTCCGGTGGCGGCGGCTTCGGCAGTGGTGGCGGTGGTGGCCAGGGCGGCGGCGGAGGCAACTTCGACGACCCCTGGGCTTCGGCCGCACCGGCTCCCGCACGTTCGGGTGGCGGCAACTTCGACGAGGAGCCTCCGTTCTAATGGCGCCGAGCGCCCGTGATCGTAAACCAGGAGCAAGAGCAATGGCGAAGGCTGCGGCACTGCGCAAGCCGAAGAAGAAGGTGAACCCGCTCGACAAGGACGGGATCACGTACATCGATTACAAGGACACCGCGCTGCTGCGCAAGTTCATCTCCGACCGCGGCAAGATCCGCGCTCGGCGGGTGACCGGCGTTACCTCGCAGCAGCAGCGGCAGATCGCTCGTGCGGTCAAGAACGCCCGTGAGATGGCGCTCCTGCCGTACACCGCGACGGCCCGCTGAGAGAGGCACCGACAATGAAGATCATCCTGACTCAGGAGGTGTCCGGGCTCGGTGCCCCGGGCGACATCGTGGAGGTCAAGAACGGCTACGGCCGTAACTACCTGCTCCCGCAGGGCTTCGCGATCGCCTGGACCAAGGGCGCGGAGAAGCAGGTCACCCTCATCAAACGGGCCCGTTCCGCCCGCGAGATCCGGGACCTCGATCACGCCAACGAGGTCAAGGCGCAGCTCGAAGGCCTCAAGGTGAACCTGAAGGCCCGCGCCGGTGAAGGTGGCCGACTCTTCGGCTCCGTCACCCCGGCCGAGATCGTCGACGCCGTGAAGGCGGCCGGCGGTCCGGCGCTCGACCGGCGGCGGCTGGAGGTCGGCGGCCACATCAAGTCGCTCGGTTCGCACCCGGTGCGGGTCAAGCTGCACCCCGAGGTGACCGCCTCGTTCAACCTCAACGTCGTGCAGGGCTGAGTCCCGGTCGACGAACGACAGGGCCCGCACCGTTCACCGGTGCGGGCCCTGTTCGTTGTCGTGCTTGCGGTCAACCGATCGGCTGGCCGGTCACCGCGCTGATCATCACCGTCGAGAGGCCGCCACCCACCACAGCGGCGGCGAGCGCCACCGTGGTGGGCCGCCAGGTCGTACCCACCCGACGCAGCAATGTCGCGATCGCCAGGCTGCTGACCAGGGCGAGACCGAAGCGCGGCATCCCGCCCGCCATCGCCGCGAACGCCCGTGCCCGAGGCGACTCGCAGCCACCGCCGCTGATATCGGTCACACAGCCGACGGGCGGCGCACCGTCCAGGGTCAGCAGCCACACGAAGACCACGATCGCCGGCAGGACGTAACAGGCTGCGGTGTAGAGCAGCGGCAGCCAGGGGCCACCCGGATCGGGGTCGAGGAGGTCGTCCTCCAACCGACGATTCCAACTGGCGTTGCCCACCGACTCGATGCGACGTCGTACCGCCGCGATGCCGACCGGCCGGGCCTGCGGAACGGCCGCGGCACGCCGCCGGGGTGTCGGGCGGGGACGTGGCGCCGTGTAACCCACCACCGGGGACCGGGGCGCTGACGCGGACGCCTCCACCCAGCGGGGATCGTCGCCGGCCAACCGGGTGCCCGGCCAGAACGTCTCCTGCGGCGGTTCCGGCTCGGGCCGGGCGCTCCACGACCACTGTTGCGCTGCGGGCGCACCGCCGGACCGGGGCGGCTCCGTACGATCCCAGCGGTCCGGCTCGGAGTAGTCGTCCCACCGGTTGCCGTCCCGTTGCCGCTCCCGCCGCTCCATCTCGGGATCGCGGTCCCACTGGCCCGTGGTGTCCGGTTCCAGCCACCGGTCCGTCGCGGCCGATTGAAGCCACTGGCTCGTGCTGTCGGCGTCCCAGGGGTCGACCGGGCCGGCCTCGGCGCGCCGGTCGACAGCGGCGGGCTGCTGCCAGGCGTGCAGCCCGGAGGCGTCCCACGGATCCACCGCTGGGCGAGGTGGTTCCGGTTCCGCCGCCCGCTCCCAGGGGTCCACCGCCGGAGCGGGCGCCGGCTCCGCCGCCCGCCGCCGACGACGTGGGGTCGGGTCGGCGGCCGGTTCGGAGCCGGACGACTTCTGGTCCTCCTCCTCCAGGCCGGACCAGATCACCTGACGTTGGCGGGACTGCGCCCGGCGCGGTCGACTCTGCGGCGTCACACCCGAGACCGGATCGTCCTCTTCGGCCCGGCGGCTGCCGACGTACCCCTCCTCCTGTGGACGATCGAAGGTCCACTCTCGGGTGTGGTCGGACTGAGGCTCCAACGCTGGTGGCGGGGCGATGGCGCGGGGCGACGTGTCCCGCCAGTCCACCTCGTCGGAGTGCCGGCTCCGGGAGGCCCGCGACGATCGCCGACCGCCGTCGCCGTAACGCGGACCGCCGTCATCGTCCTCGTCCGGTGCGGCGTGCCGACCGCCACCGTCGACGCTGCTGACCCCCGACTCCAGTGCCCAGCGTGGCAGGTACGGCTCGGCGGGCTCGTCCTGGCCGCGCTCGATCGCCCGGCGGCGGCTCGGGGTGCGGTAACGCTCGATCGCCGAGTCGTAACGCCCGGCTCGTGAATCCTCGATGGGCTCGGCCCACGAAGCGGTCGGTCGCCGCTCGCGCGGACCGTCCTCCCCGCGTGCCCAGTCCCGGTAACTCACGGCCGGAGCGTGACCCTTCTCAACCGAAAGCGCAATCCGCTGTCCAGGTGTAGCCGTCGGCCACCGATCTTACGGGAGGTTCAGGACAAAGCCCTACCCGGAAATTCCCTCCACAGGCTGGGGAAAACGTTTGTGCAGGTCAGAGGCTTCTCGGCGAGAATTCCCCATCCGTTATCCACACCCTGTGCACACGCTGCGCACATGATTGTCCACCTGCGTCCACAGGTTGTCCCGAGGCTCGTCCACCGCCACGGTTGAGCGGCTGACCTCGGAGTCCGTATGGTTGCCATCGACCTGCTGACCCGATAACCCCCGATCGAACGGCCGGTCGACGTTGTCGCACCCGGGCGGTAAGCCTGAACCGATCCGACGCAGTGGAGGGGGGCCCGGTGTCGGTCACCGATGACAGGCGGACGGAGCCGTTCCACGGTGGCGGGCCGCAGGCCGCCGACCCGCCACGCGACGGTCAGTTCGACAAGACGCCGCCGCAGGATGTGGCTGCCGAGCAGTGCGTCCTGGGTGGCATGCTGCTGTCCAAGGACGCCATCGCCGACGTCGTCGAGATCCTCAAGATCAACGACTTCTACCGGCCGATCCACGCCACCATCTTCGACACCATCCTGGAGATCTACGGCAGGGGCGAGCCGGCCGACGCCATCACCGTCGCGGCGGCCCTGGCCGACTCCGGCGATCTGGCCAGGGTGGGTGGCGCTCCGTACCTGCACACGCTGATCGCGAGCGTGCCGACGGCCGCGAACGCCGCCTACTACGCCCGCATCGTCAGCGAACGCGCGGTGCTGCGCCGCCTGGTCGAGGCCGGTACGCGGATCGTCCAACTCGGCTACGGCACCGCGAGCGGCGGCAGCCGGGACGTGGACGACATCGTCGACCTGGCTCAGCAGGCCGTCTACGACGTGACGGAGCGCCGGGTCAGCGAGGATTTCGCCGTCCTGGCCGACATGCTGCAACCGACGCTCGACGAGATCGAGGCGGTCGGCGCGCAGGGCGGCGTGATGACCGGCGTGCCGACCGGCTTCACCGACCTGGACCGCCTGCTCAACGGGCTGCACGCCGGGCAGTTGATCATCGTGGCGGGGCGACCCGGTCTTGGTAAGAGCACGGCGAGCATGGACTTCGCGCGCAACGCCGCGATCCGGGCCAACCAGGCATCGGCCATCTTCTCGCTGGAGATGAGCAAGGTCGAGATCGTGATGCGGCTGCTCTCGGCCGAGGCCCGGGTGCCGTTGCACGTACTGCGCAGCGGGCAGTTGTCCGATGACGACTGGACGAAGCTGGCCCGCTGCATGGGCGAGATCAGCGAGGCGCCGCTGTTCGTCGACGACACGCCCAGCATGAACCTGATGGAGATCCGAGCGAAGGCTCGCCGGCTCAAGCAGCGGCACGACCTCAAGCTGATCGTGGTCGATTATCTCCAGCTGATGACCTCGCCGAAGCGTACGGAGAGCCGGCAGCAGGAGGTCGCGGACCTGTCCCGGGGCCTCAAGCTGCTGGCCAAGGAGGTCGAGTGCCCGGTCATCGCGGTCAGCCAGCTGAACCGTGGCCCCGAGCAGCGCACCGACAAGCGCCCACAACTGTCTGATCTGCGCGAGTCTGGATCAATTGAGCAAGATGCGGACGTCGTCATTCTTCTGCATCGTGACGACTACTACGACAAGGAATCCCCCCGGGCCGGGGAGGCGGATTTCATCGTTGCGAAGCACCGGAATGGTCCGACTGACACGGTGACCGTCGCCGCCCAGCTGCACCTGTCGCGCTTCGTGGACATGGCGATCGTCTAACCAGCTCACCCCACCAATGACCGGGCCGACCGATCGGACGGCCCGGTCATTGGTGGGGTCGTGCTGCTCAGCCGAACATCTCGTCGAGGAAGCTCTTGCGCTTCTTCCGCCGGTAGTGCCCGTGGTAGCCGTAGTGCTGTGGCGCGTGGCCGTAGACCGGCGCGGGGGCCGGGTAGCCGTGCGGCGGCGGGGGCGGTGGCGGCGGCACGGTGCCGTAACCCGGCTGGTGCGTTGCGGGCGGCGGTGGCGGCGGGGGCTGGTAGCCGCCCGGCTGCGGGGCGGTCGGCGGTGGGGGCGGGGGCGGAGCCTGCTGAGCGCTCCAGTTGGCCTCCGCCTCGAACAGCTTCTCCAACTCGCCGCGATCGAGGAAGATCCCCCGGCACTCGCCACACTGGTCGATGACGACGCCACTGCGCTCGTACTGGCGCATGTCTCCGTGGCACTTGGGACAGGTCAGGCTCATTACCCGAAGGTACCTGGTCGGTTCACGCGGTATCGGCCAGCGCCTCCGTCACCTCGTCGTCGGAAACCTCGTGGAAGTCGTCGTAGTACGCGCCGACGGCGGTGAAGGCGGGCGGGCGCTGGGCACAGATCACCTGGTCGGCTTCGCTGGCGAGCATCTCGTACGCCTCCTGGGAACCGACCGGCACGGCGACCACGACCCGACGGGCGCCGAGCTGGCGAGCCACCTGCACGGCGGCCCGCGCGGTCGCTCCGGTGGCCAACCCGTCGTCGACGATGACGGCGGTGCGCCCGGTCAGATCCAGGGGCGGCCGTCCAGCCCGATAGAGCTTCTCGCGCCGCTCCAGTTCTGCCTGCTCCCGGCGCTCGACCTCGGCGATGTCGTCGGTGCCGAGCTGCCGGGCCACCGCGTCGTTGAGCACGCGTACGCCGGCCGGGCCGAGCGCGCCGAAGGCGACCTCGGGGGCCCACGGTATGCCGAGTTTGCGAACCACCAGCACGTCCAGTGGTGCGCCGAGGCGTTCGGCGATGACCCGGGCCACCGGCACGCCGCCGCGTACCAGGCCCAGCACGATGACGTCCGGTGCGCCGATCAGGGCAGTCAGTCGGTCGGCGAGCACCTGGCCCGCCTCGTTGCGGTCGCGGTAGGTGGTCATGCCCTCAGGTCTACGCCCTACTTGCCGTCTTCGCGCGCAGGTTGCCGGATCCCGGGAACATCGAGTGCGGGCGCCCAGAGGAGGAACGCCACCGGATAGAGCAGGTAACCGAACCGGGTGGTGGGCATCAGCAGGATCGCCACGAGCAGCCCGTACCCGCAGACGAGCGCCGCCGTGCGGGCCGTGCGGGGCGGGCGTCGAGCGAGCCG
Organism: Micromonospora sp. DT48; assembly: GCF_049844495.1. Classification (NCBI taxonomy): domain Bacteria; kingdom Bacillati; phylum Actinomycetota; class Actinomycetes; order Micromonosporales; family Micromonosporaceae; genus Micromonospora; species Micromonospora sp. DT48. The sequence goes on from NZ_JBNCLE010000017.1 coordinate 60,131, forward strand.
GATGGCGATCGCCAACGCGGCGGCGACCAGCAGCGCCGCTGCCACGGCCCGGCCAGCCGGCAGGGCTTCCGCGATCAGGTGACCGGGGAACGGGGACTGTGCCGGGCTGGCGACCAGGCCGTGCCCGAGGGGAAACCGCAGCACGTTCTCCACCAGCGCGTCTCGATCCACCAGCAGGGTGGGCAGCAGCGCTGCGGCGGGTAGGCCGAACGCGCCGACGGCGACCCGTAAACCGGCCCGGTGGCAGATGCCCCAGATGACCAGTACGGCGGCGACCGGCCAGGCGAAGAGTTTGAGCGCACCGGCGAGCCCGACGACGACGCCCGCCCAGCCGGGTCGTGCGGTGGCGGCGAGCGCGAGGGCCAGCAGGCAGAGCGCGAGTACGGGCAGGTCGTCGCCGCCGGTGGCCAGGGTCAACGCACTGATCGGCAGGACGGTGGCAGCCTGCGCGCCACGCAGCAGCGCGGCGTCGTGTCCGACCGAGGTCGACCCGGCCGCCGGTCGACGCAGGATGCGGACGGCGAGGAATAGGGCGAGCGCGGTGCCGACGGCGAACCAGACCCGGGCGTCGCCCCACCACGCGTCGGTGGCCGCGCGGGGCAACCCGAACAGGGCCATTCCGGGTTGGTACGGCGTGTAGCCGAGCAGCTGTTCGCCGGGGGGCAACGCCGCGATGGCCTCCGGCCCCAGGTAGGGAGTGCCGGTCTCCACCAGCCGCTGCCCGGACTGCTCGACGACGAGTACCTCTTCCTGGGCCCGGTCGGTGCGCCCCGCCGCGCGCTGCACGCTCTGCCACACGAGGGGTAGCAGGGCGACGGCCGTCCAGGCCAGGACGGTGACCAGCCAGCGTGCGGGCAGTCCTACCAGAGGTGACCCGGGCCGGTGCCGCCGCAGCAGGAGTTGACCGATCGCCACGAGAGCCGCGCTGAGGTAGCCGAGTGCGGCGATGCCACCCCAGGCACGGTGTGGCAGCAGGGTTGAGGTGGCTGCGGTGATCGCGGCGAAGGCGGCGGAGACGGCGTAGAGGCCGAGGTCGAGAGCGAGACCTCCAGCGGAGGTGTCGATCCGGTACCACCACCCTGGACGGTGGTCGGTCGGGGTGGCGGTGCTCATCTGGGCAAGTGTGTCAGGCCTGCTGGTGGCGCCCCCGGCCGCCCTGTCGCCGTCCCTGCGGTAGCCGGACCACCGCGCCGGCATCGTGCAGGGCGACCGCGAGGCAGCCGGTCCGGCCGCCGGTGCCGCGTTGGAGGGCGGCGAGCAGCGTTCCGGAGGGCAGCGGACGGGCGAAGAGGTGGCCCTGGCCGGCGGTGCAGCCCAGTTCCCAGAGCGCGTGTCGCTGCGCCTCCCGCTCCACCCCCTCGGCCACCACGGCGAGGTCGAGACTGCGACCGAGATCGAGGGTGGAGCGGATGATCGCGGCTGCTTCGGTGGAGGATTCCATCGCGGTGACGAAGCTTCGGTCGATCTTCAGTTGGTGCACCGGGATCCGGGAGAGCAGGGAGAGCGAGGAGTAACCGGTGCCGAAGTCGTCCAGGGCGAGTCGGACACCCGCGTCGCGCAGCCGGGTGAGTACCTGGTCGACGACGTCGAGCTGACTGAGGGTGAGGGTCTCGGTCAGTTCCAGGATCAGCCGGTCGGGTGGCAGGTCGTGGGCGCGCAGGCGGGCCAGCACCGAACCGGGGAACCGGGCGTCGAGCAGGCTGCGGGGAGAGACGTTGACCGCCACGGGTACGTCGAAGCCGGCGTCACGCCAGGTGCCGGCGGAGATCAGGGCCTGGTCGAGGATGGCGTCGGCGAAGGCGGGAAGCAAACCCGAGCGCTCGACCGTCTCCAGGAAACGCAGTGGGTCGATCATGCCGTGGGTGGGGTGACGCCAGCGGGCCAACGCTTCGGCGGCGATGACCTCACCGGTGCCGAGGTCGACGATCGGCTGGAAGTTGACGGTGAACTCGTGGTCGGCGACGGCCTTGGTCAGGTCGCCGCCGAGGGTGAGGCGACCCAGATCGGCGGTGTCCCGGGCGGGCGCGTAGGTGGCGACGCGCTGCCCGGCCCGCTTGGCCTGGTACATGGCGACGTCCGCGCGGCGTAGCAGTTCGACCATGCCGCCGGTGGCGGGAGCGACGGCGATGCCGCCGCTGGCCTCCACGTTGATCCGCATGCCGTCGATGTCGAACGGTTCGTACAGCGCCGCCAGGAGCGTCTCGGCCCGGTGGGCGGCCACCGCAGGCGCGGGCAGGGCGCGCAGGAGTACGGCGAACTCGTCACCACCGAGCCGGGCGACCAGGTCCTCGGCGTGGGCGGCGGCGCGCAGCCGCTCGGCGACGGCGGCCAGCATCTGGTCACCGGCGGTGTGGCCGAGGGTGTCGTTGACCTCCTTGAAGTGGTTCAGGTCGATCAGCACCAGGGCGGTAACCCCGTCGGCGTGTCGGTGGTGCAGGTGGTCGTTGCCCGCGTCGAGCAGGTGGCGCCGGTTCGGCAGGCCGGTCAGTGCGTCGTGGGTCGCGTCGTGCGCGTGGGCTTCGGCCACCCTCGCGAGTTCGGCGTACGCCTGGGCGTTGCGGATAGCCGTGCACAGTGCCGAGGCGAACGTGTAGAGCGTGTAGTGCTCCCGCTCGGAGAGTTTCACCGGTCCGTGGAAGCGCAGGCGCAGCATCCCCACGTCGACCGTCTTGTCGTGCCCCTCCAGACGGACGGGAACCACCGCACCCTGGACGGCGGTGGGCTGGTCGGCCGGCCCGTCGTAGCTGACCCCGTCGGCACCGCCGCGCACCACCCGGTCGACGTCGCGTAGCTCGACCTCCACCTCGTCGGCGGAGAAGAGTTCGGATGCCCGGGTGACCGCGGTGGTGAGGACCTCGTCCAACTCGACCACGTTGAGCGCGTCGGTGGTCTGCGCGAGTCGCTGCCACACCTGCTGCTCGGTGCGGCTCCGAACCCGCGCGGAGTAGAGCAGGTGCAGGCTGAGCATCAACGGAGGCACCACGAGGAGCAGCCGGAAGTCGATGTTGATGAGCAGCACCGTGCTGGTGATGACGCCGAGGCGGGCGATGGCTGCACCGATGCGGAAACCCCAGTCCTCCCGGAACAAGGTGCGCAACGAGGTGCCGGTCGCCATTGAGATGACGGGGAGGGTGACGAGTTCGTCGAGCAGCACGGCAGCGAGATAGGCGACAGCTAGGGGGAGCGCTGTGCCAGCGAGACCTGAGCTGGCGGCGGGCCATTCGAACGCCTGGAGTACCAAACCAGCGGCGGTGGCCACGAGCATGTTCTTGCCGATGCCGAAAGCCCGCTTGATCGGTGAGCTGCCGGTGAGGATGGTGGCGATCCCGATGCCGAACCCGGTGGCGAGGATGACGACCGAGGCGGGCGCCACCGCGAGCCCGATCACGATGGCCGTTTCGGTCCAGGCGATGTCGTGGTTGGTCGAGCGGATGCGAATCCTCACCTTGGCGACGAAACCGACCGCAACAAGTGAGATCAGAGTGGCCCAAGTGGTTGTCGCCGTGATGGCGTCGTAGCTGGGCAAGTGGGCGACGGAGACGGCAGCGGCGAGGCCAGCCAAAACGACGACGAGACCGACGAGCAGCATCAGCCGCCGATCGGTCCCAGTCTGTCGAGCCCGCAGAGCCAAGCATCATCCCCATTCGTCACCGGGGCGTTGCGCTCCGCAAGCGTACTCCCGGCCGCTCCTGACCGGGCAGGAGGTTCAGTTCCATTCGTGCGAGCGCATCTCTACCCCCAACTGAGGCTGACTGTCGTGCTGCCAGACCCTAGGGGCGCTTGTGGGCAATTAGCGATGATTCATGTCCTAATGCGCATAATAGGCCAATATGGAGAGGTCGTATCACGGTCCGTCTTACCCGCTTGACTGACTGTTGAATGGTGGACGGTTTCACTCCGGGTCGGCTGGAATGCGATCAATCAAGTGTGGCTAAAGCCGCTATTGAGTTCATCGTCGCTTCGGTTGACCTTGTCGCGATCGACTGCAACCTACCGGGCCGGGACGGCAGTAAACGCGTACCGTGATCCTTCGAATGCGCGCGGAGGGTCCTGTGTGGATCCAGCTCCTCGACCTTCGTGCGCGGTGCACGGCTAACGGGCGCTACCGCTGGAAACCAAGCCGCAGACCGTACTGGGATCCGTCGTTCTCCGCAATGCTAAATGTCCATAATTATACGGCTAACCTGCGACATGCGATTGAGGCGATCTCCCGGCGGTGGCTCGCCGGCATGGCGGAGGCTCTCCAGGGTCGCTCCGGTCCAGTGCTCTCCGCACAGGTGGCTGCCGCGCCCGAGCCCTAACTACTCGCCACCGAGTTGTACGGCGAGTTGCAGATCGGGCGCGGTGGCCACGACAGGGCGCTGCCGGTCCAGCGGTCCCTCGCCACCCCGCCTCACGTGGTGCATTGGCGGGTCGCCGACGCCCGTGGGCGGTCTTAATGCGGTTCACTCCATCGGTGCGCATCGTTAAGGTGCGACCACGCGAATGCCTGCCTCCCAAGGGGTTCGAGAAGTGAAGATTGAGGTGCTTGGCGGCTTTTGGGTCTTTTTTCGGCTCTTCCAGGGTGAGCCTCGGTACGCCGAAGCAGCGAACCGTTCTTGCCAAGCTGGTGATGAACCCGGGGAGGACGGTCTCGACGGAGGAGTTGATCGACGAAATCTGGCCCGACGAACCGCCGCGTTCGGCAGTGCCGAGTTTTCGGACGTACGCCGCCAACCTCCGTCGTGCCTTTGAGTCGTATGAGGCGGGCCGGGGCTTGCTGGTCCGTCGGCGCGGCGGTTACTGCCTTGAGGTTCCTCCGCGAGACGTCGACCCGTTCTCCTTCGTCGATCATTTCGAACGGGCACGCCAGTTGAACCTTCGGGACCAAGCGGATGTCGCGCGATCGTTGCTGAACAAGGCGATGCTCTGCTGGCTCGGTCCACCCTTGCTCGGCGTACCTCTGCGGCCTTCGCTGTCCGCCCACGTGGCAAACGCTCAGGAGCAATACCTCCTCGCCGTGGAGTTGCTAGCGACTCTTCATCTCGGGGCGGGGGATGTCGATCAGCCATTTCGCTGCTGCGGCGGACGGTGGCTGAGCACCCGATTCGTGAACCAGCGCTGGTCCTGTTGATGACGGCACTGCACCGACGAGGCGACATTGCTGGCGCGATCTCCGTGTTTCGATCCGCCGCCCGAGTCCTCCAGGACGAATTGGGGGTGGAGCCAGGCTCCGACCTCCGGCGGCTGTACCAGGGGATTATCAAGCATCGGGTGCTTCGACTCCGGTTGCCGTAGCCGTTGAACCCGGCGGTGTCGACCCGCCTGTCGCGCGAACGGCGACGATGCGCGATGCCCATGATGTCAAATGGGATTGGCTTCCTAGACCGGTGGCAGATTTCGTCGGCAGGGACGACGTCGTCCATCGCCTAGTGCGAAAAAGCCGAGCCGCAAGCGGGCAGGATGAGCCGGGACGCGGCTCCTCGAACACGCTCTTATCGATTTCTTATCGCCGAGGTCCCTAGTCTCTGGGGCGGTCGCCGACGGGGGGAGATCCGGCGGTTGTCGGATCTCGTCGCGACCCCTGCCGCCGGGCGTCCCCAGCAGCCCCGAGGCAGGCAAGGAAGGAGCGGTGTCCCCGCGCCGCTCCTTCCGGGACCACCACTGTCACAGGGCAGGGATAGGCTCGCGTCCGTGACCGAACCCGCCCAGCTCACCCACGTCGACACCACCGGCGCGGCCCGCATGGTCGATGTCTCCGCCAAACAGGTCTCCGGTCGGTCGGCCACGGCCGCCGGTCGGTTGCGGACCACCCGCGAGGTGATCGACCTGCTTCGCGGGGAAGGGCTGCCCAAGGGCGATGCCCTGGCGGTCGGGAGGTTGGCCGGCATCATGGGCGCCAAGCGCACTCCCGATCTGATCCCGCTGTGCCATCCGATCGCCCTGCACGGCGTTTCGGTCGACCTGACGCTGACCGCCGACACGGTCGAGATCACCGCCACCGCCCGCACCGCCGACCGCACGGGGGTGGAGATGGAGGCGCTGACCGCGGTCGCGGTCGCCGGGCTGGCCCTGGTCGACATGGTCAAGGCCGTTGATCCGGCGGCCAGCGTCGACGCGATCCGGGTACTGCGCAAGGAGGGTGGCAAGACCGGCCACTGGGAGCGCCCGGAGGAGCGGCCGTGATCCGCGCCCGGGTGGTGGTGGCTTCCAACCGGGCCGCCGCTGGGGTCTACGCCGACACCAGCGGCCCGCTTCTCGTCGCCGGGCTGCGGGAGTTGGGCTGCGAGGTGGACGAAGCATCGGTGGTGCCGGACGGCGACCCGGTCGGTCAGGCGATCTCGATGGCGGTGGCGGACGGCGTGGACGTGGTGTTGACCAGTGGCGGCACCGGGGTCACCCCCACCGATCGAACTCCCGACGTGACCCGGGCCCTGCTCGACTACGAGATCCCCGGCATCGCCGAGGCGATCCGTGCGTACAGCCGCGACAAGGTGCCGACCGCCGCGCTGTCCCGTGGGGTGGCCGGGGTGGCCGGCCGCACGCTGGTGGTCAACCTGCCTGGTTCGACCGGCGGGGCACGCGACGGCCTCGCCGTGCTGGGGCCGATTCTCGCCCACACCATCGATCAGTTGCGCGGTGGCGACCATCCGACGGCCGGTTAGGCTCGGCCGGTGAGCATGCAAACCGCCTCCACCGACGAGGTCTCCGCGCCACCACCGGCCGACTGGGCCCAGGCGCGTGCCCAGGCGTACGCGGCGGGTCTGGCCGCCGCGTTGCCCGCCGTCGAGCGCCCACTCGCCGAGACCGACGGGCACACCCTCGCCGACCCGCTCACCCCGCGCACCGACCTGCCGGCGTTTCCGACGTCGAGTGTGGATGGCTGGGCGGTGCGCGGCGCGGGCCCCTGGCGGGTGGTCGGTCGGGTGCTCGCCGGGAGTACGGCTGCCCCGTTGACCGAGGACGGTACGACGGTCGAGATCGCCACCGGGGCGATGGTGCCGCCGGGTGCCGCGGCGGTGCTCCGGGTCGAGGAGTCGAGGCGTACCCCGGCGGGGTTGGTCGACGGCGTGCCCCGCCCAACGCCGGAGTGGCGGCAGCCCGGCGAGGAGGCCACCGCCGGTGAGGAACTGCTGCCGGCGGGGACACCTGTCGATCCCACGGTGATCGGTCTGGCCGCCTCCTGCGGCCACGACACTCTGCGGGTACGCCGACAACCGCGCGCCGCGCTGCTGGTCTTCGGCGACGAGCTGCTCACGGTGGGCCCGCCCGGTGCTGGGCGGGTACGCGACGCGTTGGGCCCGGCGGTGCCGGGTTGGCTACGCCGGTACGGCTGTCAGATCGATCCGAACGACGTGGTCGGCCCCGTCGCCGACACGCTGGACGCCCATGTGGCCGCGCTGCGGGCCGCCCTGACCGACGCCGATCTGGTCTGCACCACGGGTGGCACCATGCACGGCCCGGTCGACCACCTGCATCCGGCACTGGCGGCGTTGGGTGCCGACTACGTGGTCAACACGGTCGCGGTGCGTCCCGGCTTCCCGATGCTGCTGGCCCGGTTGGTCGACGCCGACGGGAAGGTGCGGTTCGTGGCCGGGCTGCCCGGCAATCCGCAGTCCGCCATCATCGCGTTGGTGTCGCTGGTCGCCCCGCTGCTGGCCGGGCTCGCCGGTCGGCCGCAGCCGGTGCTCGGGCACGCGGCCCTCGCCGATCCTGTTCCCGGTCGTGGTGATCACACCCACCTGGCGCTGGTCCGGCTCGACCGGGTCGCCGGGACGGCCCGTCCGGTTCGGCACGTCGGTTCGGCCATGCTGCGGGGGCTTGCCAACGCGGACGGGTTCGCGGTGATCGGGCCGGGCACCACCGGCTCGGTGGGCGACCGGGTGCCGATCGTGCCGCTGCCGCTGCTCCCCGGGGAGCGGGCATGGTGACCGTCATCAGCACCGTCACCGACCAGCCACTGGATCTCGCCGCCCACGAGGCGGCGGTCGCCGACCGCCGGGCCGGGGCGGTGGTCTCGTTCGCCGGGGTGGTCCGCGATCACGACCACGGACGGTCGGTGGTCAGCCTGGAGTACGAGGGCCACCCGAGCGCCGGGCAGGTGCTCCGGGAGGTCGCCGACGAGATCGCCGCCGATCCCGACGTGTACGCGGTGGCGGTGTCACACCGGATCGGTCCACTGGGCATCGGCGACGTGGCCTTGGCGGCGGCGGTCAGCACCGCCCACCGGGCCGCCGCGTTCGCGGCCTGCGCCCGCCTGGTGGACGAGGCGAAGGCCCGGCTGCCGATCTGGAAGCGGCAGGTGTTCACCGACGGCACCGAGGAATGGGTCAACTGCCCCTGACCGGTGACGGGCGGCCTACCTACCGCCGTCCGTGCGACATCAAGGCGCGTGCCGCCCGATCGGTGTGGAACGCGGGTTCCGCCCCGGGCCGCCACGGCAGCGCCGCCACCAGCACGATCAGCGCCAGCGCCAGGGAGTTCTCCATCAACGCGCCGAACAGGCCGTCCTCGTAGTGGGAGACCTCCGGCAACTGGTGTTCGTACGGCCAGATGGGGGAGATCAGGAACAGCAGGTAGAGCCCGATGGCGGCGATGCCGTGGCGGAACCCGGTCAGGGTCGGGTACCAGATGGGTGATCGGAGAGCGGACACTCCGGGCGGCCCGCCGTACGCTCCTGACGCCGACCGTGCCACCGGTCCCCGGCTGGCCTCATGGCGACGGATCGCGGCGTCACCGAGGACGATGATGGCCGGGATGACCCAGACGAGGTGGTGCGTCCAGGAGATCGGGCTGATCACGTTGGCGGTCAGGCCCACCAGCGTGAAGGCGGTCAGTTCGTCGCCGTCGGAGTGTGCGTCGGACGCGCGGGACAGACCGAGCGCCAGCACCAGCACCGAGAAGGCGAGCCAGAGCAGGCCGGGGGTTTCGATCGAGTCGTAGAGCCGGGCCAGCAGACCGGCCAGGGACTGGTTGGGCGTCATGTCGGCGGCGCCCACCCGCTCGGTCTGCCACAGCACGCTGCCGAAGTAGTCGCGGGACTCGGCACCGACGATGCCGAAGCTGCCGATGGTCACCGCGACGGCGGTACCGATGGCGGTCGCGGCCACCCGCCACTGTCGAGTGATCATCAGGTACAGGATGAACAGGGCCGGGGTCAGCTTGATGGCGGTGGCCAGGCCGATGCCGACACCGGCCCAGGCGCCGCCGTAGACGAACCGCAGCAGCGGGCCGTCGTCCTCGGCCTGGTGGGTGCCCCGACGCGACCGCCAGCGCAGGGCGATCAGGTCGGCCAGGATCAGCGCGAACAGCAGCAGGTTGACCTGACCGTAGCCGAGGGTTTCCCGGGTGGGCTCGATGGCGACGGCCAGCGGTGTGGCGATGGCCACCGTGTACCACAGTGGCCAGCCCAGCCGGTCGACGATCGGGCGCAGCAGCGCGGCCAGCACCACGGCCAGGGCGGCGATGCTGACCACGGCGTTGACCAGACCGGCCAGGGTCACCGGCAGGTGCGCCATCGGCAGCATGGCGAGCCCGGCGAAGGGTGGGTAGGTGAAGCCCAGGGTTGTGTCCGGCGCGACGAACTCGTACAGCTCGTGACCGCTCGCCCACCAGACAACCGCGCCATGGTAGATCTTCATGTCGAAGAAGTTGTACGGACGCCCGAACGCGCCGATGGCAAGCCATGCGGCGTAGGCGACGGCGGCGACGATGCCGGCCCGTACGACTGTCCTACGATCGATCCCACGCGTCACGCGGCGGACTGTGGCGAGGCGGTCCAGCCCTTTACCGACGATCGTCGGCATGGCGTGGCCACCCCCATACCAAGGTCGTCCTACCCGTCCAGGTCCGGTACGGAGCCTAGAACGGCGCCTCACGTCACTGCCTCCCGCGTTATGCGACCGTGTCCGATCCCACACATTCTTTTGACATTTCCACCGCGTTAACGCCTACCGGGCGGTTCAGGTGATTCGCGGCGTTAGCCGGGGATGGGGTGGAGGATTCGCAGCTCAGCCAGGGAGTCGCCGAGCGGTGGAGGCGGACCGTAGGGCGATCCGCGCCTCCCGACGGGCGGTCCGGACGGCGCGGCGCACCGACCGTCGCGAGTGGCCGATCCGGTGACCGGCCCGCCAGCGCAGACCGGGCTTTCCTTCGGTGTCCGCGGCAGCGAGCAGCAACCCACCGAACAGGCCCAGGTTCTTCAGGAAGTGAATCTGGTTGTTCTGCTTCGCGGCCGGGTCGTCGTTGGTCCAGAAGGCATGCCCGGCGAGCGTGACCGGGATCAGCGTGCCGGCCAGCACCAGGGCCGCCGGCCGGGTGAACCGCCCGGTGGCCAACATCAGCCCGGCTCCGAACTGCACTGCCGCGTTTGCCTTGATCAGCGTTTCCGTGTCGGTGGGGATTCGTGGATCGGTCCGCTCCAACAGCGGCGTGACCCGGTCGACGACGGGCTTCGCGGCGGGCACCAGGCGGCCGGGGTTGGCGAAGTTGCGGGCACCGCTGACCACGAAGATGCCGCTGAGCATGGCGCGGGCGAGGGATCGTACGGGCGTCATGGATCAGTCATACCCTGTCCCGGTCACCATTACGCCCCGCCTCGGGGGATGTCGATCGATCGGGTGGCCGGTGACGCCGCGCCCGGGTTCGTAGACCGTCGCGGATGGACGCGTGTTCCGGGGTACCCTACGCCGCGTGACGACCCTGCGGCTGCGACCCGAGGACCCGGCCGACACCGGCGCGATCCGCCGGGTGCTGGCCGCGGCGTTCGCCCGACCCGACGTGGCCGTCCCGCCGGAGGTACGCCTCGTCGACGAGCTGCGCGGCAGCGACGCGTGGCTGCCGGAGTTGGCGATGGTGGCCGAGTACGGCGGTGAGATCGTCGCCTACGCCCTGCTCTCCCGGGTGATGGTCAAGTCGGGTACGAGCACCACGCCGGCGTTGGCATTGGGCCCGGTGGCGGTGGCCCCCCACCGGCAGCGGATCGGGCTCGGCACGTCGGTGGTGCAGGCCGCCCTGGAAGCGGCTACCGAGCTCGGCGAGCGGCTGGTGGTGGTGCTCGGCGACCCGGCCTACTACCGGCGCTTCGGCTTCAGCCGCGCGGACCAGATGGGCCTGACCAGCCCGTGGTCCGGTCTCGGAGAGCCGTGGCAGGCACTGGTGTTGCCACCGGCGACCAGCGACGAGCCACCGCCACCGCAGGGTGAGGTGGTTTTCCCGCCGCCCTGGTCGAAGGTCTGAAGTCGGGCCGGTCCGGTGGCGGTGCGTGTCTGCCAGGGGATGCCTTCGGCCAGGCCCGTCGATGATCAGGCGGGCTGGGTGCGCAGGTAGCGGCCGAAGTGCGGGACGGTGAAGGCGACCGTGCCGCGTTCTCCGGAGTAGATCAGGCCTTTCTTGATCAGCGCGTCCCGGGCCGGGGAGAGGCTGGCGGGTTTACGGCCGAGCGCTCGGGCGATCTCCGCGGTCGGCACGGCCGCGTCCATGTCGTCCCGGCCACCGCCGTCGCTCTCCCCTTCGACCAGGGAGAGCGTCGCCATCGCCCGCATGTACTCGCGTTCGGCGGGAGTGGCCCGCTCGAAACGGGAGCCGAAGAAACCCACCGCCAACTCCGCCTCGGCCTCCGGCGCGGCCACGCGTACGTCGGCCGGGGTGATCGGTGACCGGGGGGCATGGTCCCAGGTGGCCTTCCCGTACGCCTGCACGAAGTACGGATACCCGCCGGACTTCTCGTAGAGCAGATCGAGGGCTTTCGCCTCGTACTCGACGTCCTCCCGCTCGGCTGGCGCGCAGAGCGCGTGGTCGGCGGCGATCCGGTCGAGACGGTCGATGCGCTGGTAGCGGAACAGCCGTTCGGAGTACGACTTGGCCGCGCTGAGCACCGCCGGTAGGTGCGGCAGGCCGGCACCGACCACGATCAGCGGCGCGCCGAGCTGCGAGAGTTCGTGGCAGGCGGCGCAGAGCGCGGAGACGTCCTCCGGCCCGAGGTCCTGCATCTCGTCGATGAAGATGGCGACGCCGGTGCCGACGTCGCTGGCGACCGAGGCGGCGTCGGTGAGCAGTTCCACCAGGTCGATCTCGATGTCGCCGGAGTCGGCCCGGCCACTGGCCGCCGGTACGTCGATGCCGGGTTGCCAACGGTCGCGCAGTTTCGGCGCGGACCTGCCGCCCTTGGTCGGTGTGCCACGTTGGGCGAATGCCTTGAGCACCCCGAGGAAGGCGTCGATCCGCTCCGGTGCCCGGTGTCGCGGTGCCAGCTCCCGGATGGCCATGTGCAGGGCGGCGGCGATCGGTCGGCGTAACGACTGATCCGGGCGGGCCTCGATCTTGCCGCTGCCCCAGAGCCGGTTGATCGCCTGGGAGCGCAGCGTGTTCAGCAGAACGGTTTTGCCGACGCCACGCAACCCGGTGAGCATCAGGCTGCGTTCCGGTCGGCCCCGCGCGATGCGTTCGAGGACGATGTCGAAGACGTCCAGTTCCCGCCCCCGACCGGCGAGTTCGGGCGGACGCTGACCGGCGCCGGGGGCGTACGGGTTGCGGACCGGATCCACGCATCGCAGAGTATCGGGCTGTCTAGAGGAGAGGCTAGACATGGATAGACGGCGGCATCGGCGTGTTGCCCTCGACCAGAAACTAGCGCTGTCTAGCCTCCACGCTAGACAGCGCTAGTTTTGGGAATCGGCCGTCAGTCGCGCCGCTTGAGACAGAGCACGAAGTCGAGCGAATCCAGCTCGCTGTCGTAGAAGTACCAGTTGGTGTAACCGTCCACCGCAGCGCACTTCTCCTCGGCGTCCCGCTCGCCACTGGTCTTGCCGTCGAAGCGTTTCAGCACCTCGTACGACCTCGGCACGCAGTCGCTCAGCGCCAACCTGGGCTGGTCACCGGCGGCTGCCTCGTTGCGTACGCACTGCCCGGCCTGCACGAAGCGGGCGTCTGCGGAGGAGGCGGGAGCCGGCTCGTCGGGGAGATCCTCCTCGTCCCCCGCATCCGGCGTGGATGCCACCTCCTCGGTCGGAGCAGCCACCGGAGTGGTTGTCTCGTCGTCCTGCCCGACCAGGTAGTACGTGGTCGCGCCGCCCAACGCCAGCACCAGCGCAGCGGCCAGGGCGACGAGCATCCAGCCGCGCCGACGCTGCGGCGGGGGCGCGGGTGTGCCGGCGTAGCCGGTGGCCACATCAGGTCGGTCGGCGGACTGCGTCCACCCGTCCGGTGCCGCCGTGGTCGCGTCGTACCGCTCGCCGCCCGGGTCGTACGACTGGCCGGACCCGTACCGCTGGCCATCCCCGTAGCCGTAGTCCTGGCCGTACCCGTGGTGCTGGGCGGGCGGGTACTCCGGACCCGACCCGTAGGTCCGCCCGGGAGCGCCACCGTAGGACTGGTCGCCGTAGGACTGGTCACCGTAGGGCTGACCCGGCTGGTAGGCGCGGCCCGGGTCGTGGGAGGGGCCGGGCGGCTGACCGTGGCCGTACCACTGCTCGGGTTGCGGCTCGCGCCACGGGTGCTCACCGGGTTCCGGCTCGTGCCACGGCTGCGGGCCTGGACCCGGTGGTCCGTAGTTCCCCATGCACGCCCTCCTGAGCCTTCGGGGGTGGAAGCCGGTGGGTTTGTCCGCCGCACACCGCCAGTGCGTACGGTAGCCAAGCGACCCCGCGCCTGCCGGAAGGGTAGCGGGCGTCGGGGGCACTCACCGTCCTTACCGACGAACCGGTGCCCGGGCGGACCGCCGATCCTCAGATGAGGCGTAGCTGCCGGTCCTTGGGTCGCCGAGGGCCCTCGCTGTCGCCGAGGCGCTCGAACAGGCCCGGGTCCACCACGTCGAGGAACGGCGAGGGGCGGCAGTCCCGCTCCGCGCCGTGCCGGAACCGGCGGGCGGCATGGCTGACGTAGAGCCGGTCCTGGGCCCGGGTCAAGCCGACGAAGAAGAGCCGTCGCTCCTCGGCGATCGCGGCCTCGTCGGGCGTGGTGCCGGGCCAGCGCAACGGCAGCAGACCGTCCTCGGCGCCGACCAGGAAGACCACCGGGAACTCCAGCCCCTTCGCGGCGTGCAGGGTCAACAGGGTGACCGCCTCGGCGCGCGGGTCGAGCGCGTCCACCTCAGCGCCGGTGGCCAGCTGCGACAGGAACATCTCCAGGTCGTCACCGCATCGACGGGCCAGTGGCGTCAACAGGTCGACGGCGGTACGGACATCCTCCGGGCGTACGCCGCCGGAGCCGTCCAGAGTCGGGGTGGCGAACCGGTCGGCGAGCACCTGTCCGGCGAGGCGTACCCGTGCGGGCAGCGCACCGTCGACACCGGTGGCGTGCCGCAGCTCGCGAGCGATGGCGGTCACCCCGGGCCGGTCCCGCAGCCGGTCGTGCGAGCGCTTCTGCACCGGGATGTTGGCTCGGGCCAGAGCGTCCACGATCGGCGCGGCCTGCGAGTCGGTGCGGTACAGCACCGCGATGTCCGAGAAGGACAGCGTGGTCGACCGGCCGTCGATGCGGCCGGAGTCCAGCGACCGGTGGGACAGGCCGCCCACCAGTTCGTCCACGGTGCGTACCACGAAGTCGGCCTCGTCGGCGACGGACGCCGCCGCGTACCGACCGACCAGCGGTGCCTCCGGGTCGAGCCGGGCCGGATCCAACCGGCGACCCCGCACCAGCGACGACGGGGCGATCGCCTGCACCGCGGCGGCCAGGATCGGTGCCGAGGACCGGTAGTTGCGGTTGAGCCGGACCAGCCGGGCGTCGGTGAAGTCCTGCGAGAAGCGCAGGAAGTACCCGACGTCGGCCCCCCGGAACGAGTAGATCGCCTGGTCCGGGTCGCCGATCGCGCACAGGTTGCCGTCGGCCGGACTGAGCAGCCGCAACAGCTCGTACTGCACCGCGTCGACGTCCTGGTACTCGTCCACGAAGATCCACCGCCACCGCTGCCGGTACCGGTCGACCAGCTTGCGGTCCTCCCGCAGCAGCGCCACCGGCAGGGTGAGCAGATCGTCCAGATCCACCAGTCCCTGCTTGCGCAGCAGCGCGGCGTAGCGGGCCGGATCGTCCCCGGCATCGGTCCGCGCGGTCGCCCGCTCCGCGTCGTCGGCGATGCGGAAATCCTCGGGCAGACCGGCGGCCTCGGCGTTCTCCCGCAGGATGGTCAGCCCGAGCGAGTGGAAGGTGCCGACGGTGACGTCCTCGGCGACCGGGCCGAGCAGGCCGTCGAGGCGATGCCGCAGCTCCTCCGCAGCCCGCCGGGTGAACGTGATGGCCAGGCACTGCTCGGGGAAGACGTTCAGCTCGGCGCAGAGGTACGCGATGCGGTGGGTCAACGTCCGCGTCTTGCCGGTGCCCGGCCCGGCGACGATCAGCAGCGGGCCTCCGGGGGCCGAGGCGGCCACCCGTTGCATCGCGTCGAGCCGGTCGAGCAGACCGGTGCCGACCTCCTCCATGCCGGCGAGCATCGGTTCGAACGGCTCGTGCGGGGAGGGGGCCGGCGCGATGGGCGGTGCCGGGGTCGCCGCCGCCCGGCGCTTCGGCTCGGGCTTCGCCGCCGTCCGCCGCGCACCGGCGTCCGTCTTCGGTGCGGCCTGCGGAGCACGCCGCTGCGCGGGCACCGGTACGTCGAACAGCGTCTCCTGGCCGGTGGACGCCGTAGTGCCGCTCAGCTCGGTCGGGTCGAACAGGGTGATCACGCCGTACTCGCCGTCGTAGCCGGGCACCCGACGAACCTCGCCCCGGCGGAGCCGACCGATACCCTCGGCGAGCACCTCGCCGCCGATCCGACCGATCTCGTCCAGCGGTACGCGAGTGAGGATCTCCAATTCGGGGCCGAGCGCGGCGACCAGCTCGGTGAGCTTCCCCTCGACCCGCTTGGAGCGCGGACCGACCTTGTTGATCTCACCGAGGATCTCGGCGAGCTGGATCAGGTGGGTCACCTCGGGAGCGTGCTGCGGGCGATACCCCTCGGGTCGGTCGGCCAGGTCCTCGACCCGGCTCAGTACGCCCACCGTCAGCGGCTTGCCGCACTCCGGGCAGCGTCCCCCGGCTTCCCTGGTGCGCTCCGGTGCCCAGTTCACCCCGCACAGGCGGTGCCCGTCGGCGTGGTACTTGCCCTCCTCCGGGAAGAACTCGATCGTCCCGGCGAGGCCGTCACCGGTCCGCAGCGCCTCCCGGATGCCGAAGTAGTCCCGGGGTGAGGTGAAGACCGTGGCCTCCCGGGCGAGCGCCGGTGGCGAGTGCGCGTCGGAGTTGGACACCAGCCGATAGCGGTCCAGGCTGCCCACCCGCCAGTTCATCTCCGGGTCGGAGGAGAGCCCGGTCTCCACCGCGAAGATGTGCTCCGCCAGGTCGGCGTAGCAGTCGGCGATCGCGTCGAAGCCGGACTTCGAGCCGAGGGCCGAGAACCACGGGGTCCAGATGTGCGCCGGGACGAGGTACCCGTCCTCGCTCGCCTCCAGCGTGATCTCCAGCAGGTCCCGCGAGTCGAGGCCGAGGATGGGACGGCCGTCCGAGCCGAGGTTGCCGATCCGGCCGAGGGCGGCGTTGAACCTGCCCACGGCGTCCAGGTCCGGCAGGTAGATGAGGTGGTGGACCTTGCGCGTCCGGTCGTCCCGCTTGTAGATCGTGGAGATCTCCACGCTGAGCATGAACCGGACCGGGTCGCTCTCCGCCGTGCTGGCCAGCCGGGGTGGCAGCCGCCGGGCGATGTCCCGTTCCGCCTCCGGTGACAGCCGGTACAGGCCCGGCTCGGCCGGGTGCAACGTCTCCCGCAGGTGGTCGTACCAGGCGGGGTGGGTGAAGTCGCCGGTACCGAGCACCGCGATGCCCTTGCGTCGCGCCCACCAACCGAGGTTCGGCAGGGTCAGGTCACGGCTACAGGCCCGCGAGTACTTCGAGTGGATGTGCAGGTCCGCGACGAAGGGCGGGGGGCCACCGGGGGGTACGGCGCTGAACGGAGGCACGCCGCATCCTGCCACGACCGGCCGCGCTCCCGCTCGGCGCCACGCACGTAGGTGAGCTGCGCTATGCCGAGCGAAGCTCGACGAGGGTGATCTGAGGCTCCGCGCCGACGCGTACCGGCGGGCCCCAGAAGCCGGCGCCGTTGGTCACGTAGACCTTCGTCCCGTCCACCTCACCGAGCCCGGAGACGACCGGCTGTTCGAGCCTGACCAGCAGGTTGAAGGGGACGATCTGGCCGCCGTGGGTGTGGCCGGAGAGTTGCAGGTCGACCCCGTACCGCGCGGCCTCCAACGCGGCCACCGGCTGGTGGGCCAGCAGCACCACCGGCCGGGACGGATCGCGGTCGCCCAGCGCGGCGTCGTAGTCCGGCGGCGCGGAGACGCCGCTGCCGGCAGCGGAGACGTCGTTGACCCCCGCCAGGTCGATCGCCCCGCCCCGGGTGGCGATCTCCAGCCGTCGGTTCTGGAGCACCCGCAGCCCGAGCCGGTCCACCTCGGTCACCCACTCCTCCACGCCGGAGTAGTACTCGTGGTTGCCGGTGACGAAGTAGCTGCCGTGCCGCGACCGCAGGTCGCGCAGGGGCGCCGCGGCGTTGCCCAACTCGGCGACCGTGCCGTCGACCAGGTCCCCGACCACGGCGACGATGTCGGCGTCCAGCCGGTTGATCGCGGCCACGATCCGCTCGGTGTGCGCCCGACCGCTCAGCGGCCCGATGTGGATGTCCGACACGGTGGCGATGCGCAGTCCGTCCATGCTGCGGGGCAGCTTGGCCAGCGGGATCTGCACCCGGTCCAGCCGTGGTGGCCCCATCGCGGTGCGTACGCCGTAGCCGACCAGACCGGTGGCGGTGAGCCCGGCGAAGATCGCGGCGCTGCGGGCGAGCAGCAGGCGACGGCTGGGATCGTGGTCACCGCCGACGGCACCGACCGCCGGGGGAGCCACCGGGGCGTCGCCGGTCGGCGGAGGCGGCTCGGTGGTCGACCGGCCGTCCGACGACTCGGCCCCGTCCGGGCCGACGAGGACCGGCTGCGGTGCGGACAGGCCCGCCCGGCGGCGCAGCACCAGCCGCGCCACCAGCATCGGGACCTCCAGCACGACGAGCAGCACCAGTAGGTAGAACATCAGCGCGAGCCATAGGTAGCCCGGCCAGGCCAGCCAGTACATCCCGGCGCGCGTGCCGATCATGGTCGCCGGTACGAGCAGGGCCAGCACCACGGCGGTGACGGTGCCGATCCGCCGCCAGCGCCCGGCGGTGGTGGTGTCCTTGACCAGCCGCTTCCACAGGTAGAGATGGATCAACCCGGTGATCACGGCAAGGGTGGTCACGAAGCCGAGTACCGCGAACACGTGTGGAATCCCCCTCAGCCGCCGGCGAAGGGGGGCAGGACGTCGATCGTCGCCCCGGCCGGCAGCGGCTTCCGCCGATCATGACAGGTCACGCCGTCGATCAGAAAACTCGACACCGCCAAGACCGAAACCAGCCGCTCACCGTGCCGTTCGGCCAGCTCAGCCACCACCTCGTCCAATGACCGGCCGGCAATGGTGGACTCCTCGGCGCGGCCTGCCGCAGCGCGCGCCCCGGCGAAGTACCGGACCGTGACGGTCGCCATGATCAGCCTCCGATGGCCGACATCGGCCGGGCCGGTTGCAGGAAGGACGGATCGTCGATGCCGTGCCCGGCCCGCTTGCTCGACATCGCCGCCCGCCAGCGGCGGGCGAGTTCCTCGTCGTCGGCTCCGGCCCGCAACGCGCCGCGTAGGTCGGACTCCTCGGTGGCGAACAGGCAGTTGCGGATCTGCCCGTCGGCGGTGAGGCGGGTCCGGTCGCAGTCGCCGCAGAAGGGCCGGGTCACCGTGCCGATCACGCCGACCCGGGCCGGGCCACCGTCGACCAGCCAGGTCTCCGCAGGAGCGGCACCGCGCTCGGCCGGATCCGGGCTGAGATCGTACGCGGACCGCAGCGCCGTCAGGATCTCGTCGGCGGTCACCATGGCGGCGCGATCCCAGCCGTGCTGGGCGTCCAGCGGCATCTGTTCGATGAACCGCAGCTGGTAGCCGTGATCGAGGGCGAAGCGGAGCAACGCCGGTGCCTCGTCGTCGTTGACGCCCCGCATCAACACAGTGTTGATCTTGACCGGGGTGAGCCCGGCGGTGGCCGCACCGGCCAGCCCGGTCAGCACGTCGGCCAACCGGTCCCGGCGGGTGAGCCGGAGGAAGCGTTCCCGGTCCAGGGTGTCGAGTGAGACGTTCACCCGGTCGAGACCGGCGGCGCGGAGGGTGGGAGCGACCCGGTCCAGACCGATGCCGTTCGTGGTCAACGAGATCCGGGGGCGCGGGTCGAGTGCCGAGACGGCGGCGACGATGCCGACCAGACCTGGGCGGATGAGGGGTTCACCGCCGGTGAACCGCACCTCGTCGACGCCGAGCTGGCACACCGCGATCCGGATCAGCCGGACCAACTCGTCGTCGGTGAGCACCTGCGGACCGGCCAGCCAGGGCAGACCCTCAGCCGGCATGCAGTAGGTGCAGCGCAGATTGCACTTGTCGGTCAGGGACACCCGTAGGCTCCGGGCGACACGACCGTACCGGTCGACGAGGCCGGTCGGCGGGTGAAGGCTCACCGGTCGACGGTAGCGCGACCAGCCCCGCTCAGGGCGTCCCGGGCGGTCCTGATTACCGAATCACGGTACGCGGCACCGAAGAGCGCGGTATGCACGAGCAGCAGGTGCAGTTGGTGCAGCGGCACCCGGGCCCGCCACCCGTCGGCCAGTGGCCAGCTCTCCTGATAGGCCGCCAGGATCCGATCGTGGTGCGGCGGGCCGCCGAAGAGCGCCAACTGGGCCAGGTCGGTCTCCCGGTGGCCACCGTGCGCGGCCGGGTCGACCAGCCAAACCCGGTCCTCGGCGCCCCAGAGCAGGTTGCCCGGCCAGAGGTCACCGTGGATGCGCGCCGGTGGCTCGTCACCGCCGAACTCGTCGATGCGGGCCATGACCTGCTCGACCAGGGCGGCGTCGGCGCTGGTGAGGGCGCCACCGTCGACCGAGCGGCGCAGGTAGGGCAGCAGCCTGGTCCGGGTGAACCACTGCGCCCACGGGCCGTCGTCAGGCGTGTTGTCCGCCGGTAGCGCACCGATGAACCCTGGCCACTCGGCACCGAACATCGGCGCGCCCGCCCGGTGTGACTCGGCCAACTCCCGCCCGAACCGCTCGGCTGCCTCCGGGCTCGGCTCGCCCGGCTCGACCCACTCCAACGCCAGCAACTCCGGCAACGCGACCAGCACCGCCGGGACGGCGACCGCGCCGGCCTCGCGCAGCCAGCGCAACCCGGCCGCCTCGGCGGCGAAGAACCCCTCCGGCACCGGCCGCCCCGCGTCCTCCGGCCAGGTCTTCGCGAACACCGAGTGACCGTCGTCCAGGGTCAGCCGGGAGGCGGCGCAGATGTCGCCGCCGGACACCGGCGTCTCCCGGATGCGCTGATGGGTCAGGAAGGTGGGCAACTGCTCGGGATGCGCCCGCAGGTACGCCAGGTCCATTCCCGCAACGTATCGCCAACCGGACGTGCGGTGGGGTTCCTGGCCGTCGCCGTTTCGGCGTGAGCAGCGTAAACACGCTCGGTGACTGTGGATAACCCGAGTGTCGTCCACAGGGGCGGCGCAGCCGGCCGCCGGATCGCAGTCTGCCTGCATGAACTCGACCGACCTGCCCCCACTGTCCGTACGCTCTCCCGCCGATCTCATCGCCGCCGTGCCGTACCTGCTCGGGTTCCATCCCGCCGACAGCATCGTGGTGGTGGCGCTGTCCGGTAAGCGGATCATCTTCGCGGCGCGCGGTGATCTGCCTGGCGACGCCGATCCCTACGAGCCCGGTCAACACATCGCGGCGGTGACCGCCCGCCAGGGCGCCGACTCCGCCACCGTGGTCGGGTACGGCCCGGCCGACCGGGTCACCCCGGCGGTGGACGCGGTCCGGGCCGCGCTGACCGAGGCGGGGCTGGCCGTTCTCGACGCGTTGCGGGTCACCGACGGGCGGTGGTGGTCCTACATCTGCGACGAGCCGAGCTGCTGCCCGCCCGAGGGCACTCCGTACGACCCGCTGGCCAGCACGGTGCCCGCGGCGGCGGTCTTCGCCGGCCAGGTCGCGCTACCCGATCGTGCGGCACTCGCCGCGCAGGTGGCCCCGGTCGGTGGGGAGGCGATGCGGCAGGCGGTCGAACGGGCGCAGCGACGTCTCACCGAGCTGCTGGTCGCCGCACCCGCCGCCGACCTGCTCGGCGCTCGGGCCGTGCGTACGGCCGGCGCGGCGGCGTTGCGGACCGCGCGGCGTCGCCACCGCGACGGCGCACGGCTGACCGACGACGAGATCGCCTGGCTCTGTCTGCTCCTCACCCACCTGCCGGTACGCGACCACGCCTGGGAGCGCACCGACGGCCGCGACGAGGACGTCGTGTTCTGGGCCGAGATGTTGCGTCGGTCCGCGCCGGAGTTGATCGCCGCCCCCGGTTCGCTGCTCGCGTTCGCCGCTTGGCGGGACGGGCAGGGCGCGCTCGCGGCGGTGGCCCTGGAACGGGTGCTGGCCGACCATCCGACCTACTCGCTGGCGCTGTTGCTGGACGACCTGCTCCGCCGGGGAGTGCCTCCGTCTCGCCTGGACGGCTGGCCGGCTACGGGGCTACCGAGAGCACGGCGTCGGGCGAGGCGACGCGCACGTCGACGCCCTCGATGATCAACTCCGCGCAGGTGGCCGGGTGCGGCGATGGCGGATAATCACTGCATGTCCTCGTTTGATCTTGGTGCGACATGACTCTTGCTCTGCTGCTCTCCCTGGCCGGGCTGGCGCTGGTGGACAGCACCAGCATCGGCACCCTGTTCATCCCGGTGTGGCTGCTGCTCACTCCCGGGCCAGTGAACGTCCGGCGGGTGATGACCTACCTCGGCACCATCGCCGGCTTCTATTTCGCGGTCGGGTTGCTGCTGTACTTCGGCGGCAGCGCCCTGGCCGAGTTCCTCGGCGGGGCGTTGGACAACCGGCCGGTGCTCTGGGGCCAGTTGGTGCTCGGGGTGGGGTTGTTCGTGCTCAGCTTCCGGTACGACGGCAAGCGCGGCCCCGGCACCGGGCGGGTGTTGCGCTGGCGGGATCGGGTGACCGCCGGTGACTCGTCGTCGCGTTGGCTGGTGGGGCTGGCGTTGTTCGCCGCGCTGACCGAGGTGGCGACGATGCTGCCGTACCTCGGTGCCCTGGGCCTGCTCACCACCTCCGGTCTGGCGGTGCCCACCAGCGTGGCGCTGCTCGCCGGATACTGCCTGGTCATGGTGTTGCCGGCGATGCTGCTGCTCGGCGCGCGGGTGGCGTGGCCGAGGGCGGTGGAGCCGGTGCTCGCCCGGCTCAACGCGTGGATCGTCCGTTCCTCGGGCAGCATGCTCGGCTGGGTTCTGGGCATCGCCGGTTTCCTGATCGCCCGCGACGCGGCGGCCCGGTTGGAGCTGTTCGAGATGCTGGCCCGTTGACGGTCGGGCCGACCGCCGTCAACTGGTGACCCGGTGCTCGCCGGTGTAGACGTTCATCGTCCGCCCCCGCAGGAACCCGACCAGGGTCAGTCCCGCCTCGGCGGCCACGTCGACCGCGAGGGTGCTCGGGGCCGAGACCGCAGCGAGCAACGGCACCCCGGCCATCCACGCCTTCTGGGTCAACTCGAAGCTGACCCGGCCCGACACGAGCAGCATGTGGCCGCTCAGCGGCAGCCGACGTTCGCGTACCGCCCAGCCCACCACCTTGTCGACCGCGTTGTGTCGGCCCACGTCCTCGCGCAGCACCACCAGGTCGCCGTCCGCGGAGAACAGGCCGGCGGCGTGCAGCCCGCCGGTCCGGTCGAAACCCCGCTGTCCGGCCCGCAGCCGCTGCGGCAACTCGGCCAACAGCTCCGCAGGCACGCTGAGCGGGTCGTCGCCGACGTCGAAGAGTGACTGGGTACGCACCGCGTCGATGCTCGCCTTGCCGCACACCCCGCAGGCGCTGGTGGTGTGGAAGTGCCGGGTCGCGTCGGAGACCGGGTCCGGCACGCCGGGCACGAGGGTCACGTCGACCACGTTGTAGGTGTTCGGAGTCTCCGCCCCGGCGCACAACTGCGCGGTGGCCACGTCGTCCGCCGAGCGGATCAGTCCTTCGGTGAACAGGAAGCCGACAGCGAGGTCGAGGTCGGCTCCGGGAGTACGCATGGTCACGGTCAGCGGTCGACGCCGCCCCGGCCCGGCCGGGCCGACCCGCAACTCCAACGGCTCCTCGGCGGCGATCGTGTCCGGCCGCCGAACCCGACGTCGGCTCGCCTCCGCCGCATCCAGGTCCACCCGCACCACGCCACGCCGATCGGAAGCCCGTCCCACGCCGTCCATCCTGCCCCGGCCGGCCGCTGTCGCGGGCACCCCCCGCCACCCGAGTCCCCCGCTCACCTTCCCGCTCGGCGCGGGACCTGCCTACCGAGGCGGCACGGAACACTCCCGGGCGGCGCGGGCGGTTAACGTGGCGCAATGACGGTGTACGCGGCGGTGGTGCTCGCGGGAGGTGCCGGGCGTCGGATGGGCGGACGCGACAAGCCCGCGTTGCCGGTCGGTGGGGTGCCGATGCGGGAGCGGGTGCTGGCCGCGGTGGCGGACGCCTCGCCCCGAATCGTGGTCGGCCCCGGACCGGCGGTCGCCGGAGTACGGCTGACCCGGGAGGTGCCGCCGGGCGGTGGACCGGTGGCGGCCGTCGCCGCCGGGCTGGCCCTGCTCGACACCGACGTGCCCGCTGTCGCGCTACTCGCCGCCGACCTGCCGCTGCTGACCCGCTCGGCCGTCGGCGACCTGCTGGACCAACTGCACCGCACCGGCGTCGAGCGCCACGACGGCGTGACGTCGGGTAGCGGGGCGGCTGTCGACGGCGCCTGTTACGTGGACGGGGCGGGACGGCGGCAGACGCTGTGCGGGGTGTGGCGACCGGCCGCGCTGCGTACTGCTCTCGATCGCCTCACCGTTCGGCGGGGCGGCGACGTGACCGGTGCGCCGCTGCGGGAACTGCTCGCGGACCTGAGCGTGCGTGCGGTCAGCTGGCACGGTGACGGCCCGGAGCCCTGGTTCGACTGCGACACTGAGCGTGACCTACGCCGGGCGGAGGGGTGGATGCGATGACGGTGCTGGACGACTGGGTCACGGCCGCCTGTGCGGAACTCGGTCTCGACCCGGGTCAGGTACCGGTGCCGGCGGTGCTGGATCTGGCCCGGGACGTGGCCCACCAGGTGCTGCGGCCCGGTGCGCCGGTCACCGCGTACCTGCTCGGTCTGGCCGTCGGGCGGGGAGCGGATCCGGCCGCGACAGCCGCCCGGCTCTCCGAGTTGGCCGGTACCTGGCCGGTGGAGTTGGGCGGTGACCCGCACCCGAGAAGCGACCCGGACGGACCCGTCCGCGACTGACGGTCGGCGGCTGTTGTCCGATCACGGTCGCCCTGATCCGTACCGGCGGTCGGCTGGGTAGGGTGGCCGGAACGGACGGAGGCGATCATGACGGCTGACCACCCCTCGGCACCGCCCGCTACGTCGGTGCACCCGGAGTCGATCCTGCTCGACGAGCCGAGCACTGCCGACCTGCGGGCGAAGGTGACCCAGGCGTGGCGGGAGTTCGCTCGGGCGTTGGCGGAGCGGCTGTCCGCGCTGCCACCGGGCGCGCAGGTGGCGTTGACCCTCGACCCGACCGCCTCCGGCACCGACGAGGCCGTCTACTCCGTCTACGTCGAGGTGAGCGCCGACGGTCGGTTCGCCGCGCGGGCGGTGGGCAACGCCAACCTGCCGCCGGGATACCGGCTGGACCGTGCGGCGGTCGCCGACATGGTCGCGCTGGGCTGGTCACCGCCGGGTGTGGTGGACGGTTCGGGGGACCAGTTCGGGTTGGATTCCGCAGCGGACCAAGCTCCTCGGCTGGCCGCGCTGCTCGCCCGCACCCTGCGCGACATCTACGGTGCCCCGCATCCGGCTTTCCTCGTCTACTCGATCGAGGACGGCGAGGGTGAACCGATCCCCGGAGGGGCGCTGGGGACCGCCCGCAGCGCGGCCAACCTGGCTCGTGAGATCGGCTCCGAGTTGGAGAAGGCGCTGGCCGTGGCCGACGAGGACGGCGCGGACGCCGAGGTGCTGGATCTGGCCGAGCGGGTCCGTACGGTCGTGTCGACCATGCTCAGGTCCGACTCGGATCGGCTACAGGTCGACTCCGACGGTGACATCAACATCCGGGCTGGTTCGGCGATGGTGTTCGTCCGGGTGCGGGACAATCCGCCACTGGTCGACGTGTTCTCGCCGGTGCTGACGGAGGTCGAGCCGACCGAGCGGCTCTACGTCAAGCTCTCCGAGCTGACCAACCGGATGCCGATCGGTCGGCTCTACTGCGCCGACGACACGGTCTGGGCGTCGATCCCGGTCTTCGGCCGCAACTTCCAGCCGACCCACCTCATGTTGGCCGTGCAGGTGATGACCGGGCTGGCCGACGAACTGGACGACCGCCTGCACGGCGAGTTCGGCGGCAAGCGGT
This sequence comes from Micromonospora sp. DT48, assembly GCF_049844495.1. Taxonomy (NCBI): domain Bacteria; kingdom Bacillati; phylum Actinomycetota; class Actinomycetes; order Micromonosporales; family Micromonosporaceae; genus Micromonospora; species Micromonospora sp. DT48. Next base: position 85,580 of record NZ_JBNCLE010000017.1, read on the forward strand.
TCTTCGGCGAGGGAGACAAGCCGGGACGTGGCGAGCACCGCACCGGCATGTACCTCTGAGGTCGCCCGCTCGACCTCGCGCGTACCGCTGGCGGTGGTCGCCCGAGGCTGAGGCGGGTGGGGCCCGGAAACCCCGAGAAACCGGGCCCCACCCTTGAGGGAGGAAGGTTCAGGTGGCGGCGATCCAGGCGAGGTTGCGTGCCGAGGCCGGGTCGGTGGCGCGCAGACCCGCCTCGGAGACCGTCCAGAGCACGTCGTCGACCACCAGTGACCGCCGTACCGGTGGGGCCCACCGCACCCCGTCCCGGACGCTCGCGGCGGGATGGGTCACCTCGCCGATCTCGCTGATCGTGTCGTTCCCGACGCGCAACAGTCGGACACCGTCGTTGACCGGCAGCGCCACCAGACCGGTGTCCGGGCGGTACAGGAAGGCGTGCGGGTCGTACTCCGCCTGGGACCACCCACCGGGCAGGTGCCACTGGTCCAGGCGGTTCGGTCGGCCGGGATCGCGGACGTCGAAGAGGGAGACCTGCAAGCCCTTGGTACGTCCCTGACGGTCGGCCTCCTGACCGACCCCGAGCAGGCGTTGTTCGGGCAACGGATGCAGGTACGCGGAGTAGCCGGTGATCTTCAGCTCGCCGGTGACCGTGGGAGCGGTCGGGTCGGTGAGGTCGAGCGCGTACAGCGGATCGGTCTGCCGGAAGGTGACGACGTACGCGACCGGCCCGAGATAGCGCACCGAGTAGATGCGTTCACCCCGCCCGAGGCCGCCGATCTCGCCGGTCGGCACCAGTGCTCCGCCGTCACGCCGGAGCACCCGAACCGCCGACTCGGAAGCGGTGCCGTCACCGACGAACTCGCCGGTGGTGGTGGCCACCCGCAGGTGTCCCGCCCACTCCGAGAGCGCGTACTGGTTGATCAGCCAACCGGGCACCGATCCGGCGGCGAGGAAACGGGGACGGCCCGGCTCGGCGGTGTCGAACTGGTAGACGTCGGTGACCTGTTCGGTGGAGGGCGGCTGCCAGCGGGGTGCGCCGGTGATCGGAGCCGGTCGGCGACCCGCCAGGTAGAGGCTGGTCGCCGTGCCGTAGACGGTGTCGGCGTCGGCCGCCACGGCGACCGGGTCACCGTCGCCGAGCCGGTCGGCGGTGAGGTCGAAGCTGAGCACGGTGAGGGTGGACGAGCCGGTCATCCGGTCCGGCCGGTTCAGCCGGTCGCAACCGACCCGGCCGGTGTGCCGCTCCGCTCCGGCGGTCCACTCGTACTCCGGCAGCCATGCCTCGACACCGGCGCGGGCGATGACCGCCCGGTTGCGTTCCGTCCGGACCCGGTCGGTGCCCTCGGCCATCGGCGGGAACCGCAGCTGCGCGGAGGTACGGACCGCCACCCGGGCGGTGCGGCCGGTCAGCCGGGCGTCGACCGTGCTGCCCCCGACCCGGTACGTGCCGAGCAGCTGGGGACGGGCGGACAGGTCGATCAGCAGTAGCCGGGTCGCACCGGCACGCCGGATCGAGCGCAGCGAGTCGGCTGGGCGCGGCGGATCCTCGCGCAGGACCAGCGCACGGTCGCCGAGCAGCAGCAGCCGATGCTCCTGCCAGCGCAGCTCCTCCCGGTCGTCAGTCAGGTCGAGCCGCCCGGTGACCCGGCGGGTAACCGGGTCGACCACCCGCAGCACGCCGCCGGTGACCGTGACGATCCGTCGCCCGTCGGTCTTGACCAGGTCGGGTTCGTCCGCGCCGGCCTCGTGGTTGTTGGTCGTCGAGTGACCCGCTCCGGCGTCCCGGACGGCGGCGTCTCCCGGTGCTTCGGCGAAGGTGCGGGCCTTGGACTCCGCGCCGCCGATCGCGGCGGTCCGGTCGCCGAACAGCACCGCGTCACCGGCGAAGCCGTACGGGCCGACCGACGCGGTGGCCGCCGCCCGCAGCTCCGCGAGGGCGTCGGCGCAGGAGTCGAAGGAGACCAGGCCGACCGGCACCATCGGCGCGGTCGGTGCGGTGGGGGTTCCGGGCTCGTTCGGCGACGACTGCGACACGGCCATGCTGCCGGCAAGCAGGGTGAGCACGAGCAGCGAACCGCCGGTCGTGGCGAGCTTGGTGCCCCGTTTCATGGGCGGTTCGACGCGGCGACGCTCCGTCCGGTTCCACTCGGGCGCGAGCGGTTGGGGGTCAGCTGGTGGAGGGGCCGACGCCCGGGGACTCGACGAGCCGGGAGAGCACGATGGTGCTGCGGCTGGAGGTCACGAACGTCTCGGCCCGCAGCCGCTCCAGCGCCTCTTCCAGGTGCGCGATGTCGGCGGCGCGCAGATGCACCAACGCGTCGGCTTCGCCGGAGACGGTGTACGCGCCGACCACCTCGGGATGGCGACGCACGGCGGCCCCGATCTGGGCCGGCGTGGTCCGGCCGGCACAGAACAGCTCCACGAAGGCCTCGGTGGTCCAGCCGACCGAGGCGGGATCCACGATGGCGGTGAATCCCCTGATCACCCCGGCGGCCCGCAGTCGATCGACCCGGCGCTTCACCGCCGGAGCGGAGAGCGACACCCGGGTGCCGATGTCCGCGTACGAGGCACGGGCGTCAGCAACAAGCAACGCAATGATTCGCTGGTCTACGGTGTCGATCTGCAACGTTCCGCCTCTGGGAAGCAATGTTTGCGGCTGTTACCAAAGTTGTAGGGTACCTACCCTTGGTCATCGTGAACCAGCAGCGAGTGCCGCGAAAGCGGACATATCTCATGTGCTCTCCCGAGCACTTCGCGGTCGAGTACGCGATCAACCCGTGGATGGACGTGACCGCCCCGGTCGACGCGGAACTGGCGGTCAAGCAGTGGGACCGGCTGCGCGAGACGCTGGTCGGCCTCGGCCATGAGGTGCATCTGCTGGTGCCCGAGCCCGGCCTGCCCGACATGGTCTACGCCGCCAACGGCGCGTTCATGGTTGACGGCACGGTCTACGGGGCGCGGTTCAAGCACGAGCAGCGGTCCGCCGAGGCGGCCACTCACCGGACCTTCCACGAGTCGCAGGGCTGGCGGTTCATCGCGCCGAACGAGACCAACGAGGGCGAGGGCGATTTCGCGTACCTGCCGGAGGCGCACGGCGGGCTGATCCTGGCCGGGCACGGCTTCCGGACGGAGCTGCCGGCGCACGCCGAGGCGCAGGAGGCGCTCGGTCGGCCGGTGATCTCCCTGCGGCTGGTCGACCCGCGCTTCTACCACCTGGACGTGGCGCTCGCCTCGCTCGACGACGGGAACATCGTCTACTACCCCGGTGCCTTCTCCGCCGCCAGTCAGCGGGTGCTCGCGCAACTCTTCCCGGACGCCGTGCTGGCCGACGACGAGGACGCCCTCGCCTTCGGGCTCAACCTGGTCAGCGACGGCGCCAACGTGGTGCTCAACAGCGAGGCCAGTCGGCTCGCCGGTCGCCTGAAGGCGGCCGGCTACACCCCGGTGCCGGTGGAGTTGGCCGAACTGAAGAAGGGCGGCGGCAGCGTGAAGTGCTGCGTCGCCGAGTTGCGGTACTGAGGTCCCGTCACGAGGTCGCCCCGGCCGGGGCGACCTCGTCGCGTACCTCGACTCAGCCGAGCGTGGCCAACTCGTTGACCAGCACGTTCGACACCACCTGGCCGTCGCGCTGCACCTCGCGCAGGTACCACTTCTGCTGGGGCGTCCGGGGCTGGTTGAACTGCCAGGCGCCGCGCGGGCTGTCGATCTGCCCGATCCGACCCAGCGCGAGGTTGACCTGCTGTGCGGTGGGTGTCGCACCGGCGAGACGGATCGCCTGGTCGAGCACCTTGGCCGCGTCGTACGAGGCCATCGCGTACGTGGTCGGGGAAGCGTTGTGCTTCTTGCGGTACGCCGAGGCGAACCGGCGGTTCGCCGCGTTGTTCAGGTCGGCGGAGTAGTTCAGCGCGGTACGGATGCCGATGGCGTCGCTCGCCGGTCGGATGTCCTCCAGCACCGAACCCTCGGTGAGGAAGCCGGGAGCGTAGATCCGGCCCCGGAACCCCGCGTCACGCAGCTGCATGATGAACTCGACCGCCGCCGCGCCGGAGTAGAAGCAGAAGACCACCGACGGGTTGTTGGCCAGGGCGCGGTTGATGTCCGACACGTAGGCGGTCCGGCTGGGGTTGCTGCTGCCGGAGGTCCAGACCACCGGGGCGGCGATGCGCGGGTCGGCCTCGCCGAACTCCTCGCGGAAGCCACGCAGCACGTCCTCGACGCCGACGACCCCCTCCGGCAGGATGGTCGCGACCCGGTCGGAGGAGCCGAGTTCGTCCTTCAGGTAGCGGCCGAGTGCCCGGCCCGCCTCGTCGAGCACGTACGACGTACGCCAGATGTAGACGACGCTCTGCAGGTTCGTCGGTGAGGCATTCGAGCCGATCAACGGAACCCGGGCCTGCTCGACGATGTCCCTGATGCCGAACATGACCGAGGAGCTGGCGACCCCGGTGAGGGCGAGCACACCCTGCTTGAGTAGCCCCTCCACGGCGGCCTGGCCGGACTTGACGTTGTCACCTTCGTCGGCCGTGACCAGCTCGACCGGGTGGCCGCCCAGGCGCCTGTCGTTGAGGTCCAGGTACAGCTCGAAGCCGTTGCTGAGTTCGTCGCCGATGGCCTTGCCCGCACCGGACTGAGGCGCGATGAGCCCGATCTTGACCGGGCGTTCTGCGCCGGTATCCTTCGGCTCGGCGTCGGAGGCACACCCAGCGGCGAGTCCGCCCGTACCGAGCGCGGCCAGCAACTGGAGTGCGCGCCTGCGGTTCATCTGCGACACCGGGTTCCCTTCGAATGTGTAGCCGGGCGCATCCGCCCCTCCGGCGTTCTACCTGGTTGGCGACGCTGCGTCAATGGCTAGTGATCTTCGTGCAGAGAACGCAACGCGTCGGTAACCTTGGGCCATGCCGACGAGCCGGGAGCGATGAGCCCAAAGTGCTCGCAATCCGGCAGCTCAATCAGGTGGATATCGGCACCCGCCGCACGGGCGGCGGTAACATAATTTCGAGATATGTCGATCGGCACCTGCTGGTCCAGTGCTCCGTGCACCACTACCGTCCGTGGTTGTAGGGGGACCAGCGACCGCGGATCCGTGGTCGCGTACCGCTCCGGTGCGTCGGCCGGCCCGCCGCCGAGCAGTGCGGCCACGGCGCCGGCGTCCAGATCCAGCCGGTACGCCTCGACCAGGTCGGCGACGGGCGCGAGGGCCAGCACCCCGGCGACGGCACCGGGCGCATGGGCCGCCGCGTACAGCGCCAGGTGGCCGCCGGCCGAATGGCCGACCAGCACCGGCGGTGCCGAGGTGACCCGCCCCGGCAGTGCGGTCGCGGCCAACTCGGGTAGCGCGGAGACCCCCGCCAGCACATCGGTCAGGGTCCCGGGCCAGCCGCCACCGGGCTGCCCGGTCCGCCGGTACTCCAGCTGGGCGACCGGGTATCCGAGGGTGGCCAGTGCGCTCGCCAGCGGCCCGGTGTGCCGGCGGTCGTACTCCGCGCGCCAGAAACCACCGTGTATCACGACCACCAGCGGCCGGGGTGGACCGGAGCCGGCCGGTCGGCGCAGGTCGGCGATCTGGTCCGGGTGACCGCCGTAGGCGACCGTCACGTCCGGTTCGGGCGCGGGGCGGGTCAACACCGCCCGGGGATCGGAGGACATCGACCGACGGTAGCGCGGTTCGTGGGCCCCGGCAGGATGTGCGTCGCCCCGGCTGCGGGCACCGACGGGCCGACGGGTGCTGACCGGCCCGGTTGGGTAAAGATGGAGGGCATGACCGAAGCGCGCTCCGCTGGACAGAACGACGAGCCTGGCCGGGACGGTGCCGGCCCCTCCGGGACCGTGGTGGTGGTGGGACCTGACGGCCGGCCGGTCGGGACCGTGCAGACCGACGACGGACCGGGCGAGGACCCTTCGCGCCTGGTGGAACAGCCGGCCAAGGTGATGCGGATCGGCAGCATGATCAAACAGCTGCTTGAGGAGGTCAAGGCCGCTCCCCTCGACGACGCGAGCCGGCATCGGATGCGGGAGATCCACGAACGGTCGATCGGCGAGCTGAAGGAGGGTCTCGCCCCCGAGTTGCGGGAGGAACTGGAGCGGATCTCGCTGCCGTTCTCCGAGGACCACGCACCGAGCGAGGGGGAGCTGCGGATCGCCCACGCCCAGCTGGTCGGCTGGCTCGAAGGGCTGTTCCACGGCATCCAGGCAGCCCTGGTCGCGCAGCAGATGGCGGCGCGGGTGCAGCTGGAGCAGATGCGCTCCGGGCGGCAGGCGTTGCCCAGCGGACCGGCAGGGGCGATGCTGCCGGGAATGCCCGGCATGGGGCAGTCGGGCGGCGGCGAGGGACACAGCACCGGCCAGTACCTCTGACATCGGCATCCGGCTGCGGCCCGCGCCGCAGCCGGATGGCCGGGCTTAGTCCACCCCGAAAACCTTCTCCAGGTACGTGGCCACACCGTCGGACGAGTTCGCCGGGGCGACCTCGTCGGCGATCGCCAGCACCTCCGGATGCGCGTTGGCGACCGCTACGGCTCGCCCCGCCCAGGTGAGCATCGGCAGGTCGTTGGGCATGTCACCGAAGGCGAGCACGTCCGGTGCGGCGACCCCGATTCGGTGGCAGTACCAGGCCAGACCTGCGGCCTTCGTCACGCCGGCCGCCGAGATCTCCACCAACCCCGAGCGTGAGGAGTGGGTGGCCTCGGCGATTCCGGCGAGGGCCGCGGTGACCAGCCGGGTGAACTGGTCGGGGTCCTGCTGCTCGCCGGCTCGGGCCAGCAGCTTCACCGCAGGCACCGACAGCAACTCCTCGGCGGTCTCCACCGCCCGGATCGCCTCGGCGTCGGCGTCCCAACGCAGCGGATAGTGCGCCTCGTGGCGCATCTGCCGGCTGTCCACGATCTCCACGGCCAGACTCACCCCGGATATCTCGGCCCGCAGGCGTCGGACCACCTCGGCGAGCAGCTCCGGGGCCAGCGGGTCGGCCCGCAACACCTCGTCGTTGTGCGGGTCGTAGACCACCGCGCCGTTGGCGCAGACCGCCGGCAGCGGCGCGGCCAGCTGCTCGTACACCAGCCGGAGCCAGCGGATCGGCCGACCGGTGACCAGGACGACCGGCGTGCCCCGGGCGGAGATCCGGGCCAGCACGTCGGCGGTGCGGGCGCTGAGGGTGCGGTCGTCGCGCAGCAGCGTCCCGTCGATGTCGCTGGCAACCAGGTGTGGCGTGGAATCCATCACCGGGACAGTAGCCGGTCGAGATAAACGGCCACCCCGTCGTCGTCGTTGCGCAGGGTGATCTCGTCGGCTGCCAACCGCAGGGTCGGATGGGCGTTGGCCACGGCCACCCGTCCCCAGCCGGCCCACTCGAACATCGGCAGGTCGTTGGGCATGTCACCGAAGACCAGCACGTCGGCCGGATCCACCCCGAGGTTCTGCGCGATCACGCTGAGGCCGGACGCCTTGTCCACCCCGGGCGGGCAGATCTCGATGAAGCCCAGGCCCGCCTGGGTGAGGGTGGCGAGATGCGGCGGGACGATCTCCCGGGCGGCGGCCAGCAGCTCGTCCACGTGGTGGTCGGCGGTACGCGCGAACGCCTTGATCACGTCACCGGCGAGGCACTCGGCGCGGCTACGCACCTCGAACGCGTCCTGATAGGGCCAGGCGGGATGGTAGTCGCCCCAGAGCGGGGCCTCGTGTTCGTCCGACGCCTCGACCATGACCGTCAGCGGGCCGACCGCAGCCTCCAGCTCGGCCAACAGGGCGGCCAGCACCTCGCTGGAGAGGCGGTCGTCCCGCAGCACCACCGGCCCCTCCGGGTCGCTCTGGTCGACCACCCGGCCGCCACCGGCCAGCACGAGGAAGTCGGCGGCGCGGATGTCGTTGCGGGTCAGTTCGGTCAGTCGGGGACCGCGACCGGTGGCGCCGACCACCGGGATACCGGCGGCGCGGACCCGGTCGAGGACCTCGTGCGTGAACGCGGACACGGTGTCGTCGCTGCGGACGAGCGTCCCGTCGAGGTCGGTGGCGATCAGCTTGGGCAGGCCCGGGCGGGTCATCGTTCCTCCTTCGCCCGCCGCCGTCGCGACCAGCCGTTCGCCTCGTCGATCGGCGACCGGTGTGACGGCGGGCAGCAACCGTACCTCGCAGAACCGGTCGCAACCACGGCTTCCAGGCGAATCGGATGCCAACGGGCGATGTGCCGGAGATGACCGGGGATCAGTCGAGCGAGGCGCCCCGGGCGAAGGGAACGGTGGGCGTGACGGTGATGTCCGCAGGTGGGTGTCTGTCCTCCGGCTCCGCCTCCTCGGACGACCGCCGGTTGCCCGGTCGCGGCCCGTCCGAGGCTGACCGTGCTCCGGCCGGGCCGGGCGACGTCCGCAGGAGTGCCGCGGCGAACAGACCGACGGCGACGACAGCGACGATCAGCCCGCGCTCGTACGCGACGACGAAGGTCCACTCCGTGTTGTAGTACATGGTCCGTCGCATCGTGTCGTCGAATGACACCGCGATGGTCGCGAGCAGCGCGAGAACGCCGGCGGCGAGGGCCAACCCGGCCACCCGGGCATTGGCCCGCACGGAGTCGGTGCCGCGCAGCGCGAGCGCCACCGCGGTGGCGAGCGCCAGGAGACCGACCACGTACGCCGGGCCCAGCCCGATGTCGGCCACACCGCTGGTCAACCGAAGTGACGTCTGCGGCTCCGGTCCACCGTTGGGAACCGTGACCGTGGACCACTCGCCCAACAGTGACGCCAACGCGGCCACCGCGCCGAGACCGGCCAGCAGCACCGGCACCCGGTGGTCCCGCCCGAGACCGCCGAGCGCCCGACGGAACCGTCCCGCCGTGGGTGACTCCTCCGCCGTGCCCCACTCGATGACGCTGGCTTCCTCGGAGCGGTCGTCCTGCCGAGGTATGGGGAGGTCGTTGGTCATCGCTCACCTCTCCTGGTGGCCAGGCCGCCGTGCCCCGTGGGCATGTGTCGCATCATGACACAACCGGAGCGTGACGCGAGGAACACGGGCGCGGCCGGGGCGGTCGGTCGCCTGCCGGCTCCCGGTGGACTAGCGTCAGGTGTATGCCTATCCGTACCGCTTCAGCACGCTGGCAGGGCAACCTGACCGAGGGTTCCGGCACCATCCGCACCGGCAAGGGCGGGCTCCAGGGGAACTACTCCTTCAAGTCCCGGTTCGAGGAGGGTGAGGGCACCAACCCCGAGGAGTTGATCGGTGCCGCGCACGCCGGCTGCTTCTCGATGGCCTTCTCCAAGGCGCTCGCCGACGCCGGCACCACGCCGACCTCGGTGGAGACCACCGCGAAGGTGCACCTGGACAAGACCGACGCCGGGATGACCGTGACCCGGATCGAGTTGGACACCGTCGGTGCGGTGCCCGGCATCGACGAGGCGCAGTTCGCCAAGCTGGCCGAGGCCGCCAAGCAGAACTGCCCGATCTCCCGGCTGCTCTCACCCGGCGCCGAGATCACCCTCACCGCCCGCCTCACCTCCTGACCCGCGTCGATCGTGCCCTCCCGGTCGGCCGTCACCGGCTGTCGGCCGCGTCGCGGCGACCGGGAGTGCACGATCGCGGATGGGTGGGGAGAATGACGCTGTGCCGGTGGAGATGGAGCGTGAGCGGTTCGAGGAACTGGTGGGGGAGGCGCTCGACGAGGTTCCGGAGGAACTGCTCGCGCTGATGAGCAACGTGGTGATCCTGGTCGAGGACGATCCGCCGCCCGGCGAGGATCTGCTCGGCCTCTACGAGGGCCACGCGTTGACCGACCGGGGCTGGGACTACGCGGGCGTGCTGCCGGATCGCATCCTCATCTACCGCAACCCCATCCTTCGCATCTGCGACACCGACGAGGACGTCATCGACGAGGTGGCGGTGACCGTGGTCCACGAGATCGCCCACCACTTCGGCATCGACGACGCACGCCTGCACGAGCTGGGCTGGGGCTGAGCGTCCCGGGGCCGGGTTGCGGGCTGGCCCTACCGTCTCGACCAGGTACGGCGAGTGCGGGAGGCACCCATGCGCAGCGAGTTGTTCTCGGCGGCGAATCTGGAGCAGCAGTCGGCCCAGCCCGGCATGCGCTTGCAGAACGCCAAGATGTTGAAGATCGAACTCAACGGCGAGGCGCTGGCCCGGGTCGGCTCGATGGTCGCGTACCAGGGTCAGGTGCAGTTCCAGGCGCTCGGCTCCGGCGGGTTGGGCAACTTTCTCAAGCAGAAGCTCACCGGCGAGGGCGTACCGCTGATGAGGCTCACCGGGCGCGGTGACGTGTTCCTCGCCGACTTCGCCAAGGACGTGCACATCATCGACCTGGAGCCGGGCGACGCCCTGTCCATCAACGGCTCCAGCGTGCTGGCGTTCGACAGCACCCTGAAGTACGACATCAGGATGGTCGGCGGGGCCGGCATGGCCTCCACCGGCCTGTTCAACTGCGTGTTCACCGGGCACGGCCGGATCGCCGTCACCACCCGGGGAACCCCGGTCGTGCTCGCCGTCGACGCGCCCACCTACGTCGACCCGCAGGCCGCCGTCTGCTGGTCGGCGAACCTACAGACCGGTTACCACCGGGCCGACCAGATCGGGCTCGGCACGCTGTTGGGACGCACCACCGGTGAGGCGTACACGATGAGCTTCGCCGGGCACGGCTTCGTCGTCGTCCAGCCCTCCGAGGAACCGCCGATCATGGGTAGTGGCCAGCAGGACCAGGGCGGGGTGCTCGGCGGCCTGTTCGGCTGAGCCGGGCCGCTCAGGTCAGCTCGCCCGCGCGCAGACGGGCGAGCCAGGCGGCGGCGTCGGTGTAGTCGGCGTCGGAGAGGCCCGCCGGGGCGGCCACCGGCCGTTGCCGGGACGACTCCTCCCACCGGTGTCGCGGGTAGGAGCCGAGGAAGCGGACGTCGGCGCAGACCCGCCGCAGCCCCTGCAACGCCTCACCGAGCCGGTCGTCGGCCACATGCCCGGTGCAGTCGAGGAAGAAGACGTAGCGGCCGAGTGCCTCGCCCGTCGGTCGGGACTCGATCCGGGTCAGGTTGACGCCCCGGACAGCCAGTTCCATCAGCACGGACAGCAGTGCGCCTACCCGATCGTGCGCGATGTAGACGGCGAGCGACGTCACGTCGTCGCCGGTGGGCGGTGGGGGCGGACCGGGCCGCGACACCAGCACGAAACGGGTCACCGCGTCGGGGTGATCAGCGATCTTGTCGGCCAGGACGGCGAGTCGGTGCCGGGCCGCGCCGATGGGGGCGCAGATGGCCGCGTCGTACTCACCGTTGGCCGCCCCGGCCGCTGCCGCCCCGTTCGACAGCACGTCCACCACGACCGCGTCGGGCAGGTGCGTCCGCAGCCAGCCCCGGCACTGGGTGGAAGCCTGCGGGTGTGCGGCGACGCTGCGGATGGCCGACAGCAGCGTGCCCGCACGCGCCCCGAGCACGAACTCCACCGGGAGGATCACTTCCCGGGTGATGACCAGTGGTTCGCCCTCGGCCAACTCGTCGAGGGTCACCCCGACCGCGCCTCCGATGGAGTTCTCCAGCGGCACCAGAGCCGCATCGGCCTCCGTGGCGCGGACGGCCTCCAGCGCCTCGCCGACGCTGCGGGCTGGCGTACGGCTACCCCGCTCGGCGGCGGGGATGGTACGCAGCGCCTGCTCGGCGAAGGTGCCCTCGGGCCCGAGGTAGACGAAACGAGTCGGTGGCGTTCCCGGCATGCGCCCAGCCTACGCACCCTGAGTCGGCGACGAGGCCGACGGCGAGGGTGAGGGCGATGTCGAGGGCGACGGCGTCGACGAGGGCGGCGGGTCGACCGGCACCGGGAAGCCGCCGCCGTCGCTGCCGCAGGCCAGCGTCTGGATGCCGGCCGGACTGGCGACCCGCACCTCGGCCGTGCAGACGTCGGTGCCGGCGGTCACCAGGCTCAGCGTGCCGGCCCGGTCACGGGTCACCACCTGGAGCGGCTCGTACCCGGCCACGTCGAGGATGGTCAACTGCCAGTCGGCGGCACACATCGGACCGCTGCGGACGCTGACCCGGGCGTTGCCGGGCAGCAGCCCACGGCGACCGCGCACCAGCTCGATGATCCGCTGCGCCGACGGCCCACCGGTGCAGGCCACCGCGACCAGCCCCGGGTCGGCGGACGGCAGGGTCGGCACAACCTCCGGAAGTGCGTCGAACGACGACGTGGGGGAGCTGCTCGGAGATGTGGTGGCGGCCTGGGTCGGTAGCCTGCCTCCGCTGTCGCGTACCTCCGGGGGCTCGCCGCATCCGGCGGTCAGCAGCACGGTCAGCACGGCGACACCGGCCAGCCGACGGTACGGCCGGGGCGTGACGCCGAGACCGCCTCGGCGGCCGACAGGGCGGCGGTCGGGCTCGGCGTGCGACGGCGGGGTGGGCGGCACGGGGTGGTCCTCAGGGCAGGAGACTCGGGGTGGCGGGGGGCCGAGCCCATGGTAGGAGGAAGTCAGACCTCGGAGAAGAAGGTGAGGGAGCCGGCTACCGCACCGTCGGCGACGACAGGTGTGGAGATGGCGTCCACGGTCGCGTCGGGACCGCCCTCCGTAGCCGCCTCGATCCGCAGCAGCCCACGGGCCAGACGGCCGGAGGTGAGCGCCAGCAGCGGTGGGATCTTGTCGATCTCGGGCTCGGTCAACTCACCCCGGTACGCGGTGAAGTCCAGCAGCCGAAGCCCGCCCTCCAGCAGCGGCAGCCCGATCACGTCCTCCGGCGCGCCGAGTTGGAGCAGTTCGCAACCGGCGGTGGAGACGGCCAGCACCCGGGTTTCGGCGTCGATCAGCAGGCAGGGTTCGTGGGCGCTGGAAACCGTGGCCGACCAGCGGCCGATGTTGTCGCACCCAGGCTCTGTCGGTGTCTGGCCGGACGGCACGAACACTTCCGAGAGCGAGAGTTCGACGTGGGCCACCGAGCCTCCTATGCACACCGACGGTACGTCCACGCTAGCCGGTCGCGGTAGCGACCGCCGACCGTGCTGGGCGTACGGTGCCGTCGGTGTTGATCAGCGCCCGGTCGGCGACGGCGCGGGCCGGCGGGAGCTGAGCCGTGCCCGGCCGCGTGGCCTCGCCGCTGACGTTACCGGCGGCTGGCCGGCTTGTCAGCGGCCGTTCGGCCGTCCTCGTACCACCGGTAGTCCGCCGCCGGCGGGTAGCCGCTGTTTCCCCAGGTGCTGGGGTGCTGCGCGACCCGGGACAGTTTCTCGGCGGTGGCCGGGCTGATCCGGTTTCCACTGGCCACGAGCAGCCGGTCGAGCTCCCGGTGGGTCGCCATGAGGCAGTCCTTGGGCAGGCCGTACACGCTGATGACCCCCGAGCCCACGAAGGTGAGCACCGGGGTCACCGGGATCGGGTGACCGACGGCCTCGGTCAGCGCCTTGCTCGCCCGCCGGGCGTCGCGGCGCGCCTCGGCGACGTACGGCGGGCGCTTGCCGTTGATCTGCACCACATCACCCGCGACCAGGACACGGGCGCGGCCGTGGTCGGCGATGGTGACGGCGAACAGCCCGCTCGGCCCGATGGCCAGGAACCCGGCGCGGTTGTCCGCGTGGTCGTCGAGCAGGACGTCGGTCGCGTCGGTGCGGGGCCAGTCGATGACGTGCCACGCCGGCCCGAGATGGTTGAGCTGACCGAGAGCGCGGGCCCCGGCCGCTTCCAGCCGCCGCGCGCCCCGCTCCGCCCGGCGGCGGCGTGCCCACTCCAACGGGGACGGGCGAGGAGCCGCGACCACCCCTGGCGACTCGACCCGTGGGTGCGGTACCGCCACTGGCGGCAGTGCCCTGGCGGACGGTACGGCTCGGCGAGCGGGGTAGACAGTCATCGCGACCTCCGGCAAAAGGTCCCTCGAAGTTACGTTCTCACTACCCTACGTTGCTAGTCCCGGTGCTCGGCAAGCCGGAGCGCCGGAATGACTGTGGATGAATGCCATATTCACCCACGGTTGTTTTACCGGATGCCGCCAAACCCTGTCCTACGCTGCGATAGTGAGCCACTACGTGGACAGTGAGGTCGGCCGGCTCGGCACCGTCCTGTTGCACCGCCCAGGGCCGGAACTCGCCCGGCTCACCCCACGCAACAACGACTCGCTGCTCTTCGACGCGATCCCCTGGGTGGGCCGGGCGCAGGAGGAGCATGACGCCTTCGCGGCGGCGTTGCGGCAACGCGGCGTCGAGGTGCTCTACCTGACCGACCTGCTCACCGAGACACTGGCCGTGCCGGACGCCCGCGCGGAACTGACCGACGAGGTGCTCAACTCGCCCCGGCTCGGCGACACCCTGCGGGCCCGGGTCGCCGGGCACCTGGCGTACCTCGATCCGGCCGCGTTGACCGACGTCCTCGTCGCCGGTCTGGCCCACGAGGAGCTGCGGCTCGGCGGAGGCCGCCGGGGTGGCCTCGTCTACACCCTGATGGACCGACACGACTTCATCATCGACCCGCTGCCCAACCTGCTGTTCACCCGTGACTCGTCACTCTGGATCGGCGACCGGGTCGGTGTGACGAGTCTGGCGATGCCCGCCCGGCGGCGGGAGACGACGCTGACCGACGCGATCTACCGTCACCATCCCCGGTTCGCCGGCACCGAGTTCGTCTACCGACCGGGCCTGGAGCCGCTGGAAGGGGGCGACGTGCTACTGCTGGGACCCGGGGTGCTGGCCGTGGGCGTGGGCGAGCGGACCACCCCGGCCGGTGCCGAGCGGCTCGCCCGCCGGGTTTTCGCAGCCGGACTGGCGCACACCATCCTCGTCGTCCCGATCGCCCAGGAACGGGCGACCATGCACCTGGACACGATCTGCACGATGGTCGACGCCGACGCGGTGCTGATGTACCCGAACGTGGCCAACACGCTGTCGGCGTACACCGTCATCGCCGGTGCCGACGGCGAGGACCCGCGGGTCGACGGACCGGCACCGTTCCTGCGGGCCGCCGCCGACGCGATGGACCTGGACCGGCTACGGGTGATCGACACCGGGCTCGACCCGGTGACCGCCGAGCGGGAACAGTGGGACGACGGCAACAACACCCTGGCCATCGCGCCCCGTCTCTGCGTCGGCTACGAGCGCAACGTCGAGACCAACGCCCAACTGGAGCGGGCCGGGATCGAACTCATCCCGATCGCCGGCTCGGAGCTGGGCTCGGGGCGCGGCGGCCCCCGCTGCATGTCCTGCCCCCTGCTCCGCGAGCAAGGAAGGGCCCCTTCCTAACGCCTGCGGTATAGGAGGGGACCCTTCCTAACAGGGTCAGCGCAGGGTCAGCGCAGGGTGAGCTGGCGGCCCAGCAACCCCTGGCGGGACCGACGGGCGGCGGCGTCGAGCGGACCGGTCTCGGTCAAGGCGTCGGCGTACCGCTTGGCGAAGTCGGCGACGGGCTGCTCCCAGTCACCGGCCGGGATCTCCTCGGGCAGATCCCAGACCGGCACCAGCCGCCCGTGGGCGCGGAACATGCCGGCGAACCTGGTCTCCTCGCCGAGGGTCAGTGAGCCGGCCGCGCTCAGCCGGGCCAGTGCGTCCAGGGCGGCCTCCTCCGCCTCGGGCAGCACCCAGCGGACGTGGGCCTTGTCCGTCACCCGGCACCAGTACGCGGCACGCGCGGCAGCCAGCCGCACCGTCGGATAGATCGCCGCGTTGGCCCGTTCCAGGCTGGCCTGCACGGTCGGGTTCTCGGCGGCCTCCGGGGACAGCCAGAACTCGAAGCCCTCGTGCAGTCTGACCTCCAGCGGGCCGTCGACCAGGATGTCCTGCAACCGGGGCCCCGGACCTGGCAGCGGCGGCACCGCGACCTGGGCACCCGGGGCGGTACGCAGCGCGCAGAGCAGCGACTCGGCGAGGTCGCGGGAGACGTCACCGGACTGAAGGTGACGCTGGAGCCCGATGAAGACGTGACCGTCGTCCCGGCTCATCGCGGGAGCGGCCATCGGCAGCACGGTGGCCAGGGTGACCGGCCGGTCGCCGTACTCGTCGACGATCGCCGGGGTGAGGCGCAGCGGTGCGGACGCGGCCGGCACCAGCTCCCGCAGGGCGATCCACTCGGGCTCGTCGGCCAGCCCTTCGAAGGGACGGGGGACGAAGACGTCCCGGACGCGCTCGCGCTTGCTGGACGAAGAGGCGGCCCGCTGGTTCTTTCGACGCTTGCTCACGGCGAGACAGCCTAGAGCCCACCGGCCGTCGATGGGGGCCGGACCCGCCCCGCCGGGACAGTCGGTCAGCCGGCGGTCACCAGTGGCGGCCGGTCACCGGCCGGGTCGAAGTCGGCCCAGACGCTCTGACCGAGACCGTCGCGCTCCACGCCCCAGTCGGTGGCCAGGCCGGAAACGATGTGCAGGCCCCGACCGTCGGCCGCGTCCACGTTCGGCGGGCGGACGCACGGGGCGCAGGCGGCACCGCCGTCGGTGACCCGCAGCCGGAGCTGCGGACCGTCGGGCATCTCCCGCAGCCGCCAGGCGACCCGGACCACACCACCCGGCAGCGGGTCGGCGTGCCGGACCGCGTTACCGACCAGCTCGGCCAGGACCGCCACCAGATCCGCCAGCATCGCCGGGGAGACCGCCCCGGCCAACTCGGCGGCGAGTCGGTGCCGGGCGATTCGTGCCCCGCTGGCATGGTGCGGCACCACCACGCACCACGCTCGTTCGGCCGTCGTCGTCGCCACCTCTGCCCTTCTTTCGCCCCGTGACCCCCACTGTCACCTGCGGGGCAGCCGCACCTCTGCGACCGTACCCCCACCGCTTCTCGGTCGGAGGAATACCCAGCCATTCTGTTGTTCAACGATCCTGCGGACGAGATAGAGGCCCAGACCGGTGCCGGGATAGCGACGCCGGTCACCCGAGTCGCCCTGCCAGAACCGGTCGAAAGCCCGTTCCACGTGCTCCGGGCGGACACCGATGCCCCGGTCACTGACCCGGAAGCAGACAGTCTGCCGGTCGGCGTCGGCGGTGACGTCGATCGCGGAGTCGGGTGGGGAGTACTTGCCGGCGTTGGTGACCAGCTCGGTGAGCACGGTGGCCAGGCTCTGCCGGTGCCCGATCGCCCTGGGCAGGTCGGCCGGCACCTGGAGGGTGATCCGCCGCCGCAGGTCGGTGGGCAGGTCGGTGATCGCGACCCGGAGCGTCTCGGCGAGGTCGAAGGCGGCCGGCGGTCCGTCGCCCGGCCACGCCTCGGCTGCCGAGGAGAGCAGCCGGTCGAGCAGGCGGGCCAGCTCGTTGGCCCGCTGGCCGATGACCCGGGCCGCCTGCCGCCGGTCGGTCTCGGTGAGCGACTCCCAATGGTCGGTGAGAGTGTCCGCGTAGCCCTTGATGACGGTCACCGGGGTGCGTAGCTCGTGACTGGTGACCGCGACGAAGAGGTCCCGTTCGTGGTCGTGCCGCTGCTGGTCGGTGGTGTCCCGGAAGGTGACCACCCGGAGGGTGCCCGGTCCTGGCAACTCCCCCGAGGTGATCCGCAACCAGCGACCGTTGGGCAGGCGGTGATCGAGGACCTGCCCGGAGGGCGGAAGCGGAAAGGGCAACGGCTTGTTGATCGCCTCGTCGGCGGACCGGCCGGTGACCTGGGCGGCGGCCGGATTCCAGAGGCGTACGTGGGCGTCCCGGTCGACCACCGCCAGCCCGTCGGCGAGCGCCGCGACCACCGGGCCGTCGCCGTGCACCGGCAGGCCGCTCTGGTCGCCGTACATGTGGGCGATGCAGGATCCGAGGTACCCGATCACGGTGTGGTGCTCGGCGCTGGGCTCCCCGTCTTCGGCGAGGTAGAGCGCGTGCAGGCTGCCGACGGTGTGGCCGCCGATCTCGGCCCGGGAGACGACCATCCGGTGCAGCCCGCGCTGGGCCAGTTCGCTGACGAGCGGGTTGGTGAACTGGTCGGTGCGTACGCACTGCACCCGAGGACCGCCGAGCAGGCAGATGGTGGCCGGGTCGTTGACGGGCAGTGGCCGACCGACGGTCCACTCGGCGGCTCCGGTGGCGGCGATCACCCGGCCGCCGTTGGGCGCGAACTCCACGAACGCCATCCCGGCGGCGCCCAGCGCCGGCTGGGTCACCCGGAGCAGGTGGGTCAGGACCGGCAGACCCGCGTCACCGGAATTGATCATTTCGATGACGGTGGTGTGCCCGGCGATGAGAGCCGAGTAGTCGGTGCGGTCGGGCATGACCCGAGTGTGCACCGCGGCTCACGTTCCCCGGCACCCCCGAGTGGCCCGCATCCCTTTCGCCCTGCCGTCGGTCGCTCACCGCCCCAACCGGGCGAGGGTCTGCGCCGGGCGGTCGGTGATCACGCCGTCCACCCCGGCCGAGAGCACGAGGTCGAGGTCGGGTGGCTCGTTCACGGTCCAGACGTAGACCTGGTTCCCGGCGGCCCGCAGCGCCGGCACCAGGGTGGGGCGGGCCCGGACCAGTGCCAGCCCCGGCCCGGCGATGCCCGCGCCGAACGGCAGTCGCCCCAGCGGCAGCCAGCGGGGCAGCACCTCCAGCAGGAGCACGGTCGGCAGCGCGGGGGCCAGCGTGCGGATCCGGCGTATCGCCAGCGGGGAGAAGGACATCACGGTGATCTGCACGGGCGCGTCCGGACCCGGTTCGGCCAGCCCGTACCGGCGCAGCAGGGCGACCAGGCGGCGCTCCACGTTGCCGCCGTAGCGGGTCGGATGTTTCGTCTCCACCAGCAGTCGGATCCGGCGGTCGGCGGCGAGCACGGCCTCCAGCAGGCGTTCGAGGGTGAGCAGCCGGGTGTGTGAGTCGTCGAGCACCTCGTCGCCGTCGGCCGGCACGCCGCCCGGGTGCCAGGAACCGAAATCCAGCTGCTCCAGCTCGGCGAGGGTACGGGCGCTGACCAGGCCCCGGCCGTTGCTGGTCCGGTCCAGCCGCCGGTCGTGCACGCAGACGAGGTGCCCGTCGCGGGTCAACCGGACGTCGCACTCCAACCCGTCGGCACCCTCGTCGAGGGCGCGTAGGTAGGCGGCGAGGGTGTGCTCCGGAAGGTCGTACGAGGCACCCCGGTGGGCGAAGACGAGGGGTCCGTCCACGGCCGTCGTCCTACAGCACCCGGCCGGGTTGCCCGTCCGAGCCGACCACCGGCCGACCGGCTGCCTCCCAGTCGCCCATCCCACCGGCGACGTTGCTCACCTGCTCCCAGCCGTTGCGCAGCAGGTATGCGACGACCTGGGCGGAACGTCCGCCGGAGCGGCAGATGACGGCCACGTCCCGGTCCGTCGGCACCTCGGCCAGGCGGGCCGGTAGCTCCATCATCGGCAGGTGGTGCGCGCCGGGGGCGTGACCGGCGGCCCACTCGTCGTCCTCACGGACGTCGAGCAGGTACGTCTCGTCGTTGATCTCGGGCACGGTCACGGTGGGTATCTGAGGTCCGAACACGGGTACCAAGCCTAGAACCTCGTCGCGCGGCTGCCCCGGCCCGGCGGACGACACCCGGCGGGAGCGCCCGTCGGTGGTCTCAGAGCTGGGTCACCCAGCGCGGATGAGCACCGGCCCACTCCGTCATCCGGCTGCCGCGTACCGCTTCGAACAGCCCGTCACTGTCCTGGTCGAGCCGGACGTAGGAGACCTGGTCGATCACCTGGGGGTAGGACGGCACCCGCACTCCCCGTAGTCCGTCGGTGGCCAGGCCGTGCAGCGCGAGCAGCAGGTCCTCCACCGGTACGCCGTTGGTGTCCACGGTCAACGAGCCGCCGACGGCGCCGATCAACCGGTGCAGCCGCACCGGGTCGGTACGCAGTCGGGTCTCACCGGCCCGTTCCAGCATCGCCCCCAGCAGCTGTTGCTGGTGGGTCTGCCGGTCGTAGTCACCGCCCGGCAGGTCGTAGCGCTGGCGTACGTAGTCGAGCGCCTGCGCGCCGTCCATCCGCTGACAGCCGGGGTGGAAGACCCGGTCGGTGTGGATCGACCGCACCTCGCTGCGTACGCACATGTCGACGCCGCCGAGCAGGTCGATCACGTTGCGGAGGCCGGCGAAGTCGACTAGGGCGGCACCGTCGAATCGGATGCCGGTGAGCTGGGACAGGGTGGCCGAGAGCAGGTACGCGCCGGGCTGACCGCCCCCGCCGTACTCGTACGCCGTATTGATCTTGTCTTCGCCGCCCGGGTATCCGCCGCCCGGCGGGATGGGCACCAGCAGGTCGCGCGGCACGGAGACCAGGTAGCCCTCGCGTAGCCCGGGTGGCACGTGCACGATCAGGATGGTGTCGGTGCGCTGCCCGGAACCGGCGTCACCGGGTCGCCGGTCCGAGCCGACGAGCAGGTAGTTGAGTGGGCCGTCCAGGTCGGTGCGGTCCGCCCGAGCGGCCGGGTCGAGCAGTTCCGCCCGGGTCATCGTGCGTTCGTACCGGTCGGTGAGCATCCGGATTCCGCCTGCGGCGAGCCCGGCCAGCAACACCGCTGCCAGCCCGATGCCGAGCAGTACGCGGGGCCATCGCGGTGTCCGGACGTGCCGGCTCGTCCGCTTTTCCCCCGTACGCCGTGTCCTGGCCGTGACGTCCCTCCCGTGGGCCTGACGTGAATGTGGCTCACATCAGGCTACGGAAGGTCCACTCATCGTGACGGCGGTTTCGGCTATCCGTGATGCTCCTGCCGGTCACTTGCGGGAGGAGATCACCTCGGGGTTGTAGAAGACGAACTCGGCGAGCTTGTCCTTGCGAACCGCCCGGAACATGTCCAGGGTCTGCTCGCTGAGCGCCTCGTTGCCGTTGCCCTTGGCGTTGTACGTGCCACCGTTGGTCTTCAGCATGATCAGCTCGTTCCCGGTGACCCCGCGCATGGTGAAGACGAAGTCCTCGATCGAGACGCCGCCGGTGTCCAGGATGAACGCCTGACCGGCCGCCTTGACCAGCTCGTTCAACTTCACCGGGTTGGTGAGGCTGCCGTTCTGGGTGGCCTTCTTGGCCATCGCCTTGATCAGCTGCTGCTGGTTCTGCTGGCGGTCGTAGTCGCTGTTCTTCAGGCCGTACCGCTGGCGGGAGAAGTCCAGGGCAGCCCAGCCCTCCATCTCCTGGCAGCCCTTCTTGTGCACCACCGGGGTACGCGGCTTGCCGGTCTTCTTGGCGTCCGCGTTCCACATCGGCTTGCCGTCGACGTACGACATGTGGATCGACTTGACGTCCTGCTTCGGGCAGATACGCACCGAGCCCAGGGCGTCGATCACCTTCTTGAAGCCGCCGAAGTTGATGATGGCCGCGCCGTCGAAGCTGACGCCGGTCATCTCCTTGATGGTCTGTGCCATCAGCTGGGCGCCGCCCTCCCAGCCGCCGCCGTTCTGCGCACCGGCCTGGAACGCGGAGTTGATCTTGCCGACGCCGCCCCGGTAACCGGTCTTCTCGAAGGGCGGGATCCGCGCCTCGGTGTCGCGCGGGATCGAGATCAGGTACGCCTGGTCGTGAGTGGCCGGGATGTGCAACACGATGATGCTGTCCGCGCGTACGTCGTCGGCGGCCCACCGCTCCCGGGCATCGACCCCGAGCAGCAGCATGTCGATCGGGCCCTTGAGGTCGGCCCCACCCTCCTCGGTGGTCTTGCTCGCGTCGCCGAGCAGGTTGCGCTGGGCGATGTTGCCGGTGGCCTGGCTGATGACCGCCTTGCTACCGACGATCGCCACGCCACTGGTCATCATCAACGCGGCACCGAAGATCACGGTGAGTCGGGCCCAGAGCGGGTCCTTGCGTCGGGTGCGCTTCTTGCCGGACTTGCCGGAACCTCCGTCCGGCGCGGTGGGTGGGGCTGCGGACGCGTGCGACGGCTCAAGCAGTGAGGGGCTGTGAACCGGCATGCGTGCTCCAGTTCGTGTTCGCAGAGGGGGGCGGGAACACTTTACGTTCGCGTTCCCGTGGTGGCGAGTTCACCTGGTGCCCAATTCGCGTTCTTTGCCGCGACATCCTGCTGAAATAGCCGATCGGCCAGAACAAATCAGCCGATCGACTATTCCTCGCCTACTCGGCCGTGATCAGCCGTTGCCGGTGGTCGTCGGTTTGTTGGCCCGCATCCAGTCGGCCATGGTGTCCGCCGTTATCGCCCGGTACAGGGTCAGGGCCTTCTCCCGGTCGGAGACCACCACCGACTCGCCGTTGATGGTCTGGCTGCCCAGGTGAGGGCTGGTGACGAAGGTCAGGTTCTCGCCCCGCAGGTTGCGGAACTGCACCGCCATGTCGGTGAGCGAGAAGCCCTGGTCGACGGTGACCGCGTCGGTGACCGACCGGAGGAAGGCGTTGAGCTTCTTCGGGTTGGTCAGTGTGCCCGTGCTCGCCGCCTTGTCCATCAGGGCCCGGAGGAAGTCCTGCTGGTGGCGCATCCGGGCGAAGTCACCGTCCGGGAACTGCTTGCGCTGGCGGATCCAGTCCAGGGCCTCGGTGCCGTTCATGTGGTTGGTGCCCTTGGTGAACTTGCGATACGGCTTGTGGATCGAGGTGATGGTCCGCTCCACCTCCAGGTCCACCCCGCCGAGGGCGTCGGTGACCTGCTTGAACCCGGCGAAGTCGATGGCCATCACGTGGTCGATGTGCACGTCGGTGAAGCACTCGACGGTGCGTACCGCCAGCGGCAGCCCACCGAACGCGAAGGCAGCGTTGATCTTGCGTCGTTGGCCCGTCTCGCAGCCCGCCCCGGCGCTCTCCGGGATCGGCACGTACAGGTCACGTGGAATGGAGACCAGATATGCCTGCTGGTGGTCGGCGGGGATGTGCATGATGATGATCGTGTCGGCCCGCCACTCGCCGGCCCGGTCCATCGGTGCGTCCGGATCCCGTGAGTCGGTGCCCACCAGCAGGATGTTCAGCGTGCCGTCGACGGTCTTGGCCGGCCGACCGCCGGTGATCTCCGAGAACGGGTCGGTGCGGGCCATGTTGTTGTCGAGGCTGCGGGCGTAGAACCAGGCACCCGCGCCGCCGACCAGGGCCAGCACCAGCACGGCCACGCCCGCCACCAGCGCGATGCGACGCCAGTGCGGTCCCCGCCGACGCGCCGGAGGACCAGCACCGGGCCCACCCGGGCCCACCGGGCCACGCGGGCCCCCTGGCCCGCCGGACGGGACCGGCTCATCGTCGTACGCGGGATACCACCGGGTCTGGGACGGCTCGCCGGCCCGGCTGCCGCGTCCCGGGCCCGGTACCGCCGCCCGGCCGGCGCTGCGCGGCAGGCGAAGGACCGGCAGTACGGCGGGAAACGTCGCTGACATGTCACTCAATGTACGCAGCACAAGCCAACAACGCCCTCATGGCGGTGCCGGCGCGGCCTACCCGAGTCGCTGGCGGAAGTGCTCGATGGTGCGCCGCAGCCCCTCCTCGGGCGCGACGGTCGGCTCGTAGCCGAGCGTTTCCCGGGCCAGGGTGAGATCCGGTCGCCGCATCTCGGGGTCGTCCGCACTGCGCGTGACATACGTCACCTGCGACTGGCTGTCGCAGAGCGACACGATCGTCTCGGCCAGTTCCCGCATGCTCATCTCGTGCTCGGTGCCGCAGTTCACCGGCCCGGCCTCGGTCGAGTCGAGCAGCAGCAGAATGCCCCGGACCAGGTCCGCGACGTAGCAGATGGACCGGGTCTGGTTGCCGGTGCCGTGCACGGTGATCGGTTCGCCGCGCAGCGCCTGGGAGATGAAGGTCGGGATGGCGCGTCCGTCGTCGGGCCGCATCCTCGGCCCGTAAGTATTGAAGATGCGCACGATCGCGGTGTCCACGCCCCGACCACGGCGGTACGCCATCGTCGCGGCCTCCGAGAAGCGCTTGGCCTCGTCGTAGACGCTGCGCACGCCGATCGGGTTGACGTTGCCCCAGTAGGTCTCCCGCTGCGGGTGCTCCTTCGGGTCACCGTACGCCTCGGAGGTGGAGGCCAACAGGAACCGGGCGCCGTCGGCGGCGGCACGGTCCAGCAGGTGCAGGGTGGCGACCGAGCCGACCCGCAGGATCTCGACCGGCAGCTTCTCGAAGTCGGTCGGGCTGGCCGGTGAGGCCATGTGCAGGATGGCGTCGAACCGCTCGGCCAACGCCGGGTGGCTGGGCAGCCCGTCGGAGATGTCTGCCTCCACCAGGGTGAAGGTCGGGGTGTCGAGCAGGTGGGCGACGTTTTCCTTGGACCCGGTGACGAAGTTGTCGAGGGCGACGACCGTGCAGCCGCGCTCGACCAGCGAATCCACCAGGTGTGAGGGAACGAAACCGGCACCGCCGGTGACCAGGACCCGGTGACCGGGACCGAAGCGCTGCTCAACCTTCATGACCGGTCAGCCTAGAGCAGCGGGTGGGTGATTCGTCGTCATGGTCACGCCAGTTCCCGGTAACGCCCCCTGTGGTGCAGCAGCGGCTCGGCCTCGTCGGCCAGTTCCACCCGCTCGATGGTCGCCTCGACCAGCAGGGCCCACCCGTACTCCCGGGCACCGTCGAGACGGCAACCGGCCCAGCCACCCGCGTCGTCCGGCACCGGCCCGTATGGCGTGTCGAGCCACCCACCGGTGGCGAAGAGGCCGCCCGGCGACGGGAAGAGACCGGCGAACCGGTCGGCGAGCTGCCGGTGCGGAGGGCCGAGCGGTGTCACGGCGAAACGGCCGGTCTCCTCGACCGCCGCCCACAGGTCCGACTCGGCGTCGAGCAGGCCCAGCAGCCGTCCCGGCTCGCCCTCGGCGACCAGGGTCGACGACACCGTCAGCCCGGCCGGGCCGGGTGCCGTCCAGAGCGTCACCGGCGCGGCGAGCCGCCCCCGTAGCCGGCGCACCGGCGAACGCGTGTCGGCTGGCGCGGCGAACGGGTCGGTGTGGTGGATCCGGGCACCCGGCTCATGATTCACGTGAAACATTCTGACCCCCTGGATCCGGTTCGCGGGCCGGAGCCCCACGTCGGGGTGTGTCGCATCCGTGCACCCCGCCGCGGGCGCCGGGCGGGGGGGCGCCCCGCGGGCGCGGGGGGGGGGGGCCAGGGCGCGGGGTTCGGGGGGGGGGCGGGCC
>NZ_JBNCLE010000017.1:110483-128514 GCF_049844495.1 Micromonospora sp. DT48
CCCCGGGGTCGCCGCGTCGGGGGGAGCCCGCCGCCGGGGGGGGGGGGCCGCCGGCCGCCCCCCGCGGGCGCGGGGGGGGCGAGGGCGCGCCCGGCGTCAGCGGCGGGGGGTGACCAGGGCGAGGAGTTCGGGCTGTCGGCGGTCCAGCACGTCGCCGGCCAGGTGGACGCCGAGCAGCGCCGCGCCGACGCCGTACGCGAGGCCCAGCGGCAGGCCCAGCCAGAGCCAGACGTCGTCGAGCAGCGCCGCGGCGACCACCATCGGCACGGCGAGCGCGGCGGTGGCGGCCATGGCCAGCAGGGTCAGCAGCCCCTTCACCACCCCGGCGCCACTGTTCATCGCGAAGGGGTTACTGGTCTCCGGCAACGAGTACGCGCCCAGCACGGAGACGAACGAGTTGACCGCCAGCCCGACACCGTAGGTGGCGACCAGCGCACCCGCCATGAGCCCGATCCACGTCGGCTCGCCCAGCACCAGCGCGATCACCACCGCGACCACCGCCAGCATCGGAAGGATGTAGAGCGAGAAGGCGGTGATCCGGGCGCGCAGCTCCAGCCGGCCGGGCACGCCGGCCACCACGTTGGCCGCGTACGCGCTGCCGTCGAAACCGAACTGGTTGGCCAGGGTCACCGCGGCGAGCAGGCCGACGAAGACCATGGAGAGGCTGGCCAGGACCGGCGACGAACCGCCGGCAGGGGTGAAGCCCTCCGTGCTGTCGAACGAAAAACCCTGCCCACCGAAGTTGACCATCACCGGCACGAAGAGACCGACCACCGCGACGGTGATCAGGTTGGCTCGCCGTCGCGCGTCCCGCCACCAGTAGCGGGCCTCGCGGGCGACCAGGGCACCGAACCGGTCCCGCCGCAGCCAGCCGGCGGCCCGGGGAAAGAGCTGGGCCACCACCGCGCCGGTGACCTCGGGCTTCGCCCGGTTCGGCCCGCTGCTGGCCACGCCCGTCATCGCCGACTCCAGCGAGCGCGACCACCAGGCCAGCAGCGCGACGATCGTGGCGATGGTGATCAGCAGCTTCAGGGGTGCCGCCCAGGCCCGGCCCTGCGCCACGTCGATGCCCGCCGTCCAGGGGGCGCCGAGGGGAGTCCAGCCGATCACCGTCGCCAAGCCGGTCAGCCGGTCCCAGTCGGTGTCCTGGATCGCGGCCACACCGGCGATCTGCAACGGCCCGAGCAGCGCGGCCACCACCGCGAGCAGCACGGCGGCCAGGTCACGAACCCGGCGGGACCGGAGCATGGAGGCGAACGCGCTGGTCAACGCTCGGGCACCGGCGACGCAGAGAAGCAGCCCGCAGACCACGCCGACGGCGGCGACCAGGGCGGCCGACCAGCCGCCGAACACCCCGGCGGTGACCACCAGGCCGGAGAGCGCGAGCAGCACCGCGACCGTGGGTACGCTCACCAGTGCCGCCGCGAACAACCCGATGACCAGGGTTCGGCGGGGCAGTGGCAGCAGGGCGAACCGGGCCGGGTCGAGTGTCTCGTCGACGCCGAAGAAGACCAGGGGCAGCACCAGCCAACCGAGCACCATCAGCCCGCCGGCGAACGCGGCGATCATCAGGGCGTACCGGTCGTTGCCGATCAAGCCGGGCGCCGCCAGGCCGAAGAAGGCGCCGACCGCGAACCAGAGCCCGAGCAGCGAGCCGACCAGGAACAGCGCCACCCGCCAACCCTGACCGCGGAAGTTGTTGCCCATCACCCGCAGCTTGAGCCGGACGAAGTGACGCGCCGAGACCGGCCGCGCCTGGGCGGCCGGTGTGGTCACTGGGCCAGCCACGCCAACTCCTCACCGGTGGCGGTACGCCCGCCGACCACCTCGACGAAGACCTCCTCCAGCGAGCGGTCGCCGCGTACCTGCTCCAGCGTGCCGACCCGCTTGATGATGCCCTCGGCGAGGATCGCCACGTGGGTGCAGAGCCGTTGCACGACCTCCATGACGTGGCTGGAGAAGACCACCGTCCCGCCACCGGTCACGTACCGCTGGAGGATGTCCCGGATCAGCGCCGCCGAGACCGGGTCGACCGCCTCGAACGGTTCGTCAAGCACCAGCAGTCGGGGCCCGTGGAGCAGCGCGCAGGCCAGACCGATCTTCTTCTTCATACCGGCGGAGTAGTCCACCACCAGGGTCCGACCGGCGTCGGCGAGGGCCAGCACGTCGAGCAGCTCCGCCGCCCGCTGGTCGACCACGTCCGGTTCCATGCCGCGCAGCAGGCCGTGGTACGCCAGCAGCTCCGCGCCGGTGAGCCGGTCGAAGAGGCGTACCCCGTCCGGCATGACGCCGAGCAACTGCTTCGCGGTGACCGGGTCGGCCCACACGTCGTGGCCGAGCACCCACGCGCCGCCCGCGTCGGGCCGCAGCAGACCGACCGCCATCGACAGGGTGGTGGTCTTGCCGGCACCGTTCGGGCCGAGCAGCCCGTAGAAGGATCCGGCCGGCACGTCAAGATTCACGCCGTTCACCGCGACCTTGCCGTCGAAGCTCTTTGCCAGGCCACGTAGCGCCAGCGCCGGGTGCTCTCCAGTCATGCGCCCGACCGTATCCGGTCTCGACCAGCTCGCCGCCCGACCGGAGGAGGATCCGCAGCTCATCCCCGAGTTGGAGGCGCAGCGGAACCCCGGTGCCCACACCGACGGGCCGGGCTGGCACCGGTGGGCCGCCATCCGGCGTGACCGGGGCCCCTCACGATCGCAGGGCGTCGGGAGCGTGCAGCCGGAGCATGGTGCGGCCGACGTCGGTCGGGGCGCGGCGTCGGGTGGCCAGGGAGACCGCGACCATCACCGTGAAGGCCAACGGCACCGTCCAGGCGGCCGGCTGAGCGATGAGGGAGGCCGGCCAGCCGGTCAGGGCCGGACCGAGGACGGTGACCAGGACCGACGTCACGGCAGCGCCGCCGCCGACCAGGATGCCGGCGGCGGCACCCGCGTCGGTGAGGCCCCGCCACCAGATGCCGAGCACCAGCAGCGGGCAGAAGCTGGACGCGGCGACGGCGAACGCCAACCCCACCACCTGCGAGACGTCCATCCCGGAGACGTTGAGGGCGAGGACCATCGGCACCACCCCGGCGATCACCGTGGCCAGCCGGAAGCCGCGTACCGAGCCCCGGCCGAGTACGTCGGTGGAGATCACTCCGGCGACGCTGGTGAGCAGCCCGGACGAGGTGGACAGGAATGCCGCGAACGCTCCGGCGGCGACCAACGCGGCCAGCAGGCGACCGGTCGTCCCGGCACCGAGCGCCGCTTCCGGCAGCAGCACCACCACCGCGTCGGTCTGCCCGGTGACCAGCAGTTGTGGCGTGTAGATCCGACCCAGCACGCCGTAGATCGTGGGCAGCAGGTAGAAGACGCCGACCAGGGCCAGCACCACCAGGGTGGTCCGGCGGGCGGCGGCCCCGTCGGGATTGGTGTAGAAGCGCACCAGGACGTGCGGCAGCCCCATGGTGCCCAGGAACGTCGCCAGGATCAGCGAGTACGTGGCGAACAGCCCTCGGTCGTCGGAACCCGCGTCGCTGGGCAGCAGCCAGTCGGTGGCCCCGTTGGCGACGCCGGAGACCTCCGGAACCGGCTCACCCTCGGCGAAGCTCAGCTCGTCGCCGGGGCGTACCTCCAGGGTCTGACCGTCGCCCAGGGTGAGCACGGCACGCTGCTCGACCACGACGGTGGTCGCCGTCCGGAACGTGGCACCGTCGGGCGGGGTCACCGCCGGGCGGCCGTCGGCCTGCCACTGGAGGGCCAGGAAGATCGCTGGTAGGGCCAGCGCGGTCAGCTTGAGCCAGTACTGAAACGCCTGCACGAAGGTGACCGCGCGCATCCCACCGAGCGCCACGTTCGCGGTCACCACAGCGCCCACCACCAGCGCGCCGATCGGGTACGGCGAGCCGGTCAGGGTGGCCAGCGTCAGGCCGGCGCCCTGGAGCTGCGGCACCAGGTAGAGCCAGCCGATGAAGATCACGAAGATGGTGGCCAGCGTCCGTAGCCGGCGGGATCCGAGCCGCAGCTCGCAGAAATCGGGCAGGGTGAACGCACCGGATCGGCGCAGCGGCGCGGCCACGAACAGCAGCAGTGCCAGATAGCCGGCGGCGAACCCGACCGGATACCAGAGCACGTCCACGCCGTACTTGAGGATCAACCCGGCGACGCCGAGGAAACTCGCCGCCGAGAGGTACTCGCCGCCGATCGCGGCGGCGTTCCAGGTGGGGCTGACCACCCGGGAGGCGACCAGGAAATCGGAGGTGGTGCGGGCCAGCCGCAGCCCGTAGAAACCGATGGCGACGGTGATCAGCGTGACCGCCACGATCGCCGGTACGACGAGGTCGTTGCCCACGTCAGCGCTCCGGTCGCTGGACCAGGTCGGTGAAGTCCTGCTCGTTGCGCTCGGTCAGGCGCACGTACGTCCATCCGACGGCGACCAGGAACGGGAAGGAGAGCACCCCGAGCAGCAGCCACGGGAGGTTGACGCCGAGCACGGTCATCCGGCCGACCGAGGGTGCGATGGCGAACAGCCAGGGCAGCCCGCCCAACCCGATCAGCACCACCGCCGACAACTGCAACGCCAGGGCCAGTTGCGCGCGGACCAGCCCACGGATGAGTGCCTCACCGACCCGGGTCTGCTGAGTCAGCTCGGTGTGGATGCCGGCGACCCAGTGCGGTCGGCGGGACACCTCGGCCAACACCACCCGGGTACGCCCGGGAGGTCCGGAGCCGACCGGCTCGGCGGAGGTCTCGGCGGGATCGGGACGGCGGGGTGCCGGCAGTGCATCCTCGGCGGCCATCCCGGCAGTCTTGTCCGCCGGACGGGAATGTCAAGAGGGCTGTGGACAACTTGTGGATAACGGGTCGAGCCTGTGGACAACCCGGTGGACAGTGCCGCCGATCAGCGGCTCCACTCCTGCTTGGCGGCCCGGACCAGCTTGTCCTTCAGCTCCCGGGTGTGCCGGCGGCTCACCGGCAACTCCGTGCCGTCGATGACCACCACATAGCCGCTGTTCACCAGGCGAAGCTCGGCGATCAGCCGCAGTTGCACCAGGTACGACCGGTGGATCCGGACGAAACCGGCGTCGCCCCACCGCTCGGCGAGCGTGGCCAGCGACACCCGCACCAGGTGCGACCCGTCTGCGGTGTGCAGCCGGGCGTAGTCACCTTGCGCCTCGA
Source organism: Micromonospora sp. DT48 (assembly GCF_049844495.1). Lineage (NCBI taxonomy): Bacteria > Bacillati > Actinomycetota > Actinomycetes > Micromonosporales > Micromonosporaceae > Micromonospora > Micromonospora sp. DT48. Next base: position 115,643 of record NZ_JBNCLE010000017.1, read on the forward strand.
CCCACCGCACCGCGGAGCGGGGCAGCATCCTGGTGGTGCCAGCCAGCTCGACCGGGATGGTGGGATCCTCCTCAGCCCTGGCCAACGCGGCGGGATGGGCGGGCACCACCCGCGAGCCGACCACCCGGCGCAACGCCTCGGCCAGCCGTTCCGCGCGTACCGGCTTGCGCACGTAGTCGGTGGCGCCCATGTCGAAGGCGTCCGCCGCACCGTCGTCGTACGCGGTGACGAAGACGATCGCCGGGGGCCGGGCGAAGCGGCGCAGTACCCGGGCCAGTTCCATGCCGTCCAGGCCGGGCATCCGGATGTCCAGGAAGACCACGTCCACGTCGTCGTCGCGGAGCACCCGCAGCGCCTCGGTGGCGTCGCCGGCCGTGTGCAGCCGGGCCACCCGGTGGTCGGCTCGCAGGTGGTAGGCCAACTCGTCCAGCGCCGGTGGCTCGTCGTCGACCGCCAGCACCCGCAGGAAGCCGGTGACCGGGGCCGGGCCGGTGGCGGTCACGAACCCGCCCGTACGCCGGGATGGAACTTCGGCACCCGCATGCTCACCTTCGTGCCCGAACCGACGCCGGTCTCCACGACCAGGCCGAAGCGGTCGCCGAAGACCGACCGCAGGCGCTCGTCGACGTTCGACAGCCCGACGTGTTGGCCCGGGTCGTCGCCCGGGTCGCCGGTCGACCCGGCCAGCTCTGCTATTCCTGCGGTCAGCGTGGCCGGATCCATCCCCACTCCGTCGTCCTCCACCGTTATGTGACATTCGGCGCCCGCGTCCTGGGCCTCGATGCTCACCATGCCCGTGCCCGGCTTGCGGGACAACCCGTGGCGCACCGCGTTCTCGACCAGCGGTTGGAGGCACAGGAACGGCAGGGTCACCGGCAGCACCTCCGGGGCGATCTGGAGCCGCACCTGGAGCCGGTCACCGAACCTGGCCCGCTCGATGGTCAGGTAGCGGTCGATCGAGCGCAGCTCCTCGGCCAGCGTGGTGAACTCGCCGTGTGCCCGGAACGAGTAGCGGGTGAACTCGGCGAACTCCAGGATCAGCTCCCGGGCCCGCTCCGGATCGGTCCGGACGAAGGAGCCGATCGCGGTCAGCGCGTTGTAGATGAAGTGCGGGCTGATCTGGGCGCGCAGCGCGCGTACCTCGGCCCGTGCCAACCGCTCCCGCGACGAGTCCAGCTCCGCCAGCGCCACCTGACTGCCGGCCCAGTGGGCGGTTTCCAGGGTGGCCTGGACCAGACCGGGTGCGGGCGCGCCGCCGGTGACCGCCACCAGCGCGCCCGCGATCCGGCCCGACGCCCCACCGAGGGGGGCCACCACCGCGCCCCGGACCGGGCAGTCGATCCGGTTGCAGGTCAGTTCCGCCTCGCCCAGCACGGTGGACCGTTCCGACGTGATCACCCGACGAGCGGCGGCCCGCAACTGCTCCCGATGGTGCGCGCCGCGTCCGTCGAGCGCGAGCAGGTCGTCGGTGTCGGCCAACGCCAGCCCTTCGGAGCCGATCAGGGTGCGCAGGTGGCGGGCGGCCTTCGCCGCGCCGGCCGGGTTCAGTCCGGCCCGCAACGGCTCGGCCGCCAGCCCGGCGGTGTGCAGCACCTCGTAGGTGGCCCGCTGCCCGGGAGTGGCGATGCCACGCCGACCGCGTAGCCGACCGACCGCGAACAGCGCCCCGGCCAGCACGCTGACCAGAGAGAAGACGCCGATCACGGCGGAGATGTTGCCACCCACGTCGACGATCCTGCTGGTTTCGGGCGCTGTGGGGAAGGGGCGGTGTGCGTCAGTATGCGCCCTTGCGGGCCACCACCACGCCGATGGTGCGCCACAGGATGCCCAGGTCGTACGCCAGCGACCAGTTGTCGACGTAGTACAGGTCGAGCCGGACGGCCTCGTCCCAGGAGAGATCGGAGCGGCCGGACACCTGCCACAAACCGGTCATGCCGGGGCGGACCAGTAGTCGACGTCGCACATCACCCAGGAAGTCACCGTCGTCGGCGGGCAGCGGGCGCGGCCCGACCAGCGACATCTCCCCCTTGAGTACGTTGATCAACTGGGGCAGCTCGTCCAGCGACGAGGCCCGCAGGAAACGACCCACCGGGAAGACCCGGGGGTCCTCCTTCATCTTGAACAGCAGGCCGTCGGTCTCGTTCTGGTCGACCAGGCTGGCCAGCCGGTCCTCGGCGTCGACGTACATGGTCCGGAACTTCCACACCCGGAACGTGCGCCCCTCGTGCCCCACCCGGGGCTGCCGGAAGAAGACCGGACCCGGATCGGAGATCCGGATCGCGATGGCGATCGCGACGAACACCGGGACCAGCATGAGCAGCCCGATTCCGGCGGCGACGCGGTCCATCATGCTCTTGGCCAGCAGCGCCGGCCCGGACAGGGTGGGCTCCTCGACGTGCAGCAGCGGCAGGCCCTCGATCGGGCGGATATGCACCCGGGGACCGGCGATGTCGGTCAGCTGCGGGGCCACCACCAGGTCGACCCCGGAGCCCTCCAACTGCCAGGCCAGACGGCGCAGCTCGCCGGGCTCGGCGCTGGCCGAGCCGCAGACCGCGATGGTGTCCGCGCCGACCTCGCGTACCAGGGCCAGCACGTCACGGCCCGCGTACACCGGAACCGGGGTCTGCACGCCCTTGGCCGCCGCGTAGCCGTCGGTGATGTGGATGGCTACCGGGACGAGCCCGGCTGCCGGGGTGCGGGTGACCGCCGTGTACACCTCCAGGCACTCCGGCAGGGTCCCGACCAGCACCATCCGGTGCGCCGCCTGCTGGATGTTGCGCCGGATGGTGTGCAGCACGAAACGGGCCAGGATCCGGCCCAGCAGGATCAGCAGCAGGGCCAGCAGCAGCGCCGTGCCGACGGTGAACCGGGACAGGTTGGTCACGGTGGCGAAGGCGAGGAACGACACCGCCGCGCAGACGGCCACCCCGGCCCGGATCACCCGCTTGAACTCGTCCGGCCCGAGCCCGAGACAGCGCCGGTCGTAGGCGCCGTTGAACCAGAGGATGATCAGCCAGCCGAGCGGCAGCAGCAGGAACGCGACGGTGTAGAACCAGGTCGGGTCGTTCTGGGCGTCGTAGAAGCCCGCGGTGGCCTGGTCGAAGGTGCGGATCGCGGTGAAGCTGGCGAAGGCGGCCGCGGCGAAGTCGAGCAGCAGCAGGATCGCCGTGTAGGGCCGGTGCCAGCGCGACACGCGCCGCCGGGCCCGGGCCCACGCCGATCGGGGTACACCGTTCGTGGACGACGGGTTCGGCGGCTCGATCTCGAAGCTGTCGACGTGCCGCACGAGTTTGCTCCGGCCTTCGTTGGTAACCGGGCGCTGGAGGCTAGCCGTCACCTCACCCATGTCCTCCCGCATGACCCGTCACGTTCACTCGCCGTGACCGCCCCGGGTCGCCCACCGCTCCAGTTTCCCACGCGCGTTCCGTTCCGTCGCTGACCCGAGAGACATTGCACGACGGCCACCTACCGCCTGGGATCTGGCCGGCCCCACCCATTCGGAGGCTGGGGACCGGGCCACTATACCGATGGATGGCGGCCCGGGTAGAGCGCCAGACCAGTGGTTGCGCACCGGCCGTCCGATTCCGCTCCGTAATCGGCAGTGGCGTTACTCACCGTACGAGTCTCGACAACCGTCGGTCAGCAAGAGGCTTCCCGCCGGTCTGGCAGGTCGGGCAGTACTGGAGGCTGGAATCGGCGAAGGAGACCTCCCGGATGGTGTCTGCACAGACCGGACAGGGCAGCCCGGTGCGGGCGTGCACCTTCAGCCCGGATCGCTTCTCGCCCTTGAGTTCGGCGGCCCGCTGCCCCAGCGAGCGGGTCACCGCGTCGCCGAGCACCCGGCGGGTCGCCGTGTGCAGGGTCGCCATCTGGTCGTCGGTCAGCCGGTCGGTCAACGCGAACGGCGAGAGCTTCGCCGCGTGCAGGATCTCGTCGGAGTACGCGTTGCCGACCCCACCGAGCACCGCCTGGTCGGTGAGCACCCCCTTGACCTGGCCCCGGCGACTGCGCAGGGCACCGGCGAAGGTGGCGAGGTCGGCCGAGAGCGCGTCCGGCCCGAGCCTGGCGATCCCGGGCACCACCTGCGGGTCCGTCACCAGATAGGCGGCGAGCTTCTTCTGCGTGCCGGCCTCGGTCAGGTCGAAACCGGAGCCGTCGTCGAGGCGTACCCGGATCGCGATCGGGCCCTTGCCGGGCCGTAACGGGACGTTCGAGGCGAACGCCTCCCGGTAGTGCAGCCAGCCCGCGCGGGCCAGGTGGACCACCAGGTGCAGGTCACCGTCGAAGACCACGTCGAGGAACTTGCCGTGCCGCCGGGCGTCGGTCACCGGGCGGCCGGCGACGGCGCTCGGCGCCGGGTCGTACGTCTTCAGGGCGCTGATCGCGGCGATCTCCAGGCGGTCGACCCGCCTGCCCACGGCGCGCTGTCGCAGGTAACCGGCGAGCGCCTCCACCTCCGGTAGTTCGGGCACGTCCCAACGGTAGCCTTCTTTCCCGTGAGAATCGTGGTGGCGCACAACCGGTACCGGGAAGCTCAGCCCTCCGGTGAGAACACCATCGTCGACGCGGAGATCTCCCAGCTCACCGCCGCCGGTGTGGAGGTGCTGCCCTTCCTGCGCAGCTCCGACGAGATCCCGTCGATGCCGAGGACGGCGAAGGCGCTGCTGCCGATCTCCCCGATCTACGCGCCCCGGGCCCAGCAGGAGCTGTCCCGGCTGCTCACCGAGCATCGGCCGGACGTGCTGCACCTGCACAACCCGTACCCGCTGCTGTCGCCCTGGGTGGTGCGGACCGCGCACAAACACGGCGTGCCGGTGGTGCAGACGGTGCACAACTACCGCCAGGTCTGTTCCTCCGGGCTGTACTTCCGCGACGGCGTGATCTGCCAGGACTGCCGGGGCCGGGCCCTGGGGGTTCCTGCGGTGGTGCACCGCTGCTACCGGGGGTCGCGGGCGCAGAGCGCGCTGATGGCCACCACCCTGGCCGTGCACCGGGGCACCTGGAAGTCGGTGGACCGGTTCATCGCGTTGACCAGCGCCGTCGCCGACCACCTGCGTGACTACGGCATTCCGGACTCCCGGATCGTGGTCAAGCCGAACGGCATCCCCGATCCCGGCATGCCGACCCCGCTCGGTCAGGGCTTCCTCTTCCTCGGCCGGCTCTCCCCCGAGAAGGGGCTCGACCTGCTGCTGGAGGCGTGGCGTCGGCACCCCGACGGGGCGCTCGGGCCGCTGCGGGTGGCCGGTGACGGTGAGTTGCGTCCGCTGGTCGAGGCGGCGGCGGCCGAACGAGCCGACGTGACCTTCCTCGGGCCGCTGGACCGGGCCGGGGTCCGCGAGGCGCTGACCGCCAGCGCCGTGGTGCTGGCGACCTCCACCTGGCACGACGTACTACCGACGGTGATCCTCGAGGCGCTGGCCAGTGGCCGTCCGGTCCTCGGCACCGCGTTGGGTGGCATTCCGTACCTGGTCGGCGCGGACACTCCGCGCGAGCCTGCGGGCACCGGCCCGGCCGCGACCGCCACGGCCTCCGCCCCGGCCAGCCCCGGTGGCCCACCCGCTCCCAGCGGCCCGGCCGGTTTGAGCGGTGCGTCGGGCACCGAGGGTGCGCTGCCGGGTGGGGTCCAGGCTGGTGAGGCCGGTTGGGTGGTGCCGCCGGACCCGGCGGCGCTCGCCGCCGCGCTGCCGCTGGCCGCAGCCGGTGCCGCCGCGCTCGCGGTGCCTGCCCGGTCCCGCTACGAGCGGGTCTTCCACCCCGACGTGGTCACCAAGCAGCTCCTCGCCGTGTACGCGGACCTCGCCCGTTCCTGATCGACTCCATTCCGCCGGACGGCGGTATCCGACCCACGCGGACACCGCCGTTCAGGCGAAATAGTGGGGTTAGTAGGAGACGAGCTTGTAGGAGAGGAACTGGCCGGAGTTCCAGCTCCGCCAGATGCCGAGCCCCAACCCGGGACCGGTGCAGTCGTCATTCGCGTAGGCGATCGCGTACACGGGAGTCCAGGCGATGGACGTGACCGCGTCCTGCATCGGGTGGCAGAGGTCGTCGACCTCGGTGTGCCGGGCGACCACGTAGGCGCTGTTCGCGGTGTAGAGGACCAGGCCCTGGTCAGGCGACTTGAACGGCTCCCGCTCCGGCTCGGTGGCGGCTGCGGGCGTGGCGACCAGGGACGTGGTCAGGGCGGTGGCACCGAGGACCGAGGCGATCCGTTTGGCGGTTTTGGGCATGACATCTCCCAGTGGTGGGGTGGCATGGGAAGACTGACGTCAGCTTCGACATGAAGCGATCTTCATCTATGAGGATCTTCCCACGGCATTGATTGAGGTGTCAATAATTGCCGATGACCTCTATCAATGGCCCCGGCGTGGCGGACGCATCGGAAAAATCGGGCGCGTGACGGCCGCCGAACGCGTCTTGCTCTCCGGGGAGAAGAGCTACAGGCTGGCGCGGGCGGAGAAGGCGATGCTGGCCAGCAGGAAGCCGCCGTTGACGATCGTGAACGCCACGATCACCCAGAACGCCAGCGCCGGGGCGAAGGTCAACACCAGGGCGGCGGCGAAGATCACCGCGCCGTAGTCGCGGACCAGCTTCACCAGGCGTACGGGCAGCGACGTCGAGGTGACCATGCTGGCCGCGTTCGGCCCGGACTGCATCACCGAGGTGACCAGGTTGACCATCCAGGTCCCAGCGAAGGCGGCCACCAGCCAGACCGGCGTCGACGGGCGCTGTGCCACAGCGGTCGCCGCCAACGCGGCGACCAGGGCGATCTGGGCGGCCACGTCACAGAGCACGTCGACCCGGGCACCCGCCGCGCTGCCCTGGCCGGTCACCCGGGCCAACTGCCCGTCGGCGCAGTCCAGGGCGTACGCCACCTGCCAGCCGACCAGGGCGAGCAACCCCACCACCGGAGCGGGCACGTCCCCGGCGGCGACCGGGCCGGCGAGGGCGACCACGGTGACCGAGGTGGCCAACCCGAGCAGCAGGTTGGTGATGGTCAGCACCGTCGGCCGGAGCCCGAGACGCTGGGCGACCAGCGCGAAGACCGCACCGATCCACTGGCTGATCGACTCGCTGAACAGGCCACCGCCCCGGTTCACCCGGTGGAAGTCGGCGACCGTGGGGCGGGACGGCTCAGCCAAGGTGCTCACGGAGGGCGTCAACGTAGTCTCCCAGCCGGATACGAAGGTCGTCAGCGGACAGCGCGAGGTGTTCGAGGATCGTGTAACGGTCCGGCCGGGTACGCGGCGCGAAGGTCACCGCCTCGACGAACTGCTCGTCGGTGAGGCCCAGGTCGCCCGGTCGGGTGGACAGCCCGTGCCGATGCAGGCAGCGGGCCAGTTGCCCGAAGCGTTCCAGATCGCCACGGAGGAAGGTGCAGAACAGCGCGCCGAGGCCGACCTGCTCCCCATGTGAGCCGGTGCCCGGGAAGAGATGGTCGATGGCGTGGGAGATCTCGTGGTCGCCGCCGCTGGCCGGTCGGCTGGAACCACAGATCGACATCGAGATGCCGCCCAGGATCAGCGCCTCGGCCAGGGTGGTCAGGAAGGCGTCATCGGTGATCTTGCCTGGGTGGTTGAGCAGGGCCTCCGCGCCGGTGCGGGCCAGCGTCAGGGCCAGACCGTCGATCGGCTCGCCGCGTACCCGGTGGGCCAGTTCCCAGTCGGCGCAGGCGCTCAGGTTGCTCACCGCGTCGCCGATCCCGGCCTGGGTCTGCCGGTCCGGCCCGTTCTCCACGAAGTCGAGGTCGACCAGGACGGCGATCGGGATGTGCACCCCGTAGGAGCCCTTGCCGCCCTCGTGGCTCAGCGACGCCACCGGGGAGGCGATGCCGTCGTTGGCGAGGCTGGTCGCCACGGTGACCATCGGGAGGGCGTAGCGGGTGGCCGCGTACTTGGCCGTGTCGATGGTCTTGCCACCGCCGATGCCGACGACCGCGTCGTAGTGCCGGCGGCGAAGCTGGTCACCCAGCTCGTTGGCCGAGTCGACGGTGCCGCCGCTGACGGTGAAGATGTCGGCCGAGCCGAGGGACGGCTGGCACAGCTCCGCGATCTTCTCGCCCTGCCCGGGGCCGACCACCACCGCGACGTCCCCGCCACCGGAGATCCGCCGGTCGGCCAACAGTGCGCCGAGGTCCGTCACCGCGCCGCGGCGGACCTCGATCGACAGTGGCGTGGTGACCGTACGGGCTAGTAGCGGCACGCGATCTCCCGAGCCCGGGCCAGGTCGGCGTGGTTGTCGACCTCGACCCAGGGCACGTCGCCGATGGGCGCGGCCCGCACCTCGCCGCCTCGGTCGGCGAACTCCTGGTAGCCGTCCTCGTAGTACAGGTTCGGGTCGCGCCGCCAGGTGGCCTCCAGCGCGTCGGCGAGGGCCTCGGCCACCTGCGGCTCGATCAGGGTCGCCCCGATGTACTCGCCGTACGCCTCGGCCGGGTCCATCAGCTTGGTGATCCGGGTGAGTTGGCCGGCGGCGTCGAAGGTGGTCTTCATCTCCTCGTCCGCCAGCGGCTTGATGGTGTCGACCGCCAGCAGCACACCGGGGCCACGCTCGGCCAGCAGGGTCTTCTCCACGCTCACCGGGTGCACGGTGTCCCCGTTGACCAGCAGGACGCCACGGGAGAACCAGTCACGCGCCAGCCAGAGCGAGTACGCGTTGTTCCACTCCTCGGCCTTGTCGTTGTGCACGAGGGTGAGGGTGACTCCGTACCGGCGCTCCAGGTCGGCCTGACGTTGCCGGACGGCGTCCGCGGCGTATCCCACCACCACCACGACGTCGGTGAGGCCCACCTCGGCCAGGTTACGCAGCGCGATGTCGAGGATGGTGGTCTCGCCGTCCACCGGCACCAGCGCCTTGGGCAGGGTGTCGGTGTAGGGGCGTAACCGTCGGCCGGCACCAGCTGCCAACACCATTCCGACCATGCCGGCATCAGTTCCTGTTCTCGTGGCGCTCACCGGAGGAGGATAGCGGGCGCGGCCAGCGCCGCGTACCAGTGCGGAGGCAGCTCGACCGGGCCGCTCACGAACCGATGGACCGCAGGACGGCGAAGCCCTGCTCGGCGATCCGCCGGATCAGTCCGTCGTTGACGTCGCGGTGCTCGTCGAGCAGGTCGAGATCGTCGGGTCCGAGCCAGCGGTACTCGGTGTGCTTGCCCGCCTCCAGCACCGGGGCCGTCAGGTCGCCGTCGACCCGGACCAGCCAGTCGCTCTCGATCCGGGTCAGGCCGTCGTCGCCGACGTAGCGGTACTCGCCGACCTCGGCGATCACCTCGGACACCCGCCAACCGGTCTCCTCGGTGACCTCCCGGTACAGCGCCTCCTGCACGGACTCGCCTGGTTCGAGGTGCCCGCCGACGATGTCCCAGCAGTTGGGGAAGAGCCGCCGGTGTGGGGAACGGCGCTGGAAGAACAGGTGCCCGTCCGGAGCGACGATCAACGCTCCGGCGCAGCGCAGCGGCTCGGTGGACACATGGAGAACTGTAACCGTGGCCGCCGCACCCGTGACGTTGTCCGGTCTTGTCCCGGAAACCTACGGGCCTCACCATTGCGGGTATCCGGGTGCGGCCGTCCCAAAGGGGTGATGTGTCATGCAGGTTCGGGAAGCTATGTCCAGTGAGATCCTCGTGGTCGGTCCGGAGCACACGCTCCGTCAGGCGGCGCGGATGATGTCGGAGCGCGGCGTCGGGTCGGCGGTGGTGATCGACCCGGATTCCGAGGGCGTCGGGATCATGACCGAGCGGGACGTGCTCAACGCGATCGGTGCCGGGCTCGACTGTGATGTCGAGCGGACCGGGGCTCACCTGACCTGGGACGTCGTGTACGCCGGGCCGGAGTGGACGATCGAGGAAGCGGCGGCGGCGATGGCCCGAGGTGGGTTCCGGCACCTCGTCGTCCTCGATGGTCGTGAGGTGGCCGGCGTCATCTCCGTACGCGACATCATGCGGGTGTGGGCGGCCAGCCGGATGGTCGGCAGCGGCGGATGACGCGTGGACCGGTGCGGCTGGCGGCCTGACCTGCCGCACAGCCGGCGGGAGGGGGCCATCCACCGGGGGCGTCGTTCACCCGACCCGGTGGCTCAGGATGCGGACATCGTCGTGCCGTCGGCGTACCTCCCGCCACCGGCCGTACGCTGAACAGCCATGACCGCCGAGCAGCTGATCTCCTTCGCCCGTGGCGCCCCCTCGCTGGACATCGTCGATGTCGAGGGGCTCAAGGCCGCCGCCGTTCGCGCCTTCGACGCCGACCCCGCCGGGGTGACCGCGTACGGCACCTCCGTCGGTTACGTCCCGCTCCGTAAGTGGATCGCCGAGAAGCACGGCGTCGAGGCGGAGCAGGTGTTGGTCACCAACGGCTCGTTGCAGGCCGACGCCTTCCTCTTCGATCACCTGGTCCGTCCCGGGGACGCGGTGGTGGTGGAGCGCCCCACCTACGACCGCACCCTGCTCAACCTGCGCAACCTGGGCAGTGAACTGCACGCCGTCACTATCCAGCCGGACGGTCTGGACACCGCCGAGTTGCGCAAGCTGCTGGAGTCCGGGGTCCGCCCCCGGCTGGCCCACGTCATCCCGAACTACCAGAACCCGGCCGGTGTGACGCTGTCCCTGGAGAAGCGTCGCGAACTGCTGGACCTGGCCGCCGAGTTCGGTTTCACGATCTTCGAGGACGACCCGTACGCGGACATCCGGTTCCGGGGCGAGGCGCTGCCGTCGATGCTGTCGATGGACACCCGCGACGTGGTGGTGCACGCCTCCAGCTTCACCAAGACCGTCTGCCCCGGCGTGCGGGTCGGTTACCTGGTGGGCCCGGCGGACCTGATCGGGGACATCGCGAAGAAGGCGACCAGCCTCTACATCTCTCCCGGCATGGTCTCGCAGGCCATCGTGCACCAGTTCTGCGTCTCGGGGGACATCCAGCGGTCGATCGAGACGGTCCGGGCCGCCCTCGGTGAGCGGGCCTCGGTGCTTGCCGAGTCGCTGCGCCGGCACATTCCCGAGGCCCGCTTCGTGGAGCCGGACGGTGGCTACTTCCTCTGGGTCGAGTTGCCGGAGGACGTCGAGGTCGAGCGGCTCGCCCCGGCGGCGGCCGAGCGCGGGGTCGCGGTGGTCAAGGGCAGCGACTTCGTCATGGACGGTGGGCGGCACGCACTCCGCCTGGCCTATTCGGCGGTCACCGCGGACCGGATCGACGAGGGTGTTCGGCGGCTGGCCGACGCGATGAAGGCGGTACGCGGCTAATTTTCTGTCGTCTTTCTGACAGAACAGCGATATCCGCCAGCCTGGGACTCCCGTCGAAGCGACTCGCGGCCCACAATGCTGCGAGCGTCACTCACCACGCGTACGGGAGATCGGGGCGGCCCGCACCCGCCCCACCCCCGGCCACCGGTGCGGCCCAGCCGCCCGCGCGCTGGTGTGACGCGGCCAGCACAACCCCCCGCCCCCAATGGCGCCGGGCGGGCCGGATCGCCCCCCTCACCCCCCGGATGCGGTCCGGTCCGTCCGGCGCCACCCCTGCCGCACGACCATGCTCGCTGCGGCGGCGTAACCTGCAAGCCGCAGTCGGCGGGGGGAGGGCCGTGATGACGGAGCGGACGCAGCGGGCCAGGGCCGCCTCACCGGACGACCCGGCCGCCGAGGACAACCGGACCACCAGCACCAGCGCAGGTCGCTCCCTGCGGCCTCGGAACTGGTCGCCGATGCGGGCCGTGACGCGTCGACTCAGCCCGGACGCAGCGCAGCCCGGCCAGCCGCCGACCGGCCAACGGCGCAGTGCGGTGGTCGACTGCGCGCTCTACCTCGACGGCCAGCGGCAGGCCGGGGACTGGAACTACGCCGACGCGCTGGCAGCGGCCCGCGCCGCCGAGTCCGGGTTCGTCTGGCTCGGCCTGCACGAGCCGGACCTCGCCGAGATGACCGAGATCGCCACCACCTACGGCCTGCACGAGTTGGCCGTGGAGGACGCGGTCAAGGCCCAGCAGCGCCCGAAGCTGGAGCGGTTCGGCGACGTCAGCTTCCTGGTGCTGCGCACCGCCCGGTACTGCGAGCACACCGAGCTGACCGAGCACTCCGATGTGGTGGAGACCGGGCAGGTGATGCTCTTCATCGGCCCGCAGTTCCTGATCAGTGTCCGGCACGGTGACGCCTGCCGGTTGGCACCCGTACGCGAGGAGTTGGAGGCGCGTCAGGAGCTGCTGCTCAACGGCCCCTGGGCCGTCGCGTACGCGATCACCGACCGGGTCGTCGACCTCTACCTGGAGGTTGCCGATCAGCTTGAGGACGACATGGACGTGCTGGAGACGGAGGTGTTCGACCGCCAGACCAGCGGCCGAATCCAGCGGATCTACCAGATGAAACGCGAACTGGTCGAGTTCAAGCGGGCGGTGATGCCGTTGCAGCGCCCACTGCTGACGCTTACCGCGCAGATGAACCGGGACGTGCCCAAGGAGGTGCGCCGCTACTTCCGGGATGTGCAGGACCATCTCAGCCGCACCGTGGAGCAGGTCAACTCCCACGACGACCTGCTGAACTCGATTCTTCAGGCGCGACTGGCCCAGGTGACGGTCGACCAGAACAACGACATGCGCAAGATCGCCGCGTGGGCGGCGATCGCCGCGGTGTGGACGGCGATCGCCGGTGTCTACGGCATGAACTTCGACTTCATGCCGGAGCTGAGCTGGACCTACGGCTATCCCGGGGTGCTGGCCCTGATGCTCGCCACGTCCCTGGCCCTCTACCGCTGGTTCCGCCGCAACGACTGGCTCTGACCGCGCCCGTCGGCCATGAGGTTGTTGGCGCGGCAAGGGCGGCGGGACACAAGCTGGGAGGAGGGGGGGTAGCGGGCGGAGGGCGCGGGGGTGGGGCGGGGGGGGGGGGGCGTGGG
>NZ_JBNCLE010000017.1:128524-157943 GCF_049844495.1 Micromonospora sp. DT48
GCGCGCCACGCCCCTGGCCCTCCACCGCTGGTTCCGCCCAACCCACGGGTCGTGACCGCGCCGTTGGGCCTTGTGGTTGTTGCCGCGCACCGGCGCGGCAACAACCTCATGATCGATGTGGGTGACGCGTGCTCAGGGACGGGTCTGGGCCTTGTGGTTGGTGGCCTTGGTCAGGTCGTCGGCGGGACGGCCGGAGCTGGTCCGGGCGCCCTCGGCGACGGAGGGGACCTTGTCGTTGGGGGTGACCCGGGAGGCGGTGGCGGTGGGGGTGGTGGAGGCGCTGTCGCCGCCGGCCACCGCCGAGCTGCCCGCTCCGGTCGCCGCCTTGCCGGCACCGGCCGGACCGGCCGTGCGCACCTCGATGGTCTCCACCTCCTCGTGCATCGGCTCCAACGCGGCACCCGCGTCGTACTCGGCCCACTCCTGCTGCTCGCGGTATCGCCGCAGGGCCACCGCGCCGGCCAGTCCGGCAACCACACCGGCGGCCAGCAGACCGACCATCGTGCCGCTCCGGCGGGACTTCTTCTTCGCCTTCATCTTCTTCGCCTTCCTGCTGACCGACGTCTGCTTGGCAGCAGCGGCCTTCTTCCCCTTGCCGGCCCGATCGGCCGCCTCGGACTGCGCCTGACGTACGGCCAGGGCGAGCGGTGCGAGGGCGGCGGCCGTCGACGCGAGACCGCTGGACGCCCGGTCCCGAACGACGACGGCGGTCGGTGCCACCGCACTGCGGGCCGCCTGGAACCGCGGGCCGACCGTGTCGCCGGCTCCCCTCGCGGCATGCGTGGCGGCCTGCCTCAGATGACCGACGCCGCGGTTCAGTTCGGCCCGGGCCAACTGCGCCTGGGTCTTGCGCCGCCAGTTTCCAAACACGGTCCCACCTCCTGGGAGTTGCTCTGTCTCATCCTCCACCTTCGGATGCCTCCGCATGTCCAGATCGGGCACATGGGAGGATCCGCATGGAACTGACCAACGAGTAAGGAGTACCCGTGGCCGAGGCTGTCTACGCCACCGTGCACACCAATGCCGGCCCGATCCGGCTGGAACTCTTCGCCAACCACGCGCCGAAGACCGTCCGCAACTTCGTCGAGCTGGCCGAGGGCACGCGCGAGTACACCGACCCGCGGACCGGGCAGCCGGGCAAAGGGCCGTACTACGACGGCACCATCGCGCACCGGGTGATCAGCGGGTTCATGATCCAGATGGGTGACCCGACCGGGACCGGCCGTGGCGGGCCGGGCTACACCTTCGCCGACGAGTTCCACCCCGAGCTGCGGTTCGACCGGCCGTACCTGCTGGCGATGGCGAACGCCGGGCCGGGCACCAACGGCTCGCAGTTCTTCATCACCGTGTCGCCGACTCCGCACCTGAACAACCGGCACACCATCTTCGGGCAGGTGGCCGACGAGCAGTCCGCCAAAGTCGTGGACGCGATCGCCAACACCCCGACCGGCCCCAGTGACCGGCCGCTTCAGGACGTCGTCATCGAGCGCGTCGAGATCGAGCGGTCGGCCTGAGCGTACGTCCGCAGGGGGCGTCGGACCGGCCTGCGAGTGCTGCGGTCCGGCGTACCAGTTTCGCTGGTCGCGACCACCGGCGGTGGGCGGACAACGACCGTGGCGTCGGCGACTGGCCCGGACACGACATCCGTGTCCGGGCCAGTCGCGACCCGTCGGAGAGAGCGTGTGGGAGAAGGCTCAAGGTACCTTTGCTCGCATGACTGAGCGCTCGGGCATCTGGGGAAAGCGATGAGTGAGTCCCCGCCGACCACGCCGGCCTGCTACCGCCATCCCGGACGGGAGACGTACGTCCGCTGCACCCGGTGCGACAGGTCGATCTGCCCGGACTGCATGAACGAGGCATCGGTCGGGTTCCAGTGCCCGGAGTGCGTGGCGGAGGGGCGGCGTAGCGTCCGCCCGGCACGGACCGCCTTCGGTGGCGGCGTCGCCGGTCGACACGGCTACGTGACCAAGACCCTGATCGCGCTCAACCTGCTGGTCATGTTGGCCTCGATCGCCTCCGACCGGGGCGGGGACGCGGCGGCCGGCGGGAACGGCTTCGGCGGGCTGATGGGCGGCAGCACCCCGTTGACCGAGTGGGGTGCGGTGCTGGGCCGGGCGATGTTCCTCGACGGCACCATCGGCGGCGTGGCCGAGGGCCAGTGGTACCGGCTGATCACCGCGATGTTCCTGCACTACGGCGTGGTGCACCTGCTGCTGAACATGTGGGCGCTGTGGGTGTTGGGCCGCTCGCTGGAGGCGGTGCTCGGGCCGCTGCGCTTCGCCGCGCTCTATTTCATCGCCGGGTTCGGCGGCAACGTCGCGGTCTACGTGTTCAGCGCGCCCAACCAGATGTCGGCGGGTGCGTCGACCGCCATCTTCGGCCTCTTCGCGGCGATCTTCGTGATCATGCGACGGCTGGGCCGGGACACCTCGGCCATCCTCCCCATCCTGGTGATCAACCTGATCTTCACCTTCACCGTGCCGCAGATCTCGATCGCCGGGCACCTGGGTGGCCTGGTGTTCGGCGCGCTGATGGCCTTGGTGCTGGCCTACGCTCCCCGGTCGCGTCGGACTCTGGTGCAGTTCGTCGGCGGGGCGGTCATCGTCGTGGTGCTGCTCGCGATGGCCCTGGTCCGTACGGCGGCACTGCTGGGCTGACCACGGCCCGCCGCGCGGCCCGACGGTCTCACCGGCACGAGGTGGGTCAGCCGACGTCGTCGTGGCGTCCGGCGCGGACGGCGTGCAACGCCTCGGCGACCTCGGCCGGGTCGGTGCCGAGGTCGAGTCGGCTGAACAGGTGCAGTGAATCGCCCGCGTCGATCTCCAGCGTGGGGCCGGCGAACGCGCGGCCGGATCGCTGCACCTGGATGGTCTCCACCGTCGGCCAGGGCAGGTGGCGTCGGCTCAGCAGCCCCGCCGGCACGGTGATGCCGGTCGCGTCCACCGCCAGCCGGACCGGCGTGACCAGGTCCCGCAGGCCCCAACCCGTGAGGACCGCCGCAGCCAACCCGCCGAGCACCGGCCGGAGCGGGTCGCCCTCGGCGAACAGGACCCCCAGGGCGAGCACGGCGATCGCCGTGACCAGCTTGAGGATCGGCAGGGCCAGCGGCACCCGCCACTGCTGCGCGATCGTGTCGTACGCCACGGCACCCAGGATGCCAGTGCCGTCGTATCCCGGCATCCGGCGGCGGTGGAGACGGCACGGGAGGGCGGGGACGGGACGGTCGGTCCGGGTGGGCGTAGGATCGGGGTAGCCCAAGTTACCGGGGAGTAGACATGAGTGACGCGGTTATCGTCGGTGCGGTGCGTACCCCGGTCGGGCGGCGCAAGGGCAGCCTGGCCACGGTGCACCCGGTGGACCTGTCCGCCCACGTGCTGCGCGCCCTCGCCGAGCGCACCGGGATCGATCCGGCCCAGGTGGACGACGTGATCTGGGGCTGCGTCTCGCAGGTCGGTGAGCAGTCGTGGAACGTCGCCCGTAACGCCGTGCTGGCCGCCGGCTGGCCCGAGTCGGTGCCCGGCACCACCCTGGACCGGCAATGCGGTTCGAGCCAACAGGCGCTGCACTTCGCCGCGGCCACGGTGCTCTCCGGGCAGGCGGACCTGGTCGTCGCGGGCGGTGTGGAGTCGATGACCCGGGTGCCGATGGGCTCCAGCGTGGCCGGCGGGATGCCGTTCAGCGAGCAGATCCTGGCCCGCTACCGGGGGGTCGAGGGGGTCGCCGAGGACTCCCCGCTCCCCTTCAACCAGGGCGTGGGGGCGGAGCTGATCGCCCGACGTTGGCGGCTGTCCCGTACCCAGCTCGACGAGTTCGCGCTGGCCAGCCACGACAAGGCCGCTGCCGCGCAGGACGCCGCCGCGTTCGAGGCCGAGATCGCCCCGGTGGTGCTCGCCGACGGCGGCAAGTTCGCGATGGACGAGGGCATCCGGCGTGACACCTCGCTGGAGAAGCTCGGCGAGTTGGCCACCCCGTTCGATCCGGAGGGCGTGGTGACCGCCGGTTCCGCCTCGCAGATCTCCGACGGGGCCGCCGCACTCGCGGTGACCACGAGCGAATGGGCCAGCCGGCACGGGCTGCGCCCACTGGCCCGCATCCACACGGCGGTGGTGGCGGCCGACGACCCCGTCGCCATGCTGACCGCGCCGATCCCGGCTACCGCGAAGGCGCTGCGCCGCGCGGGGCTGGGCATCGAGGAGATCGGGGTGTACGAGGTGAACGAGGCGTTCGCCCCGGTGCCGTTGGCCTGGTTGGCGGAGACCGAGGCGGACCCGGAGCGGCTCAACCCGCGCGGTGGCGCGATCGCCCTCGGGCATCCACTCGGCGGGTCGGGTGCCCGGATCATGACCACCATGCTCGCGCACATGCGGGACAACGGAATCCGCTACGGTCTGCAAACCATGTGCGAGGGCGGCGGGATGGCCAACGCGACCATCGTCGAGCTGCTCTGAGCAGCCGGAGGTAGCACCCGACGGCCGGAGCGGCGGCACCGATCGTCGGCGGCGGACGGTGCGTGCCGACGGCGCGTGATGTGGAAATTGCAAAAAGCATGTCCATCGGCCACGTCACGGCACCGGCAGGGTCGTTGGGCAGGTCATGGACGTCTTCTCCCGAACGTTCCTTCCGGCCGCCGCCGAGGCTGGCCTGGCGCTTCAGACCGCCAGCCGGCACATGCCGGTGTTCCGTCGCTGCGTGGGTTCCGGCGACGCCACCATCCTGGTCACCCGGTGCAGTCGGCCCGACCGACCGGTCAAGGGGGAGTACCTGCTGCTGCTCACCCACCGGCGGCTCGTGGTCACCCGGCAGACCCGGGTGTTGCACCGACTCCGCCTGCACCTCAACACGGAGCTGCGCGAGCTGAGCCACGTCACCTGGAGCCCCGACCCGCGACTGCACTGCGTGGAACTGGCCGCCACCGCTATCGACGGCATCCGCGAGCGCTTCCTGATCCGCACCCAGTACCCCAAGCAGGTGTGGCAGCTGGACGCGTTGCTCAACCATGCCTTCCGCACCCGCGTACGCAGTCAGCAGCCCCGGATCGTGGCCACCGTCGCCGAGTCGCCGACCGCTCGACCGGCCACCTTCCAACCCGTCGCGGCCCGCTGACCGGGCCCCGCACCGGAGAGCCTGCGACGGACCTCGCGCCGCTCGTGGCGTAGCACGGACCCGCCGTGCCCGACCCGTGATGGTCGGTCGACCAGCACGGTGAGCACGGCGGGCCCGCTGCTTTCTGCCGTCAGTAGACGCGGGAGCCGATGAAGTCGTCCCGGCCATAGCCGACCGGCTGGGCGAACGACCGCGACTCGAACGACCACTGCTGCCGGGAGCTGCTGGAGCAGGTGGCCAGCCGCAGTCGGGGGGTACCGAGCAGCGGGTTGTCGAAGGCCAGGCAGAGGTTGGTGTTACCGGCGGCGCGGATCTGGTTGCCGGAGAAGGTGAACTTCTGGTTGGTGCCGCCGTGGCAGTCGTAGATGTTGACCGCCGTGCCCGAAGTCAACGAACCACCGGAGACGTCCAGGCACCGGTCGTGCGAGAGCTCGGAGTGCAGCGACTGCCGGGTCGGGTCGTACCAGAAGCCCTGGTTGCGCCCGCCGTGGCAGCGGTACGACTGCTGCACGGTGCCGTTGCGTGAGTCGTACCCCTTGCCGTCGACGCAGGTGCCGGTGGCCGCGTTACGCAGCTGCCGGAACTCCATCAGCCCCGGGTAGAGCTGGCCGTTGCCGGTGCTGGCCGGGTCGACGCAGGTCCCCTGCTGCTGGCCGGAGGCGTAGAACTGGGTGATGCACTGGGCGAACATGCCGTGCCCCCGCTTGTTCGGGTGGAACGACTGGCGGGCCGCGTTCTCGTCCCAGATGCCCAGCTCGATGTAGAGCCCGCGTACCGAGGTGTTGTCGGTGCACACCTCGTGTCCGTGGAAGAGACGGCTGGCGTCGAGGTAGCGGGTGCCGGTGTTGGCCGCCGCCGCCCGCAGCGCCGACTCGAACATCGGCACCGCCTTGTTCCGGGCGAACGCGGCGTCGGCCAGGTACAGCAGGCAGCCGCCGGAGTACCAGCCGGGGAAGTTGGGGTTGTCCTCCACGTCCGGACTGGCCGGGCTGGAGTACGACATGAGCACCAGCTCGTAGTCGGAGGCGAGGTAACCGGCATTCGTCATCGTGCGGCGGATGTCGGTCAGCGCCTCTTCGACCGCCCGACGGCTACCGTCGGTGCGTACCGCCCACTGGTCGGTGTAGGTGGGCCAGCAGGGGCCCTGGAAGAAGACGCGGCGGACGGCGCAGTCGGTGGCGACCGGGCCGAACTGGATGGTGCCGTCGCCGTTGGCGCCGACCACCACCCAGATCAGCTTGATGTTCGTGTTGCGTGCCTTGATCGCGAGTTGGTCACCCTGGTTCAGCTCGTTGTGCTGGGTGGGGCCACCGGCGATCAGGTTCCACGGGGTGGCACCCGAGCAGGCGATGTTGTAGCGCTCGTCGGCGGTGATACCGGTCCGGAAGACCGCCTGGTCGTACGAGCGGTCGCACCAGTTGCCCGGCTGGTGGGTGCCGGGCACGTAGTTGCCCACCCCCTCGCCGGAGATCTGGCTGTCGCCCATGCTGATCAGCGCGGTACGCCGTTGGTCGATCGGGCGGATGCCGGGACTGCCGTAGAGCGCGGTCGCCTCGGCGGCACGGATGGTTTCGAGGTTTGCGGGAAGTGGCTGGACGGCGGGACGGTCGGCCGCGGCGGCGGGTGAGGCCGTGGCCAGCATCGGCAGGACGAGAGCGGTGGCGAGGACGGCGACCTGGGCAAGGCGCCGTCGATGCGTCCGTTCACGCCTGGTGGGGGTACCAGACATCGACGCACTCCTTTCGGCACGATCGCGGGACGTCGATCGAGTTACCGGACGGTAGCGCCTGTGATGCAGGTATGTGAATACCTCTCGGAATACTTCCGCGCTGCGCCAACCCGGGCCAATGGCCCCTTTTCAGCCCGGACCGCTCGAGCCTGCCCCGTGCCTGGTCACCGCTCGCCGGGCAGGGCGTATCCGACGTAGCTGCGGAACTCCAACCGCCAACCGGCGGGCACCAGGTCGGCGCAGAGCTTCCGGCTGCCCGCACAGAGGATCGCGTCGACCGAGGCCGGGTCGGTCGGCGGTCGGTTGTCCAACACCGACTGAAGTGCCAGCAGGTCAGGTGGTGAACCGTCCGCGTCGCGCAGCAGCAGCCACCAGGGGTACTCCCAGTCGTCGTTGCGCTGGGAGAGCCCGATCCGGCGCGCGTCGGCAGCGCGGACCGCGTCCGCCGCCCAGCGGTACTCCTCCGCCCACTGCGGACGCCGCACGAACCGGCTCTCCCACTCGGCGGTGGTGAAGACCGAGGCGGTGCCGACCAGTCGGCGCGGGAAGCCGTACGCCACCGACAACACCCCGGCCAACGCACAGGTGGCGAGGACCGTCACCGCGAGTCCGGCGGCGACTGGCCGCCTGCCCACCGGGCCACCGCGCGGTGATTCGACAGGCGCGAACCGCCCCGTACGGCGGACGACGGCGTCGAGCCAGAGCCCGGCCAGTGGCACCGAGGCCGCCAGGGCGTAGAGGATCAGGCGGTTCCCCCACGGCTGCCACTTGATCATTGCGGTGTGCAACACCACGCCGACGACCATCACCACGGCGTACGCACGCAGCGCACCGGCCGCGTCCGGACTGATCCGGGCCGGGCGGCGCAGTGCCGCCAGCACACCGGCCAGCACCAGCGCCCCGGCCAGCGGGAACGCCGCCCGATCCTCGTCGGGATACCAGGACGCCACCGGGAAGATCTCCTGCCCGAAGGTGATCGCGCGGTCCTGTGGGTCGACCCCGAGCAGCCCGGCCACCCCGACGATCACCTCGGCGGAGACGTCGCGCAGCGGTGCCAGCGGAGTGTCCAGTGCGGTGTGCCCGATCCGGAGCGCGTTCACCAGCACCGACGCCGGATCGTGCCGCTCCATCGGAACCGACGTGCGCAGCCGGTCCGGTCCGAGCGGGTGACCGAACTCGGCGTGCACCCGACCGAGGAAGGGGCCGACCACCGCGACGGCGACCAGCAGGATCAGCGCGGAGGCCCCGACGGTACGGGCGATTTCCGCGACCGGGGCCCGGCGGCGTGGGACCGGCCGGTCGACGTACGCCAGGCGAAGCTGGCCCACCCCCCACAGCACGAGTAGCGGACCGACCGCCAGCAGCCCGCTGGTCTTGGTGACCGCGGTCAGCCCGGTGGCCGCACCGAGGGCGAGCAGGTCGACCAGGTGTGCGCGTCGGCGCAGCCCGTCCAAGGCCAACGTCCCGGTGCAGAGCACCCAGGCGGCGCAGACCAGGTCGGTCTGGGTACTGGTCGCCTGGAGAGCCACCATCGGCGTGGTGGCCAACACGAAGACGGTGAGGACCTGGGCCCGGCGACCACCGCCGAGCTGCGCGGTCACCCGGGCCACCACGAGCAGGCAGAGCACTCCGGCCGCCCACTGGACCAGGTGGTGCAACGCGTCGCCGCCGGTGAGTAGGCGCAGGTGCAGCAGCAGATACTCGGCACCCGGCGGGATGGTGACCTGCCGGTGGATCGCGGTCGCCCAGAACGTCAGGTCGCCCTGAGCCACCCAGCGTTCCACCTTGGGCAGGTGGTACGTCTGCGAGTCGAAGTTGTTCGGCGCGGCCAGCAGGGCGATCAGCAACTCGACCAGGACCAGCCCGGCGACCGTACCGGTGAGCAGCCGTTCGCCACGACTCGCCGTACGCCAGAAGTCGCCGACGGCGGCGCGCCAGCCGCCGGCCGCCACGGTGCCCGGCCCGGACGGTGCCGATGGTCGATCGGGCCCCACGGTCACCGTGTCGACCGCCACGCCACCGGCCGGTGCGGCGAGGACGCCCGACGATCCTGACGCCAGGGCCCGGCCCGGTGACGCGGCGGTGGTGCCCACGACCGTGAACCCGGGCGCGTCCGCCACGGCGACCGTGGCGTCCACCCGATGCCGCCACCAGGCGGCGGCTGCCGCCGCGCTGAGGCAGAGCAGCCAGGCCAAGCCGAACGCGAGTGGGTTGAGCAGCCGCAGTGCCCCCAGCACCTCGACGGTCACCACCGCGAAGGCGCCGACGGCGAGGGCCGCCCGGACCACCGCGAGCCGTCGGGGTGTCGCCGCGCCCACGACCCGTGGTCGAAGCGCCACGCTGAGCAGAGCGAGCGTGGCGACGGGAAACAGGACGAACAGGAAGCCGGCGGCCGACATGGCCGGAAGTAAACACCATCAGCCTGGGTGCCCAACCATGGATCACCATCGGTGGTCTGCACCAGCGGGCTGACCTGCCGGGCTAGGCTATGGCCGACACATTGTGCGCCCTCGTGGAGATTCCCGTGAAGCTGTCGATCCTCATGCCGGTCTACAACGAGGAAGAACGCATCGCGGATGCCCTCAAGCAGGCGCTGGCCGTCGAATACCCGTGCGAGATCGAACTCGTGGTGGTCGACGACGGCAGCCGCGACGGCACCGGAGAGGTCCTCGGCCGCGCCGATGACGCCCGGCTGCGGGTTATCACGCACCAACGCAACGCGGGCAAGGGCGCGGCCATCCGCACGGCGGTCGCCAACGCCGACGGCGAGTACATGGTCATCCTCGACGCCGACCTGGAGTACGACCCGCAGGACATCCCCAAGCTGCTCGCCCCGGTGCTGGACGGGCGGGCGACGGTGGTCTACGGCAACCGCACCTTCGGCAGCCACAGTGCCTACAGCTTCTGGTACGTGATGGGCAACAAAGGCGTCACCATGGCGGCGAACGTGCTGTTCAACTCCTACATCGGCGACCTGGAGACCTGCTTCAAGCTGATGCCGGTGGAGCTCTACCGCTCCCTGGACATCCGTTCCCGTGGGTTCGGTATGGAAGCCGAGGTGACCGGCAAGCTGCTGCGCCGCCGCATCCGGCCGTACGAGGTGCCGATCAGCTACCGGGCGCGGGGCCGGGAGGAAGGCAAGAAGATCACCTGGCGGGACGGCGTCGAGGCGCTCTGGATCCTCGGTCGGGAACGCACCCGCCGCAAGCGCGACATCGCGCCCAACTGACCCCCTGACCGCTCCGTTACTGCGGGCGGGCGTCGGATCGCGGCAGGTCGGGGCGGTGCGTCGCCGCCGACATGCCGCGTGGCGATCACACCAACGCCGGTGCCAGGAAGTCGGTGATCGAGCGGCGCAACCCGTTCGCGTCCAGCCCGTGCCAGCGCGCGTGGTCCGTCGCCGAGCCGTAGCGGCGCCACTCCTCGCGTCGCACCCCCAACGCCAGCAACCGGTGCGGCCGGTCGGCCAACGCTGCCGCGACCACCCGGGTCGAGGTGCCCGCCAGATAGGGCTCCACCAGGATCACCTCACGGTCGGCGAGCGCCCGCAGCCCGGCGGTGTCGAACGGCCGTGGCCGATGCGTGTACGCCACGCTGACCGGTAGGCCCGAGGTCGCGTCGAGAGCAGCGTCCAACACGGGACCGACCGCGACCAGCAGCGCCGCACCCGGCCCCGCGTCCCGGACCACCACGAGCGCGCCGTCACCACCGTGCGGTTCGGCGTTGTGCAGCGTCGACAGCCGCAGGTACGCCGAGCCCTCGGCGGCGACCGTCGCGCGCAGCAGCGCCGGTACCTCGTCGGGATGACCAGGTGCGTGCACCGTCCACCCGGACAGGGTGTCGAACAACGCCACGTCGGCCGGACCGAGATGGGTACGGCCGGCCTCCGCCCGGTCATAGGAGGCACCCACGCTGACCAGCACCGCGCTCGCATCCTGGTGGTCGAGGTCGAGCTTGATCTGCTCGTACGCCCGTTCCACCAGGAACGGCGCGTAAGTGTGCACGATCGGTCGCAGCCCGGTCAGCGCCAGCCCGCCGGCCACACCCACCATCAACTGCTCCCGGATGCCGACGTTGAGCACCCGATCCGGGTGCCGTTCGGCCGCCGGGGCGAACGCGCTGGCGGAGATGTCGGCGAGGACCAGTGCGGTACGTGGATCCTCGGCCAACAACGCGGTGGTGGTGTCCACGAATCTGTCCCGCATCGTCACCGCTCCCCAGCCTCGACGACCGCCACCACGAGGTGCGGCCGATGTCCGTGGTGCCCGGTCAGCGCCGTATGGACAGCGGTGTGGTCCCGCCCGTCGACGGTCGCGGCTGTCCAGCCGTTGGCGGTGAAACGTGTGGCCAGGCCACCCGGCCAGCCGTGGGTCGCGGAGGAGTTGTCCACCACGATCGCGGTCAGGTTGGCCAGGCCGACCGCTCCGGCGTAGGCGATCGCCTCGTGATTTGAGCCCTCGTCCAGTTCGGCGTCGCCGAGCAGCACGTACACCCGGGGGGTGAGCAGACCCTGGGCGCGCAGCCCGAGCGCGGTGCCGACACCCAGTCCCAGTCCGTGCCCGAGCGAGCCCGAACCGATCTCCACGCCGGGGATCAGGGTGCGATCCGGATGATCACCGAGTCGGCTGTCCGGCCCGCCCTGGTCGTCCAACCAGTCGGGTGGGATGAATCCCTTCGCGGCCAGCAGCGCGTAGTAGCCGGCCACCGCGTGCCCCTTGGAGAGAAGGAAACGGTCGCGGTCGGGGTCGTCGACGGTCGCGGGAGTGATCCGCAGCACCCGGTCGTAGAGCACCTGGAGCACGTCGAGGGTCGACAGGACGTTCGGGCCGAACTCTCGACCGGCGCGTACGCGCTCCAGCAGCGTGGTGAGTGGTTCCCGGCCGTCGAGCGGCGCGGCGGCCTCGGCGACCCGGGCCGTGGTAGCGAGCATCGTCATGCGGATAGCCTGCAAGTTGAAGCGAGGTTCAAATCAAGGCGACGTGATGCAGGAAGCTCTGACAATCGGTCAACTCTCCGCCCGTAGCGGGGTGGCGCAGTCCGCGCTGCGCTACTACGAGCGGTTGGGACTCATCCGCGCCGAGCGGACCAGCGGCAACCAACGCCGCTACCACCGGAGCGAACTGCGCCGGGTGGCGTTCATCCGGATCGCCCAGCAGGTCGGCATCTCGCTGGAGGAGATTCGTACCGCGCTCGACTCCCTGCCCGCCGCGCGTACCCCCACCGCCGAGGACTGGGCCGAGCTCTCCACCGCCTGGCGGGCCCGGCTGGACGAGAAGATCCGCCTGCTGAGCCGACTCCGCGACGACCTGGACGCCTGCATCGGCTGCGGCTGTCTCTCGCTGCGCCGCTGCACCCTCTACAACCCGGAGGACAATCTGGGCGGCGAGGGCCCCGGCGCCCGCCTCGTCCTGCCCGGCTGACCACCGGCTCGCCGGTAGCTGCCCTCGCCCGCCGGTTGCCTTCGGGTGACCCCCGGTGTCGGCGGCGCGGCTGCCGCGCCGCTCAACCGACGGTGAGCAGCACCTTGCCGACGTGCTCGTTCGACTCCACCAGCCGATGCGCCTGCGCCGCGTCCACGATCGGCAGCCGCCGGTCGATCACCGGACGTACCCGGCCCGCCTCGACCAGCGGCCAGACCTGCTCGCGTACCCCACGCACGATCGCGGCCTTCTGCGCCAGCGGCCGGGAACGCAACGCGGTGGCCGCGACCGTGCCACGCTTGGCCAGCAGCGCGCCCAGATCCAGCTCACCCTTACGGCCACCCTGCAAGCCGATGACCACCAACCGCCCGTCGGCGGCCAGGGCGGCCACGTTACGGCCCAGGTAGGACGCGCCCATGATGTCCAGGACGACATCCGCGCCCCGCCCGTCGGTGACCCGCCGAACCTCCTCGACGAAGTCCTGCTCCCGATAGTCGACAAGCACGTCGGCACCCAGCTCACGCAGCCGCTCGTGCTTCGTGGCCCGCGCGGTCGCCACCACGGTCGCGCCGAGCGCCGCGCCGAGCTGGACCGCGAACGTGCCGATGCCGCTGCCACCACCGTGCACCAGCAGCGTCTCTCCCGCCGTCAGGCGAGCCACCTGCACCACGTTCGACCACACCGTGCACGCCACCTCCGGCAGGGCGGCGGCGTCGACCAGATCGACGCCGTCCGGCACCGGCAGCAGCTGCCCGACCGGCACCGCCACCCGTTCGGCGTACCCGCCACCGGCCAGCAGCGCGCAGACCTGGTCACCCACCTGGACACCGGTCACGTCCGGACCGGTCGCGCTCACCACCCCCGAACATTCCAGACCGGGGTACGCGGGCGCGCCCGGCGGCGGCGGATAGTGCCCCTGCCGCTGCAACAGGTCAGCCCGGTTCACCGCAGTGGCCCGGACGTCCACGACCACCTCACCCGGCCCCGGCTGCGGGTCGGGCACCTCGCTCCACCTCAGCACGTCAGGTCCGCCCGGCTCGACAATGGTGATCGCGCGCATGGCCCAGTCTTACCCGATCACCGGCCGCCTCCACCTCGGCCCCCGCAACCTCCACCCGCTGTCGGTGGTCGCGCCACACCGGGTAGCTCGCTCATACACCGCCGTGCCCGGCGTGGCAGACTAGGCACCGGCCACGCACCGCGTGGTCCGGGAGGGTTCGCCTAGTGGCCGATGGCGCTGGTCTTGAAAACCGGTAAGGCAGCGATGTCTTCGTGGGTTCGAATCCCACACCCTCCGCCTTTGTCGTGATGCGGCCACCTCCGCCGGGCGACCGGCAGGGCGGTGACGTGAAGCCGTCGCGTACGCCTCAGGTGTTTTCTGGTGGGTGTTTGCGTTGTTCCTCGCGGATCTTCTCGTCGGCGAGCCGGTCCACTGCTCGGCGGCGTTCGTCGCTGAGGGCCGCCTCGTCACGCCGACGTACGGCATCGACGATGGCGGCGATGAAGTCGCGCCAGACCTTGGCCAAGGAACTCCTTCGGGTAGGTGTTGCAGGGTGACAACCGCCGTGAAGGGCTCTCGGTTACGGCAGACATGAGGGTCGGTTCTGTCGAATGTCAGCGCCGCACAGGGTAAGAAAGGAGCGCAGAGCACCGCCTCCTCCGGAAGGACCTGTGTCGATGACCTTGGAACGTCCCATCGCTCCCGACCCGTACGAGCTGCTGCCGACCGTCGCCTCCTTCACGCTGACCAGTGAAGATGTGCAGAACGGTGAGCCGATGGACGCGGCTCACGCCCACGGCAGCACCGGCGGCGACAACGTCTCGCCACATCTGGCCTGGTCGGGCTTCCCGGCGGAGACGAAGAGCTTCGTGGTGACCTGTTTCGACCCGGATGCGCCGACCGGGAGTGGCTTCTGGCACTGGGTGCTGGTCAACCTGCCAGCCGACGTGACGGAGCTGCCGCGCGGCGCGACCGGTGACGATCTGCGGGGCGGGTTCACCGTGCGCAACGACTACGGAGAGCACGGTTTCGGCGGTGCCGCCCCGCCGGCCGGTGACCGTCCGCACCGGTACGTCTTCGCGGTGCACGCGCTCGACGTCGAACGCCTCGACGTGACGCCGGAGTCGACGCCCGCCTACGTCGGCTTCAACCTCGCCTTCCACACCCTGGCCCGCGCCACCATCCGCCCCACCTACCAGATCGCCGGCTGACCAGCGCCGATCCCCGATCGATCATGAGGTTGGCGGCAGGGCCGACGGTCAGTGTGCCGCTGACCTCATGATCGACGGCGGGTGGTGGCGGGGGCGTCAGCTCGACGTGCGGGCGACGGCGAAGACGGACTGGCCGAACGGCGGCCGGACGATCTGCTCGGCGGCCTTGGTCGCCGGGAGGACGAGGGTGTCGTAGACCTTCACCATCGGGCCCTCCTTCGGCATCAGGCGGAAGACCTTGGTGGCCATGAAGTAGCCGATCAAGCCGAGCGCGTTGGCGTAGTGGATCTTCTCCACCCGGAGGCCCGCCTCGGTCATCGCGGCGGTCAGGGTCTTCTTCGTGTAGCGCCGGACGTGACCGGTGGCGATGTCGGCCGGGCTCATCGCGAACTGGAACGCCGGCACGATGATGACCACGGCTCCGCCCGGCCGGACCAGTTGGCCCATGCTGCGCAGCGCGCCCACGTGGTCCTCGATGTGCTCCAACACGTTGTACGAGACCGCGGCGCTGTAGTCGCCCCGCTCCGAGTTGGGCAGCAGCATCTGCCGTACCTCGATCGAGGGATGGTCGGCGAGGCGCTCCTTGAGGGCGATCAGGCGGTCCGGGTCCGCCTCGGTGGCGGTGAACCGGGGGAACTGCTCGCTCCACTCCAGGGCGTAGTCGCCGAGGCCGCTACCGATCTCGATGGGATTGTCGCCCAGGTAGGGCACGGCCAACTCGACGAACCAGCGCCGGTGATTCACCGCTGTGGCGAGACCCTCCAAGACCTCGGACTGCACGCGCTGATCCCCAGTGATTTCTGCCATGCGTCGATTCCTCACGATACGACTCGACCCGCGCCGGGACCGACTGAGTGAACCATCCGCCCGGACGGCGGGGATATCGGGGCCCTCGATAGCCGATTAACGGTCGGGGTTATGTGCACGATCGGTGGTGGTCAGCGAACTCGGCCGATACTACGCCAGTGCCCCGAACCCTGCACGGTGGCCACATAAGCCGACTACGCTGTGAATTGTTATGACTACTCCCGATTCGGGCCGACCTGTCGCGCAGTCCGAGGCGGGACGGGCCGCTGACCGGTCGGAGCGCTCGGCGGGCGACGGTCGAGGGCGATGGAAGGACGTCGCCGCCGTGGCGAGCTTCGCCGCACTCGGCTTCTGGGTGACCGCGCGGATGTGGTTGAATCCCGGCGACGGCATTCGGGACAACCCAACAGATATGCCCCAATTCGAGTGGATGATGGCGCATGGGGCGCGGGTGGTCACCGAGTTCGCCTATCCATTCACGTCAGACCGGATGAATGTGCCGGAATCGGTCAACCTGATGGCAAATACATCGGTTTTGTCCGTATCGCTGCCCCTGACTCCGATAACCCTGCTCTTCGGTACCCGGGCCGCGTTTCTGGTGTTTCTCACCCTCGGCATGATCGCCACCGCCACCGCCTGGTACTTCCTGCTCGCCCGCGTCCTACTGCCGGGCTCGCGGGGACCGGCCTGGCTGGGCGCCACCTTCTGCGCGTACGCGCCGGCCATGGTCTCGCACGCCAACGCGCATCCGAACATCGTGTCGCAGTACGTGGTGCCGCTGATCATCTGGCGTACGCTGCGGCTCGCCGAGGCCGGGCGGTGGTGGCGCAATGGTCTGCTGCTCGCCCTGGTGATCGTCTGGCAGGCGTTCCTGAACCTGGAGATCCTGCTGATGACCGCCATCGGCCTCGCCGTGGTGATCGGCGCGATGCTGATCGGTCGGCCGGAGCTACGGGCCCGGGCCCGTCCGTTCGCCGCCGGGCTCGGCGTCGCCGCCGCCGTCTCCGCCCTACTGCTCGCCTACCCGCTCTACGTGCAGTTCTTCGGTCCCGGCGCCTACCGAGGGCTGCCTTGGCTGATCCGGGGCTACTCCACGGACCTGGCCTCCTTCTTCGCCTACTCGCGGGAGTCGCTGGCCGGTGACGCCCGCAGCGCCGCCGGGCTCGCCAAGAACCCGACCGAGGAGAACGCCTTCTTCGGCTGGCCCCTGGTAATCCTCGTGGTGGCGCTGGTGTGGTGGCTGCGGCGCAACGCCGTGGTGGTCGGGCTGGCCGTGCTCGGGCTGCTCTTCGCGGTGCTCTCGCTCGGTCGGGAGATCCGCTTCGACCGTCGTGACACCGGT
The DNA here is from genome assembly GCF_049844495.1 of Micromonospora sp. DT48. Lineage (NCBI taxonomy): Bacteria > Bacillati > Actinomycetota > Actinomycetes > Micromonosporales > Micromonosporaceae > Micromonospora > Micromonospora sp. DT48. Next base: position 145,137 of record NZ_JBNCLE010000017.1, read on the forward strand.
GTTCCCGGGCCGTGGGCCCTGCTGGAGGACCTGCCGATCCTGCACTCGGTGGTGCCGACCCGCTGGGCGCTGGCCATCACCCCGATCATCGGGCTGCTCCTGGCGTACGGCGCGGAGCAGGCCCGTGAGGTGGCGGCCCGGCATCCGGACCGCCGGGCGCAGATCCGCTTCGTCACGGTGACCGGGCTGGCGATGGCGCTGGTGCCGGTGCTGCCCACCCCGTTGCCGACGAAGCGGATCGAACCGACCCCCGAGTTCGTCACCTCCGGTGCCTGGCGTCCCTACCTGGAGGGCGGGCGCAGCGTGGTGACCCTGCCGCTGCCCGACACCGAGTATGCCGAGCCGTTGCGCTGGTCCGCGCACACCCGGCAGGAGATGCCGATCGCTCGTGGCTACTTCCTCGGCCCGGACACCCGACCGGGCCGGGGCTTGGTCGCCCTGTTCTCCGCGCCACCCCGGCCCACCAGCAGCTTCTTCGGCACCATCCGGCGTACCGGCGAGGTGCCACCGGTCACCGGGCGGTCCCGCCAGGAGGCCGTGGCGGACCTGCGGTACTGGCGGGCCGGCGTGGTGATCCTCGGGCCGCAGGAGCACGCCGACGCACTGCGTACCGGGATGACCGAGCTGACCGGCATCGAGCCCGAGTACGTGGGTGGCGTCTGGGTCTGGGACGTACGCCCCCTGACGGGGTGAACGGCGGGCCGGCTCAGCTGCGGATGCAGCAGCCCTGGCAAACCTTCGGCTGGGGCAGGGTGAACGCCAGGCAGCAGGTGCGGCGCTGCACGGTCGGCTCGCCGTTCGGACCGGGTACCAGTTCCACCAGGTCGGCCAGGCCGAGCGCATCGAGCAGCGTGTCGATCGCCTCGACCGTGGAACCGGGCAACCCGTCGGCGGCGCGCAGCAGCCCGTGGGCGATGCCCGAGGCCACCGAGCCGAGCAGGGTACGGGCGCCGATGCGAACCTCGCCCTGGATCGCCGTGACCAGCGGCGAGAAGTGCCCGTCCAGCAGGGTGGCCCGCATTGTGGCGAGCAGTTCCCGCTCGTCGGCGACCACCCGGACCTGGGACGGCCCGGACAGCGCCAGCGGATCGTTGGGCAGCACCGCGACCGGGACCGACTCGCGTAGTCCCACGGTGACCAGGGCCCGCGGATCGGCGAAGTGGATCAAGGCCATGGTGTGGTCGAGTAGCGGCACCCGTCGAGCGGCGGCCCAGCCGAGCACCACCGGCAGCGCCGTCCAGTAGCTGTACGCCTTCCAGGCGAGCGCGGCGGAGGCGTGCGGGGTGCCACCCCAGAGCCGTACGGCCGACTCAAGCAGCTCCGGCAGTCGGGTGCCGGTCAGCGTGGTCGCCGGAGCCCATCCGGCCTCGTCGGTGACGAGCAGGCCCGGAGTCAGCCCGGGAAGGTCGTCGGTGCCGAACATGCTCCGCAGGGTCGCGGTGACCGGGGCCAGGGGTGTGGCTGCCGGATCCCTGAGGGGCAGCACCGCTGTCACCTGATCCACCCCCACGTCACCCGACCCACCCGATGCGAAGCCGTCATGGCCCAACTAAGGCTAGCCTAACCACACTTTCGGGCGCAGGGGAACCCGACGGAGGGGTAAGACAGGCGACCCGGGTCACGTGCCGGGCGATGACTACGCACAGTGCTGGCGCGGAGACTCGGGGCAGTATCGGTAGGAATCCCCCAGCAGTCAAGGCACTTGTCGACAAGGTGCCAGATGTGTGTGCGCCCGGCGACTCAACGTGAAACTTGGTACTCCCGGCCACGAGGAAGCTGATGACGACCTCACCGCTCGATCGGGCTGCCGACTCCTTCGCCGCCGAACTCGCCCGGCATCGAACGGAGCGGGGGCTGTCCAAGAAACAGCTAGCCAACCTGATGGGATTCGACCCCTCGTACGTCAGCCACGTCGAGGGGCGACGACACCGACCCACGGAGGACTTCGCCCGCCGCGCCGAAGCCGTCCTGGAGGCCAGCGGCGCGATCTGGCAACGCTTCCGGGAGTACGACGAGCTTCGTCACGCCCGCAACGAACGCCACCCCCGGGAACCCGGCATACCCGGCCAATGGATGCCGCCCGGCACCGGGCTGATCGTGGAACGGGAGATCGCCACCCTCACCCACACCGACGACTCCTACCGCTGCGTCATCCGACGTGAGCTGTACAACGCCGGTGTCGAGCCGGTCACCCGATACCTGGTCCGCGTCGCCGTGGACCGCTACCCCAACGATCCGGGCCGCTCCAACCGGCACCACCGGGAACACCCACTCAGCTTCGCCGAGCTGCAACTGTGCGCGTACCGCGAGGAGGCCGGCGAGCGGGAAGCCATGCACTGGCGCGCCAAGCACGACCGGGACGCGTTCAAGGAGATCTGGCTGCTCTTCGAGAACGGCGAACGACGCTTCCCGCTCTACCCCGGCCGCCGCGCCACCATCGAGTACGCGTACACCGTCGGTCAGGACAAGTGGGGGCCGTGGTTCCAGCGGGCGGTCCGCGTACCGACCCGGCACCTCGCCGTACGTCTGGACCTGCCGGTGGCGCTGGACCCGCAGGTCTGGGGCGCGGAAACCTCGCTCTCGGCGGAGGAGGGCCCGCTGCGGACCGCGGTGACCCGAAGCGACGAGGGCGACCGGGCGATCTTCGACTGGGCGACCGACGATCCGCCGCTGAACGCCCGATACCGGCTGCAATGGCGGTTCCGGGCACAACCCGAACCCGAGGCGGAGGGCGGGCGAGTCCGGCCGTCCGACCGGATGCGTGGGCTCGGCATCGTCCAGCGTGGCGCCGACCTGCTCCGGCGGCCGGCCCGCCCACTCGACCTGCCCCGCGAGGAACCGGTCGCCCGGGAGATCATCGACCGGCTGCTGGCCGCGCTGGTCAGGCTGGACGAACTGCACCCCTTCACCAAGGGGGTGGGGATCGCCGCCCCGCAACTCGACATCGACCGAGCCGTGGCGGTGGTCCGCCCGCCGGACCGCACCGCCGAGCCGATCGTGCTGCTCAACCCCCGGGTGGTCGACGAGGCACCACACACCGACGAGCAGTACGAAGGCTGCCTCTCCTTCTTCGACCATCGCGGACTGGTGCCACGACCCCTGCGTCTGGACGTCGAACACGCCCAGTACGACGGCAGCCGGATCATCACATCCTTCGAGTTCGGCATGGCCCGGCTGGTCGCGCACGAGATCGACCACCTGGAGGGTCGGCTCTACGTCGACCGGATGGCACCCGGAGTGCCACTGGTGCCGATCGAGGAGTACCGCGAATCCGGCAACCCCTGGCGCTACTGAGCCGATCACGCACCGCGTGTCGCAGCGCAACCCCGCCCGCCCGGGTGGGAACGACGGCCGGACGGGCGAGGTGGCGCGCGGGCGGTGCCGGTCCGCCCGGTTGGGGACCGGGGCGCGTGCCCCAGGGGGCAGGGGCACGCGCCCCGGTTCGGGGGGAGAAAAGTCCTACAGGTTGCCGAACGTGTCGTACCGGGTCTGCTGCGGCGGAACATCATCCGCAGCGAGCACCCGGAGCGTGGAACGCACCATCGACACCGAGCCGGAGACGAAGCAGTCGTGCGTCGTCCACGGGCCGTAGCGCGCCACCACGTCGGAGATGTCGCCCTGCTCGCCGTCGAAATCCGGGTCGTCGCTGCACGCCGGAGTCACCGACAGCCACGGATGGGCGGCGACCAACTCCCGTAGCCGGTCCAGACCGTAGAGATCCGCCTCGGTCCGGGCGCCGTAGAAGACATGCACCCAACGCGCCCGGTTGTAGCCGGCCAGCTCCTCGACCAGCGCCTTGATCGGGGCCAGCCCGACACCACCGGCGACACACAGGATGTCCCGCTCGGACGAGCGGTCGATGGTCATCGAACCCATCGGCGCGGCGATCCGCAGCAGGTCGCCCGGCTTGGTACGACGGACCAACGCGCCGGAAACCCAACCGGCGGCGTCAGCGGGCGTACGGACGTGGAACTCCAACACGTTGTCGTCGTTCGGTGCGTTGGCGATCGAGTACGTCCGCCACACCCGGGGATGATGGCGCGGCGTCTCCACGCTGACGTACTGACCCGCCTTCCAGGTCAGCGGGTGCTGGAGCGCCCGGCAGGTCAAGACCGCCGTGTCCGGGCCGTACCGCTGATGGGTCAGCACCTCGGCGTGCCAGAACGGTGGGTCGTCGTCCGATGCCGCTCCGGCGAGCATCCTCTCGGCGATCGCCGCGTACGCCTCCCGCCACGCCTGGTCGTACTCCAGGTTCCAGCCGTCACCGGCGATGCTGCGCAACGCGTCCAGCAGCGCCACGCCCATCGTGTCGTAGTGGGTCGCCTCGACGTGGTACTTGCGGTGATCCCGGCCGAGCGCGCGGAGGAACTCGTCGAAGCCCTCCGGATCGTCCACCGTGTGGATCGCCGCGATGATCGCTTCGAACAGTCGGTCACCCTGACCGGCCATCTGCACCGGGAAGAGCTTGCGCAACTCGGGGTCGAGGAGGAAGAGCCGGGCGTAGAAGTGACCGCTCAGCCGAACCCGGTCCTCCTCGACCAGGGTCCAGCTCTCCTTCAGCAGCCGCGCGAAGTTGTCCACCGGGGGCGCTCCTTCTTCTGACGGCGGATCGGGCCCATCCAGAATCTCCACGGAGCGTGTATGAAGGTCGCACAGAATGTGCGATCGCCTCGTGAAGGCTGTTCGGCGGAGGGTGAACGACACCCGGGGACGGCTGGTCGTGCAGAGTGGTCCGGTGACCGATGAGCTCGCCCGCCCGGTGACCCGCCGGACGCTCGGCACCGAGACGATGCTGGTACTCGGCCTGTCCCTCGGCCAGTCGGCCGTCTACGCCACCGTGTCGATCATCGCGAAGTTGACCGCCGAAGGCGGCCTGTCGCGGCAGACCGCCGCGCTGAACACCTCCGCGTCGACCCGCCCCTACCTGGACCTGACGTACCAGCTGCTCGGCATCACCTTCGCGCTGCTGCCGGTGCTGCTCGCCGTACACCTGCTGGCGCGCAACCCCGGCGACCCGGTGCGGACCCTCGGCCTGGACGCCGGACGACCCGGCTACGACCTGGCCCGGGGCGCCGGACTGGCCGCGCTGATCGGGCTGCCCGGCCTGGCGCTGTTCTGGGTGGCGGCCCAGCTCGGCATCAACGCCACCCTGGTGCCGGCGGCCCTGCCCGACCTGTGGTGGACGGTGCCGGTGCTGATCCTCGCCGCGTTCCAGAACAGCATCCTGGAGGAGGTGATCGTGGTCGGCTACCTGATGACCCGGCTGCGCCAACTCCAGTGGCGGGTCGGCGCGATCATCGCGACGAGCGGGTTGCTGCGCGCCTCGTACCACCTCTACCAAGGGTTCGGGGCGTTCATCGGCAACGCGGTGATGGGGGTGGTGTTCAGCCTCTTCTACCTGCGTACCCGCCGGGTGATGCCACTGATCGTGGCCCACGCCCTGCTCGACATCGTCGCCTTCGTCGGCTACGCCCTGCTGCCCCGGGAATGGTTCTCCTGGCTCTGACCGCCGGTGCCGTGCGGTGGGCGGTAAAGGGCGATGGCCCGGGCAGCCAGACGTTCGGCCCCCGCCGAGTTGCCCGCCAACGCGACCAACGCCGCCGAACCCGGCAGCAGCCGGGACGCCAGCCGTAGCGCCAACCAACCGCCCGCCTGCGCGGCCAGCGGTGCCGCCAGCCGCCAGGCCGCCTCGACCGCCCGAGGGCCGGGCTCCGTCTCCGGGCCCTCGGCCGCCCGCGCCGCCGCCAGCGCCGACCGCGCGCTGACGAGATCCGGGTGCACCTGGGTCAGCGCCAGCAACTCCACCGCCCGGTCCGGGTGCGTCGGATCATGGTCGTACGCCGCCGCCAGGTGCAGCGCCAGGTTCGCCTGCGACCAGAGCACCGCCGCCAGTTCGACCACCGGCGCGAAAACCCCCGTCAGTGCGGCGGTCGCCCCACCGACCCCGGCCTGCCGAACGAAGCGCCGAGTAGCCAGCCGAGCCAACCCGTGCGCGCCCGCTCCCGGATACGACTCCCGCAGCCGCCGCGCCCATTCGGCCGCGCCGGGCCCGAGGGCCTCCACAGCGCTCAGCGCCAACAACTCCGGGGCGAAGCCCGGGTGGTCGAGCACCCGCGCGCCGAGCATCCGCAGCTCCGATTCCGGCGTACGCCCCGAAAGGTCCCGCCCGGTGCCACGGTCGGCCTCAGTCGCGGCCCCGGGTCCGGCCTCGTCGGTCGCCGCGCCCGTGGTCTTCCCGCCCGTGGCGATTTCGCTCCTGGTCGTCTTGCTTGTGGTGGTCGCGCTCGTTGCGTCGTCGGCTGTGGGGGCGGCGCTTGTTGCCCCGGCGGTCCTGGTCGCCTTCCGGGCGGTCCTCTTCGTGGCCTTCCGGGCCGCCTTGATCGGTGCTGGCTCAGAAGACGACGGCGTCGGCTCGGTGACGGTTGGCGCTGTGTCGCTCGTCGCCCCAACCACGCCCGAGGCCGTGCCGGTACCTGTGTCTGGGGCTGTGGCGGTGCCAGCGCTTGGTGCCGTGCCGGTGTCTGCGCTTGGGAACGCGGCGGTCCCTGTGCTTGAGGTCACGGCAGTACCTGCGGCCGGGGCGGTGGCGGGGCCCGCCCGCCGGGCGGTCTTCCTCGGCTTCTCTACGGTGGCCGACTCGGCCGCCCGCTCGTCGCCTGCCCGAACCCTCTTCCGCGCCGTTGCTTTCGCCGCCTTCCGCGCCGGAGCCTTCCCGGCCTCGGCGGCTGCGTTGTCAGCGCTCTCGCTGACCGGCACCGGGTCGGAATCGGGAGGCTCGGCGCTGGAACCGGATGATTCGGTCGTTGTCGGTAGCGCCTTGCTCGGGGTGGTCCTCTTGCGGGCTGGCCGAGGTCGAGTGCCAGCCTGAGCCGCATCCGCTCCAGTTGTCCCCCCGAGCGGCTGTTCTGGGGTCTGCCTCGCCCCGGCGGCATCCGCTGCCGCCGACCGGTCAGTCTGACCACGGCGACGCGACGCAGGCACCGAAGCAGCCTTCTCACCGGCCGACGGCGCGGCGGCAGCCCTCCCGACGGCCGACGTCGCGCCCGCTGCCTTTCCGGCGGTCGGTGACGGGGTGCCGTCGCCCCGGCCGGTCGCCGCCGACTCCGCGCCAGCGGCGAAGGGCTGCACCGGCGTGGTCGGCGGCCCGGACGCAGTCGAGCTCGGCTGGCGCGGTAGCGGCTGCTCCGGCACTGGCGGCGGCTGAAAGAGCACCCTCGGTGCCGCCTTCGCCCGCCGAGGACGGGATTTCTCCTGCTCCTCCCGAGGTGCCGGTTCCGGCGCCGGAGGCGGCGTGAAGGTCGCCTCCGGGGAGCGTCGACGGGCTCCCTCAGCAGGCTCACGGCGGTTCTGCTCGCTGGGCGACTGCTCCTGCATGTCGATGGAGCGTAGTCCTGATCACAGCAACGTACAGCGGGAGACGTTCTGGCACCCTGCGTACGGCTCGTTCCGGTAGTCGCTTTGCTCCCGGCCGGGCCGGGCCTGTATTCTCGGGCGCGGTGGTCTGCGGACCACCGGGGAGACTTCGCCTAGTCTGGTCTATGGCGCCGCACTGCTAATGCGGTTGGGGTCTTAAAGCCCCTCCCGGGTTCGAATCCCGGAGTCTCCGCGCGAAGGCCGGGTGTGTATGCTGGCCGAGCACCAGCGCCCGTAGCTCAACGGATAGAGCATCTGACTACGGATCAGAAGGTTAGGGGTTCGAGTCCCTTCGGGCGCGCAAGATCATAAGGGGTCTGACCTGCCGGAACGGCAGTCAGGCCCCTTTCCTGTTTCGTCCCTTGTGGTGGGTTGGTTGCTCGGATGGTGCTCGTGCGACGAGCATCCCTTGGGTCCGGGTAGGTCCTGCCGGGTTCGGGCCAGTCCGAGCCCGTTTCAGTTCCCAGTCTGCGGCTTCTTGGTGTCGACAGGTATGGAGTGAGAGGTCTTTGCGTGCCGCTGGCTGGTTACGCTGATGGTCCGTTACGGTGACGTCGCTTAGCGTCAATGGGCTGTCGTTGCCGTACTGGGCTGTGGAGGGGCGGGCTTCATGATCGACCCGCAGCGGTTAGCTGGGGCGAAACGCGCACTGGGTGCGAGGCTTGCCGCATGGCGTCACGCGCGAGGGCTGACGCAGTTGGAGTTGGCTCGGCGGGTGCCGGTTTCCCGAACCACGATTGCGGGGGTGGAGGGCGGGCGGCAGTGCCCGGACCGGGTCTTCTGGCAGCGCTGTGAAGCGGCTCTGGCAGCTGGTGGAGAGCTGCTTTCGGGCTATGACGAGTACCGAGGCCTCAGGCAGCAGCTTGATCGCGAGAAGGCCGAAGCGGCACAACGTGCCCGGTGGGGCGAAGTTGAGGATCAGCCGGCGTCGGCTGGTGTTGCTGGGGTCGCGACTTTCGTGGCAGGCAGGCCGCTGCGAGAAACGGCAACTGAAGGTTCGGCGGCCGATGCTCCGAGTGGCCTGCCAGCGGCACCGTCTGAGGTCGCCGATGTCGTGGTGGCCCGCAAGGAGGACTTGCGCGAGGGCGACGCGGTTACGCTTGCGGTCGTGTCCGACGGGCAGGCGAAGTCATGGCGGGTAAGTCGACGGGCCGTGCTGGAACTCGCCGCCGGCCTCGCCACACTGCCGGCCGTGACTGCATCTGGCATGCGGGCGGTGGACCCGGCTGTCGTGGATCACTTCGCCGAACTCCGCGCGCTGCTGGTGCAGGCAGACGACCGGCTCGGTGGTCTGACTATCCTGTCGACCGTTGAGCAGCAGATTGCGCTGATAGCCGCCCTGCGCCGGCAGGCACGCGGGTCACTTCGTGGCCGTCTTCTCAGCACGGAGGCACGCTGGAGCGAGTTCGCGGGCTGGCTCAGCGATGATCTCGGGGACCGGGCCGCGGGCGACCGCTGGCTGGACCGTGCGGGAAGCATGGCGCAGGAAGCCGAGGACCAGGAGTTCTCGGCGTACGTGCTGGCCCGCAAGGCGCAGCGGATGGTGGGGACCGGCGACGAGGACCGCGTCGTTGGGCTGGGCCGCGCGGCATCCCGGCTGCCGGACGCGCCTCCGCTCGTGCAGGCCTTCGCCGCCGTACAGGAGGGACACGGCAACGCGATCGAGCAAGACGCTCACGCCTTCCAGGCCGCGATCGAGCACGCCCACCAGCTCGTAGCGGCCGCCTCGCCGGCCGGGGATACCAGCGCGCTTGGCTCCTTCTGCACCAGGCCATACCTGGCTGCGCAGGAAGGCGAGGGATGGCTGCGCCTCAAACAACCGCGGCGGGCTGTCGACAGCTTCACCGCCGCAGTCAACGAGTGGCCAGACCGCTACCGCCGCGAACGTGGCGTGTACCTTTCCCGCACCGCACACGCGTACCTGGCAGCCTCGCAGCCCGACCAGGCCGCGACGGTTGCTGCTGAGGCGTTGTCCATGGCGACCACGACCGGCTCTGCTCGGGTCCGCCGCAACGTCACCACCCTGGCCCGGCACCTCGAGCCCTTCTCCCGCCAGCCGGACGTGCGTCAATTCCTCGACCAGCTGGCCACCACCGGATGAAGGATCAACCACCCGGGCAGACCCGCCGGCCGCAGCCGCCGCCCCAGGTCGCCTTTATTGGCCGCGCCAACATCGACATTACCGTTCGGGTTCCTCAACGGCCCGTTGCCGGCCGGACGATGTTCGCCTCGGCACCCGCCACGACCACGGCCGGAGGCAAGAGCCTCAACCAAGCCCTGGCCGCCCGCAAGGCCGGTGTCCACACCAGCCTGATCAGCGCCGCCGGTGACGACCCGTGGGGCACCTTTCTGCACCGCACACTCACCGACGCGGCCGTCGACGTGTCCTTCTTCCAGCTCGTACCCGCCGCGTCGACCGGTGTCGCGATCATCGAAGTCACCCCCGACGGAGAGAATTACATCGTCCTCGCCCGCCACCCGGAAACCGAACTCACCGGCGAACACATACACCGTGGACTCCAGCAATTACAGGCACCGATCGTGGTGACCCAACTCGATCTCCAGCCGGACGCCGTCGATGCCGTCGTCCGGCATCACCGCGCCCAGACGCTCGTCGGCAACCTCGTGCCTCATCCCACGCTCGGGCCGACCGCGCTGGCCCCGCTCGACCTGTTTGTCTCAAACGAGGCCGAAGCGGCGACGATCCTGGGCCGTCATCACGCCGATCCCTCAGTCGCTGCCGAAGAACTGCGTAAACTCGGGCCACGAGTAGCCGTAGTGACCGCCGGTGCTCACGGCGCCGCCTATAGCAGCCCCGATCACACCGCGCTCGTACCCGCGCAACACGTCAACGCCGCCAACACCAGCGGAGCGGGCGACGCCTTCCTCGGCACCCTCGCCGCACAACTCGCACGTCAGGCACCACTACCCCACGCAGTCGCCGAGAGCGTTGCCGCCGCGACAGCCTCCGTGCAGACCGGCGGACGGTAATCGCCTGCCCCGCGAGTAGAGGAGCGTCCCCCGCGTACCTAAACGGTGGCAGCGCCGGTGTTAGGTCACCGACCGGGGGCTAACTTGCCCCTGGCCCAGGTCCCCACGCAGCGGTAACCTCGCGGCGGCAAATCCGGATGGGTCAGCCAGTGGCTGTCACTGCGGCTTGTAAGTGCTTGCGGGTGTCTTCGTCGAAGGCGACGAGTCGTACCCGTTGGACGTTTGTCGGAGTGGATCTGATGGTTGCTACGGCGATCCGGGCGGCTTGGTCGGCGGGGAAGCCGTACACGCCGGTGGCGATTGCCGGGAAGGCGATGCTGCGGGCGTCGAGTTCGTCGGCGACCTGCAGGCTCCTGCGGTAGCAGGAGGCCAGGACGTCGGCTTCACCGTGGTCGCCGCCTTCCCAGATCGGCCCGACAGCGTGGATGATGTGCCGCACCGGTGGGTCGAGGTCGAACGCCGGGGTAGCCATCGCGTCGCCCGGCTCGCAGGGGCCGATCGCGCCCCCGGCCTGTGCCAGGCGAGGCCCGGCAGCGCGGTGGACCGCGCCGTCCACACCGCCGCCGCCGAGCAGTGACTCGTTCGCGGCCGTGACGATGGCGTCCACGTCCTCGGTTGTGATGTCACCCACCACGATCTCGATCAGGACCACAGCAGGATCCTGGCACACCAGACGACGCGTGCCGGCCCACCGTCGCCACACCGGGCAGCCAGTCCACCGGGCCAGGGCGACAGATCCCGCCGCACAGCCGGCGGAGATCCAATACTCGTTCACCAGCCCGGAGGTGACGTGCGGGGCTGGCAGGTAAGGCGTGACGTTGCTGCGTCAGCGGGCAGACAGCGGCACGCGGCACGGGCCCCAAGCGGCTACCGGATTCTGACAAGGCGGACGCGCTCGCCGGAGCCAGTCCCTTGTGAATGGCATCGGTCCGGCGTCGTCGGCTACCGGTATTGGCGTTCCTGAGCTGCGCGGACTTTCTGGCGGATGTCGTCAGGAATCTCGACCACATGGACGGTAATCGCGAGATCCAGTAGCGCCTGTGCGGCCCAGGTACGCGCCGCTGGCTGAAACGGCCTCGCTGCGGCCGGGTCACTCATGCAGAGCACCAGGCGGGGCCGCGGGTCCATCGTGCTTGCGATCCATGTCAGCTTCAACGCGTCGGCCAGTACCTTGTGACGCTGCGCCGACTTCGGTGGACCCTGATGGGCCCAGCACTCCACGAGAACCGTCCGGCCGCTGTCGCAGCCGTCGACCTCGATCCGAACTCCCGACGGCACCGCGATCTTCGCCGGCTCCAGCGTTATGGCCAGGTCACGGCCCAGCAGATCAAGCATGACCCGCTCGGCGTGTCGCTGCTCCGCAGAGTGCCCGGGAGGCAAGTGATCTTCGAGCGTCCGAACAACGGCAGCCGGAGAAAGCCGCCCGCTACGCGGTGTTCTCGGATCCTCGCCAGCCAGGACCCCGCTCGGCCGCTCGACGAGTTCGTTGACGATCTTCCCATCCGGGCCTTCCCACCGCCGCACAGCTCCGGCCAACTGCAACGCGCGGCAGATCTGGTTGACCTGCTGCCGCGGCCGGACACCCGTACGCTGTGACAACTGGTCATCGTCCAGCGGCCCGGAGCTGAACCGAAGTGCTTCAAAGACACGGTCGCGATTGCTGGCAGCCGTCACACATCGAGTCTGACCCACGGTCGATGGCCTCGCCTCCTCCGTTCGGCGATGTACAGGCTTGCGCCCGGACTGCGGCAGATCCGTGCGTGGCGGCCTTGATCGCGGTTGGTTGGCCCGACGGCTCGATGCTGCAGTAGGTCTGGGCTCGGCCGCTGATGGGACAAGTACGCCGTAGCATCCCGCTATGAGGCCGATCGTCGTCAGGCCACGCCTGCAGATCACGGTCCTGGTCGTGCTCTCCGCCGCGTGGGCCCTGTTGGGCGTTACGTACTTCACCGCGGGGGACGTGGTGGCCGAAAGCGACTGGTTCGGCATCGTGCTGGGATCCCTGCTCGTAGCGAGCGGCATGGCGGGGGTATGGCGCGCTCTTCGCCTCGGCGTGGTGGTCGACGCAGCGGGTGTCCGTGTCCGCAGCTTCGACAGCCGGGACCGGGTCATTCCGTGGAACTCGCTCCAGTCGGTCGACTGCATGCAGGTCGGCGTTCGGGCAGGCATGCCGCTCTATGCTCCTGTCCTACATCTTGGTAGCGACGTCGACGCCGTGCCTCTCTCGGCGCTCGGCTCGTACTCACGGCAGGATGTGGAGCGCAAGGTCGAAGAGTTGCAAGGCCTCGCAGACGGCACGGGGCATCCCTGACCGGGCTACAGAGGCCAGGGCCGTTGCGTTCTCGCTCGGCAAGCCAGTGAGCTGGGATGATGCTGGGTGATTGGCCTATGTGGAGGCGGTTG
>NZ_JBNCLE010000018.1:0-152806 GCF_049844495.1 Micromonospora sp. DT48
ATCGCCTCCAACACCAACCGGAACATCCCCGCCAACCGCGACAACCCACCACCACCAAACACCCGCGCATCCGCGACGAGGTCGAGGAAGCCGCTGGCCGCGGTGACCTGGAGGAGGAACTCGGTGCCGCCCTCACCGGCGACGGCCTCGAAGCCGACCTGCTCCTCACTGTCGGTGTTGGCGCGCCGGAACTCGGTGTAGTCGAAGACGACGTCGATCGGGTGCTGGTCCTCACCGGTCAGCCGGTGCACCGCGGGCAGCGGGTAGCGGCGGTGCGGCCACAGCTCCGCCTCGCGGTCGAAGACCGCGCGCACCAGTTCCCGCCAGGTACGCGCACCCCGCTCGTAGCCGAACGGCAGGATGTTGATGTACATGCCGTGCACCCGCTCGGCACCACGCACCTCCGGCCGCGCGTCACACACCAGCCCGGTGTGGAATCGCCGCTCGTCGGTGAGCTGGCTCATCACCTTCAGGTGCGCCGCGTGCAGGACCGCCTTCGGCGACACCTCGCAGGCCGAGGCGAGGGCCCGGATGCGCGGGTCGAGGTCCTGGTAGCTGATCCGGTGTCGAAGGACCGCGCCGTGCGCCGCGTCCGGCTCTCCCCAACCGGACGGCGGGGTGAACTTCACGTACTCGGAAGTGATTTTGCGCCAGTACGCCTGATCGGCGTCGGAGTCCACCGCCGCACGCTCACCGGCGACGAAGTCGGCGTAGCGGACCGCGATCGGCTCCGACGCCTCAGGTGCCATGCCGACGCAGCGCCGCTCATAGCAGCTGCGCAGCTCGGCCAGGAGCGCGTTCAGGTCCCAGCCACCGGTCACCAGGTGGCTGATCGCCAGAGTGAGCCACCAACCACCGTCCGTGTCGACGTGGGCGCTGATCCGCAGCAGCGGAGCGGGGTGCTCGGGGTCGAACGGCCGCGCGCGCTCGGCCTCGACGTGCTCACGCAGTTGCGCCTCGGCCCGCTCCGGGTCCAGCCGCAGGACCCGGACGTCGACCGGGACCTCGGAGTGCACGAGTTGCAGGGGCACCGAGTAGCCGTCCAGGGCGAAGGAGGTGCGCAGGGTCTCGTGCCGGGCGACGATGTCCCGCACCGCCGCGGTCAGGGCGTCTGCGGCGAAGGGCTGGCGGCTGTGCACCCGGAAGCACCGGACGATGTGGTAGAGGGACCGCTGCGACTCCTTCTGCATCTGCACCAGCATGCCGAGTTGCACCTGGGCGATCGGGTAGGCGTCGTCGAGGCCGGTCGGCAGGGCGGCCCGGTCTGCCTCGTCGAGTTGCGCGAAGCGGGCCACCGGCTGGAACTGCGGCTCGGGGGTCGCCGTCTGCTTGGCCTCGAGATGCCCGGCGAGCGCCGCGACGGTGCGGTGCACGAAGACGTCGCGTACGCCGACGCCGAACCCGGCCGTCCGCAGCGCGCCGACCAGCGCCACCGCCCGTAGTGAATCGCCGCCGAGGTCGAAGAAGTTGTCCAGGACGCTGACGGTGTCGAGTTTGAGTACCCGGGCCCAGATATCGGCCAGTTGCGCTTCCAGATCCGTACGCGGAGCGACGTGCACCCGCTCGGTGACGGTCACCGATTCCAGCAACGCGGCCCGATCGACCTTCCCGTTCGCGTTCAACGGAATCGACTCCACCGCGACCAGATCAGCCGGAATCATGTACTCCGGCAACCGATCCGCACACTCCTGACGCACCCGCTGCACCAGCCCCACGTCCGGACCCTCCGGAACATAGAAACCGACCAGCCGCGCCTCACCCACCACACCGGAATGCACCACCGCCACCGCGTCACGCACCCCGGCCACCGCGGTCAACACCGACTCGATCTCACCCAACTCGATCCGGTAACCACGCACCTTCACCTGGTGGTCCACCCGACCCACGAACTCCACCACACCATCGGGCAACCGACGCGTCAGATCCCCCGTCCGATACAACCTCGACCCCGGCTCACCGAACGGATCCGGCACAAACCGATCCGCCGTCAACCCCGGCTGACCCGCATACCCCCGCGCGACACCGACACCACCCACATACAACTCACCGGTCACCCCCACCGGCACCGGCTGCATCCACGCGTCCAACACATACATCCGCACACCCGGCAACGCCCGACCGATCGGCACCACCGGCAACGTCTGCTCAACCCGAACCGGAAAAACACACGTACCCACCGACGCCTCCGTCGGCCCGTACTCATTAATCAGATTCCCCGGCCCCAACAAACCCAGCCAACGATTCGCCACCGCCGCCGGCAAACCCTCACCAGCAACCACCACCACCGGCGCCAAACCCGCCAACCGGTCATCCGACAACTGCCGACCCAAAATCTCCAAATGACCCGGCGTCAACTTCAAGAAACTAAACGGACCAGCCCCATCCAGCACAGCCCCCAACTCCGCCAGATCCACATCCTGATCCACCATGAACACACGCTGGCCCACCACCAACGGCGCCCACACATTCGGCACCTGCAAATCAAAAGCCACCGACGAGAAAACAGCACAACCAGCCGAACCACGACCAGCCAACTCACCCGCAGCCCACGCCACATGATTCGCCAAACCCCGATGCGTGACCTGCACACCCTTCGGCCGACCCGTCGAACCCGACGTGAAAATCACATAAGCCACATCATCAAGATCCACCACACCCGGCAACACCACCGAACCCACCGGATCCGAACCGGCCACCTCCTCCACCGCCAGAACCCCAACCCCAGCAGCAGCAAACCGATCCACATACCGAGCCGACGTCACCACACACGACACACCCGCATCCGCCAACATCGACTCGACCCGACCCACCGGAAACGCCGGATCCAACGGCACAAACGCCGCCCCCGCCTTCCACACCCCCACCATCGCCGCCACCAGATCAACACCCCGATCCAGCAACACCCCCACCACAGCGCCACGACCCACACCCCGCGACACCAACCCACGAGCAAAACCCACCGCCCGCGAATCCAACTCCGCAAACCCAACCCCATTAACCGCCTCACCCGACGGCACCGCCACAACCTGACGCTCAAACCCCTCCAACACCGACCACGACACCAACTCCCCCACACCCACATCCCCCAACACCACCGACACCTCACCCGCCGGCAAACACACCACCCGCGCATCCCCACCCGGATCCGCCACCATCGCCTCCAACACCACCCGATACATCCCCCCCAACCGCAGGACGTTGGAGTAGCTGACGACGTGCGGACGGCTGAGGATGCTCAGCGTTCCGTCGAGGGTGGAGACGTGCAGGTCGAACTCGCTGGACGCCTCGTAGATGGCGTCGTCGAAGCCGACCCGGTCGGTGTCGACCTGGGCGAAGTCGAGGAAGTTGAACAGGATCTCGATGGGCCGCTCGCCATTGGTGAACCGCTGCACCGCCGGCAGCGGGTAGTGCCGGTGCGGCCACAACTCCAACTCGGCCTCGAAGGTCTGCCGGATCAACTCCTCCCAGGTGGCGGCGGAACCCCGGTGCACGAACGGCAGCGTGTTCAGGTGCATGCCGTACACCCGGTCGGCGCCGGCCACCTCGGGCCGGCCGTGACACACCAGGCCGCTGGTGAAGACGTCCTGGTCGGTGAGCTGGCTCATCACCTTCAGGTGCGCCGCCAGCAGCACGCTCTTCAGCGACGTGCCGGTACGGCTGGCCAGGTTCTTGAGCCCGTCGAGCAGGTCGTGCAGCGGCACCCGGGTGCCGCACTGGAACTCGGGGTCGCTCTCCGGCGCTCCCCAGCCGCTCGGCAGGGTGAAGCGCGGGTACTCGACCACGCCACGCCAGTACGCCTCGTCCTCGGCGGAGGCGAGGGAGGCCAGTTCGGCGGCGACGAAGTCGGCGTAGCGGACCGGCAGCGCGTCGAAGGGCACGGGTGAACCGGTGTCCCGCAGCCGCCGGTAGTTGTCCAGAATCTCCATCAGCAGGGAGTGGTGGCTCCAGCCTTCGAGGATGCCGTGCGACATGGTCAGCACGAACCACCAGGCGTTGCCCTCGCCGATCGCGCCGGCGACCCGGATCTGGGGGAACTCCTCCGGCGCGAACGGGGCGGCCCGTTCGGCGGCCATGTAGGCGCGGAGTCCCTCCTCGGCGTCCGTGCCCCGCAGGTCGAGCACGGCCACCTCGATCGGGACCTCGGAGTGCACGAGTTGCAGGGGCACCGAGTAGCCGTCCAGGGCGAAGGAGGTGCGCAGGATCTCGTGCCGGTCCACGACGGTCTGCACCGCACGGCGCAGCGCGTCGGGGACGAAGGGCTGGTCGTCGTGGATCGGGAAGGCCGACACGTTGTGGTAGGTGTGCCGGTCGGTGTCGGCCAGCATCTGCACCAGCATGCCGAGTTGCACCTGGCCGATCGGGTAGGCGTCGTCGAGGCCGGTCGGCAGGGCGGCCCGGTCTGCCTCGTCGAGCTGCGTGAACGGAGCCACCGGCTCGAATCGCGGTTCGACGGCGGCCTGCGTCGCCTGGATGTGCGTGGCGAGCGCGGCCACGGTGCGGTGCACGAAGACGTCCCGGACCGACGCGGGGAAGCCGGCGGTGCGTAGTGCGCCGACCAGCGCGATGGCGCTGATCGAGTGACCGCCGAGGTCGAAGAAGTTGTCCAGGACGCTGACGGTGTCGAGTTTGAGTACCCGGGCCCAGATATCGGCCAGTTGCGCTTCCAGATCCGTACGCGGAGCGACGTGCACCCGCTCGGTGACGGTCACCGATTCCAGCAACGCGGCCCGATCGACCTTCCCGTTCGCGTTCAACGGAATCGACTCCACCGCGACCAGATCAGCCGGAATCATGTACTCCGGCAACCGATCCGCACACTCCTGACGCACCCGCTGCACCAGCCCCACGTCCGGACCCTCCGGAACATAGAAACCGACCAGCCGCGCCTCACCCACCACACCGGAATGCACCACCGCCACCGCGTCACGCACCCCGGCCACCGCGGTCAACACCGACTCGATCTCACCCAACTCGATCCGGTAACCACGCACCTTCACCTGGTGGTCCACCCGACCCACGAACTCCACCACACCATCGGGCAACCGACGCGTCAGATCCCCCGTCCGATACAACCTCGACCCCGGCTCACCGAACGGATCCGGCACAAACCGATCCGCCGTCAACCCCGGCTGACCCGCATACCCCCGCGCGACACCGACACCACCCACATACAACTCACCGGTCACCCCCACCGGCACCGGCTGCATCCACGCGTCCAACACATACATCCGCACACCCGGCAACGCCCGACCGATCGGCACCACCGGCAACGTCTGCTCAACCCGAACCGGAAAAACACACGTACCCACCGACGCCTCCGTCGGCCCGTACTCATTAATCAGATTCCCCGGCCCCAACAAACCCAGCCAACGATTCGCCACCGCCGCCGGCAAACCCTCACCAGCAACCACCACCACCGGCGCCAAACCCGCCAACCGGTCATCCGACAACTGCCGACCCAAAATCTCCAAATGACCCGGCGTCAACTTCAAGAAACTAAACGGACCAGCCCCATCCAGCACAGCCCCCAACTCCGCCAGATCCACATCCTGATCCACCATGAACACACGCTGGCCCACCACCAACGGCGCCCACACATTCGGCACCTGCAAATCAAAAGCCACCGACGAGAAAACAGCACAACCAGCCGAACCACGACCAGCCAACTCACCCGCAGCCCACGCCACATGATTCGCCAAACCCCGATGCGTGACCTGCACACCCTTCGGCCGACCCGTCGAACCCGACGTGAAAATCACATAAGCCACATCATCAAGATCCACCACACCCGGCAACACCACCGAACCCACCGGATCCGAACCGGCCACCTCCTCCACCGCCAGAACCCCAACCCCAGCAGCAGCAAACCGATCCACATACCGAGCCGACGTCACCACACACGACACACCCGCATCCGCCAACATCGACTCGACCCGACCCACCGGAAACGCCGGATCCAACGGCACAAACGCCGCCCCCGCCTTCCACACCCCCACCATCGCCGCCACCAGATCAACACCCCGATCCAGCAACACCCCCACCACAGCGCCACGACCCACACCCCGCGACACCAACCCACGAGCAAAACCCACCGCCCGCGAATCCAACTCCGCAAACCCAACCCCATTAACCGCCTCACCCGACGGCACCGCCACAACCTGACGCTCAAACCCCTCCAACACCGACCACGACACCAACTCCCCCACACCCACATCCCCCAACACCACCGACACCTCACCCGCCGGCAAACACACCACCCGCGCATCCCCACCCGGATCCGCCACCATCGCCTCCAACACCACCCGATACATCCCCCCCAACCGGAGCAGGGCGTCGTGGCTGACGTGACGTCGGCTGGCCTGGAGGGTCAGGAAACCGAGCCGGCTGAACACACCCAGCGGGAACTCGGTCGGGCTGTCGTCGATGGATTCGGCGTAGTCGATGTCTGCGGTGTCGATCTGGTGGAAGTCGTGGTAGCTGAACCGCACGTCGAGCAGCCGGGCGTCCTGCCCGATCTCACGTTGCAGGGTGGACAGCGGGTAGCGGCGGTGCGGCCACAGCTCCACCTCGGCCTCGAAGGTCCGCCGGATCAGCTCCTCCCAGGTGGCGGGTGCGCCGTCGTAACCGATCGGAACGGTGTTGAGGTGCATGCCGTACACCCGGTCGGCACCGGCCACCTCGGGCCGGATGTTGCAGACCAGACCGGTGTAGAAGCGGCCGGCCTCGGTGAGCTGGCTCATCACCTTCAGGTGCGCCGCCAACATGACCGACTTGTAGGGCACGCCGAGACGCCGGGCGAGGTCGCGCAGCGCCGATTCGAGGTCCTGGAGCGGCACCCAGTGCTCGTGCTTGGCCCCCTCCGGGGCTGCCGGATCGGCCCAGCCGACCGGCAGCTCGTGCCGGGTCCGCCCGACCAGGGCGCGACGCCAGAACTCGCGGTCCAGGTCACCGGTGACCGACCGCTGTTCGGCGGCCACGGCGTCGGCGAACCGGACCGACGGGACCGGCTGCGGCGTGGGCTGCTCGCCGGCGCGGATCCGGTGGTACTCGCGGACCAGCTCCATGATCAGGGAGTGGTAGCTCCACCCGTCCAGGATCGGGTGGCACTCGGTCAGGGTGAGCCACCAGCTACCGTCGGAGCAGGTCCGGGCGTGCAGCCGCAGCAGCGACGGCCGGTCCAGGTCGAACAGACGGGTGCGCTCCACGGCAATGAAGTCGCGCAGTTCCCGGTCCAGTTCGGCCTGGTCGACGGCGTGGCTGTGGTCATGGGTGACGGTCAGCTCGGCGGTGGCGTGCACCAGCTGCATCGGCACCGAGTAGCTGGTCAGGTCGAAGGAGGTCCGCAGCACCTCGTGGCGTTGCACCAACAGCGCCGCGGCGGCGCGCAGCGCCTCCAGGGAGAACTCTCCCGCATCGCGCACCCGGTAGCTGGTCACGTTGTGGTAGTGGTTCTGCTCGGTGTCGGCGAGCAGTTCGACGAGCATGCCGAGCTGCCCCTGGGTGCACGGGTAGGCGTCCACGAGGTCGGCGGGCAACGCGGCCCGGTCGGCGGCGCTGATCAGCTCGAACGGGGCGACGGTCGGCTCCGGCTCGGCGGCCGGGCGCGCGGTGATCAGTTCGGCCAGCTCGGCGACGGTACGCCGCTCGAAGATGTCCCGGACCTCCACGTCGAGGTGCGCGTCGCGCAGCGCGCCGGCCAGCGCCACCGCGCGGATGGAGTCGCCGCCGAGGTCGAAGAAGCCGTCGTGCACACCGACCCGGTCCAGCCCGAGGGTGGTGGCCCAGACGTCGGCGAGCTGCTGCTCCACGATGGTGCGCGGGGCCACGTACGGCCGCTCGACGGGAGCCACCGTCCGGTCCGGGGAGGGCAGCGCGGCGCGGTCGAGCTTGCCGTTGTTGGTCAGCGGGATCCGGACCAGCGGCACGAACGCGGTGGGGATCATGTAGTCGGGCAGGGTCCGGCCCAGCGCCGCCCGAACCTGCGAGGGACGCAGGAGCGCCGGGTCCTCACCGGCCACCAGGTACGCGATCAGACGCTGGTCGCCCGGCCCCTGCTCGTGCAGCACCACCACCGCGTCCCGGACACCCGGCAGCGCGGTCAGCGCCGCCTCGATCTCACCCAGCTCGACCCGGTAACCACGGATCTTGACCTGGTGGTCGATCCGGCCGAGGAACTCCAGCCCGCCGTCCGCGTTGCGCCGGGCGAGGTCGCCACTGCGGTACAGCCGGGATCCGGGCGCACCCCACGGGTCCGGGACGAACCGCTGCGCGGTCAGCTCGGGGCGGCCGAGATAGCCACGCGCCACCCCGGGTCCACCCACGTAGATCTCGCCCGGCACCCCGATCGGAACCGGCTGGCCCTGCGCGTCGAGCAGGTATACGCAGAGGTCGGACAGCGGCGCGCCGATCGGGTTGGCCGTGCCGCCCACCTCGGCGTCGACGACGCGGTGGTGGGTGGTGTGCACGGTGGTCTCGGTGATCCCGTACATGTTGATCAGCTGGGGTGCGTCCAGCCCACGGCGGGCCACCCAGGGCGTCAGTTCGGCGTAGTCCAGCTGCTCGCCGCCGAAGGTCACCACCCGCAGGTCGAGCCGGTCCACCCGGGGGTCGCCGTCGGCCGCCAGGCAGACCAGGGCGCGGAACGCCGAGGGCGTCTGACTGAGCACCGTGACCCGGTGCTCGACCAGCTGGTCGAGCAGTTCCTCCGGCGACCGGATCACCGCACGCGGCAGCACCAGCAGCCGACCACCGTGCAACAGGCAGCCCCAGATCTCCCAGACGGAGAAGTCGAAGGCGTACGAGTGCAGCAGCACGAACACGTCGTCCGGACCGAACCGGTAGTCCTCGGCGGTCACCGTGAACAGGCGCAGCACCTGCCGGTGCGCCACCGCGACGCCCTTCGGGCGGCCGGTGGAACCCGAGGTGTAGATGACGTAGCAGAGGTTGTCCACGTCCATCGGCACGGCAGGGTCGCTGGTCGGCTGGGCGGTCAGCTCGGCGACGAACGCGGGGTCGTCCAGCAGCACCACGGTGCCGTCGAAGTCGGCGAACCGGTCCCGCGCGCCGACGGTGGTCAGCACGATCTCCGCACCCGCGTCGTTGATCATGAAGTCGAGCCGGTCGTCCGGTGAGGTCGGGTCCAGCGGCAGGTACGCCGCGCCGGACTTGAGCACGCCGAGCAGGGCTGGCACCAACTCGACGTCGTGGTCGAGGTGGACACCGACCAGCCGCTCCGGGCCGGCGCCCTGGGCGACCAGCCAGTGCGCGAGCCGGTTGGCGGCGGCGTTCAGCTCGGCGTAGGTACGGGTGGTGTCGCCGACCGTCAGCGCCACGGCGTCGGGTCGGGCGGCCACGAGTTGTTCGAACCGCCCGTGCACGGTCCCGGTGACCGGGTCGGCGGTGAGCGGGCCCCGGGTCACCATGGCCTGCTCGGCCTCGCCGAGCAGGCTCAGGTCGGACAGGCGGGCGGTCGGCTCCGCCGCCACCTGCTCGTACAGTCGCACCAGGTGCTCGGCCATCCGCTCGACGGTGGCGGTGTCGAACAGGGCGGTGGCGTACTCCAACCGGCCGCGCAGTCCGCCGTCGACGCCCTCGACCACGTGCAGGGTGAGGTCCACCTTGGCCGAGTGCAGCGGCAACTCCACCGGTTCCACGCTCAGACCGCCGGGCCAGGTGGTGCTCGGCGGGTCGCTCTGGAGGGTGAACGCGACCTGGTAGAGGGGGGTACGGGAGAGGTCGCGCTCCGGTTCCAGCTCGTCGACCAGCACGGCGAACGGCGCGTCCGCGTGGTCGAACGCGTCCAGCACCGTGGTCCGGTTCTGCTCCAACAGGGCGGCGAACGTCGGGTCGCCCTCCCACCGTCCCCGCAGCACCAGGTTGTCGATGCCGTAACCGACCAGGTCGCGCAGTTCTGAGCGGCTACGCGCCGACGACACCGTGCCGACGGCGAGGTCGGTCCGTCCGGTGTAGCGGGACAACAGCACCTGGAATCCGCTGAGCAGCGAGACGAAGACGGTGGTACCGGCGTCGCGGGCCGCCGCACGCAGCGCGTCGCCGACCTCGGCGGTCAGCGTGAAGGGAACCGACGAGCCACGCCAGTCGCGCCGCTTCGGGCGGGTACGGTC
Organism: Micromonospora sp. DT48; assembly: GCF_049844495.1. Taxonomy (NCBI): domain Bacteria; kingdom Bacillati; phylum Actinomycetota; class Actinomycetes; order Micromonosporales; family Micromonosporaceae; genus Micromonospora; species Micromonospora sp. DT48. The sequence continues at coordinate 10,125 of NZ_JBNCLE010000018.1, forward strand.
GGCCGGCAGTTCCACCGGAGTCAGCCCGGCGAGTTGGTTCCGCCAGTAGTCGAGGGACCGGGTGACGGCCTTGTCGTGCAGCCGACCCCGCTGCCAGGAGGCGAAGTCGGCGAACTGTACGGCGAGGGCCGGCAGCCGAGGCTCGGTGCCGCCGCTGAGGGCGGCGTACAGCTCGGCCAGCTCGTTGGTGAGCACCGCCACCGACGGGGCGTCGCAGGCGATGTGGTGCAGCACCAGCGCCAGCACGTGCTCGTCGGCGGCCAGCCGGACCAGCAGCGCCCGGACCGGCCACTCCTGGGCGAGGTCGAATCCGACCGAGGCGGCCTCGGCGAGGACCTCGGTGAGCGCTACCGCCCGCTCGGCGGCCGGGTGGGCGGTCAGGTCCACCTCGGACAGCTCGAGGTGGGCCGCCGGGTCGATCACCTGCACCGGTGCGTCACCGGCGAGCGCGTAGCGGGTGCGCAGGATCTCGTGCCGGGCGACGAGGGCGTCCAGGGCGCCTCCCAGCGCGGTGACGTCGAGGTCGCCGCGCAGCCGCAGCGCACAGGAGACCAGGTACTCCGCGCTGGTCGGGTCCATCCGGTTGAGGAACCACATCTGCTGCTGCCCGTGGGACAGCGGCAGCAGACCCGAGCGGTCCACGGCCGGAATCCGGCTGCGGCGGGCGGTACGACGGCCGGCCAGCCGACGCTGGACGAGTTCTTCACGCAGGTTCGGCTCGTTGGCGGTGCTGGTCATCGGATTCCCTCCGTGAATAACCCGCCGGTGAGCGGGCGAAGAAGGCGGAACTAGTGCAAAGGGGGCGGGCAGAGCTGGTCTGCGGGCAGGTCTGGTCTGGTCTGCGGCAGGGCGGACGAGGCGGCTACGCCGCTCAGTGCCCGGGTCGCGTCAGGTCGAGAGCGGCGGCGTCGTCCAGGGCGGCGTCGTCCAGGGCGTCGACCTCGGCTCGGATCAGGTCTTCGATGGCGATCGCCTGGGCGCGCACCGTGGGGTGCTCGAACACCAGGCGGATCGGCAGGTCGAGGTCGAACTCGTCCTGCAACTCGCCGATCAGCCGGGCGGCGAGAACCGAGTGCCCGCCCAGGAGGAAGAAGTTGTGCGTGACACCGATCCGCGCGTCCAGCAGCTGCGACCACACGGCGGCGATCCGTTTCTCCAGCGTGCTCTCGGGGTCGACGAACTCGGTGGTGTCCGCGGTGCCGTCGGCGAGGGCCGCGTCGAGCCGGCGGCGCAGGGCCTCCCGGTCGACCTTGCCGTTGGCGTTGAGCGGTATCCGTTCCACCGGCACGAACAGGCTCGGCACCATGAAGTCGGGCAGCTGGCGGGCGCAGTGCGCGGGCAGGTCGGCGGCATCGCCGGTGTAGAAGGCGACCAGGCGGTCCTGGTGGGCGAGGACCACACACTCGCGTACGCCCGGATGCTCGAGCAGGACGGCGCCCACCTCGCCGGGTTCGATCCGGTAGCCGCGGACCTTGACCTGGTCGTCCACCCGGCCGACGAAGGCCATCGTGCCGTCGGGCTGCCAACGCCCCAGGTCGCCGCTGCGGTAGAGGCGCGCGCCCGGCGGTCCGAAGGGGTCCGGCACGAAACGGTCGGCGGTCAACTCCGGCTGACCCACGTAGCCGGTGGCCAGGCAGGCACCGCCGATGTACAGCTCACCTACCGCGCCGACCGGCAGCAGCCGCATCTCGTCGTCCAGGATCCGCACCACGGTGTTCGCCATCGGCCGGCCGATCGACACGATCTCGGTATGCTGCTCGGTCTCCACCGGATAGGCCGACATGATCACCGTGGTCTCGGTCGGACCGTACGAGTTGATCAGGCCACCGGGGCCGAGCAGTCGCCACCACCGGTTCGCCACCGACTTGCTGAGCACCCCACCGGCCACCCAGAGCTGGCCGGCCAACCGCTGCGCCTGCTCCCGGTCGATCTGGCCGGCGAGGAGTTCCAGGTGCGGGGGCGTCATGATGAACCGGTCGTACGGCCCGGAGGCCAGCAGCAGTCGGCCGAGGTCGGTGAGGTCGAACTCCTGGGGAAGCAGGGTCACCGGCCGACCGGCCACCAGCGGACCCCAGAGGTTGGAGATCGACAGGTCGAAGGCGATGGTGGAGAAGAGTGGCGCGCCGCCACCGGTCGGGCGTCCACCCCGGTCGCCGAGCGCCTCGGTCTCCGTCGCGCAGGCGAGGAAGTTCGTGATCGCGGTGTGGGAGAGCAACACTCCCTTGGGTCGACCGGTCGACCCGGAGGTGAACAGCACGTACGCCGACTGCGCCGGATCGAGGTCACGGGGCGGCGGGTCGGTCGACTCGGCGCTGATCAAGAGCCGATGGGTGTCCACCTGGAGCGTCGGCACCTCGAACCGCTCGGCGTACCGTGCGTCGGTGACGGCGAGACCGACGTCGGCGGTGGCGAGCAGGTAGCCGATCCGTTCGGCGGGATACGAGGGGTCGAGCGGAAGACACGTGGTGCCCGCCTTCCAACAACCCAGGATCGCGGCGACCAGGTCCGGACCACGATCCAGCAGCACCGCGACGACCGCGCCCGGCGCCACGCCGGAGCGGCGCAGGTGATGGGCGAACTGGTTGGCCCGGCCGTCCAGTTCGGCGTAGGTGGTCACCGCCTCGCCCTGGCGCAGCGCCACGGCCTGCGGTGACGCGGCCAGCCGTGCCTCGAACAGGTCGACCACGGTGGTGGCCGGACGGGGCACCGTCGGCCCGTTCCACTCGTGCAGCAGCCGGTGTCGCTCCTCGGCGGTGAACGGGTCGAGTTCGTCGAGGCGTACGTCGGGACGGGTGGCGGCGTCCTGCCACAGCCGGACGAGATGGTCGGCCAGCCGTCGTACGGTGGACTCGTCGAACAACGCGGTGGCGTACTCCACCGCCCCGGCGAGCGAGCCGTCGGGCTGCGGCCAGAGGTGCACGGTCAGGTCCGTCTTGGCCACCGTGGAGGCCCGCCGCAGCGCGTCGACCGCGACCGGGTCCTCGGCGACCGAGCCGGTGATGCCACCCTCCTGGTAGTTGAGCATCACCTGGTAGAGCGGGGTGCGGGAGAGATCCCGCCGGCCGAGCAGGTCGTCCACCACCCGGTCGAAGGGCAGGTCCTGGTGCGCCAGGGCGGCACCGACCACATCGGCGACCCGCCGCAGCGCCCGCACCACGTCAGCAGCCGGATCGAGCGTGCAGCGCAGCACCACCGGGTTGAGGAAGATCCCGGCGATCTGGTCGGCCTCGGGCGGCCGATGCCCGGAGGTGGGCACGCCGACCGGCACGTCCCACTGCCCGCCGTACCGGGCCAGCAGGGTGGCGAAGCCGGTGAGCAGCGCGACGAACGGGGTGACCGCGCAGCGGCGCGCCAGGTCGGTGAGGGCGTCGGCGACCTCCGCCGGCACCGTGAAAGCGAGCATCTCGCCGCGCGCGTCCCGTTCGGCGGGTCGCGGGCGGTCCAGCGGCAGCGGCAACTCGGGCAGCCCGGCGAGGGTGTCCCGCCAGTACGTCAGCTCCCGCTCGACCACCTGGTCGGTGAGCTGCTGGTGCTGCCAGACGGCGTAGTCGGCGTACTGCACCGGCAGCTGCGGCAACTCGGCGGGGCGTCCGGCGGCCGTGGCCAGGCACAGTTCCCGCAGATCCCGTTCGAGGATCAGGGCGGTACCGGCGTCGGAGGCGATGTGGTGCACGGCCATCACCAGCAGGTGGTCCTGACCGGACGCGGTGGCCAGCGCGGCCCGCCACAGCCGTCCGGCACCCAGGTCGAAGCCTTCGCCGAGCTGCGCCGAGACCAACTCGGCCAGCCCGCCCTGGCTGACGTCGCGCACCTCGACGGCGGCCGGTGCCGGCGGCACGACCTGCTGCCGGGGCACCCCGTCGACGACCAGGTAGCGGGTGCGCAGCGGCTCGTGTCGCGCCTCCAGGGCGGACAGGGCGGCGACCACGTGGTCCGGGTGGACGGTGGCGGGCAGCCGCACGTAGATCGGGACGACCCACTCCCGGCTGCCCGGGTCGAGCTTGTCGAGCATCCAGAGTCGTTGCTGCGCGGCGGAGAGCGGCAGGGGTCGCTCACGCCCCACCGGCAGCACGGGCACGGCCGGTGCGGCGGCGTCCAGCAGCCGGGCCTGGGCGGCCACGGTGGTCGCGGTGAGCAGGTCCCGCAGCGCCACGGTGCCGCCCGCCGCCGCGCTGAGCCGGCTTTCCAGTGCCAGCGTCTCCAGCGAGGAGCCGCCGAGCTGGTAGAAGTCGTCGTCGACCCCGATCTCGTCGACGCCGAGCAGGTCCCGCCAGACGGCGGCGACGGTCCGTTCCGCACGGGTCGTCGGTGGTCGCAGTGCCGCCCGGTCGACCGGCTCGATGGGCGGCAACGCCGACCGGTCGACCTTGCCGCTGGGGGTGCGGGGAAGGTCCGCGAGCGGTTGGAACACCACGGGTACCAGCGCCTCGGGCAGGCGGCCCACGCAGAAGGCGCGCAGCTGCGCCGGGGTGGGTGCCGGTCGCCCGACGACGTACGCGGCGAGCTGCCGACGACCCGCCGGGTCGGTGTGGCCCACCACCACCGACGCGCGGACGTCCGGATGCCCGGCGAGCACCGCCTCCACCTCGGCCGGTTCGATCCGGACGCCGTTGACCTTGAGTTGGTGGTCGACCCGGCCGACGAACTCCAGGTTCCGGTCGGAGCGCCAGCGGACCTGGTCGCCGGTGCGGTAGAGGCGGGCACCGGGCGGGCCGTACTCGTCGGGGACGAACTGGTCGGCGGTCAGCTCCGGCCGGTGGAGGTAGCCGCGACCCAGGTTGGCCCCACCGACGTACAGCTCGCCGACCACGCCCACCGGCACGGGTCGCCGGTCGGCGTCGAGCACCTGGAGCCGGATGTCGGGCAGCGGACGGCCGATCGGCACCGGCCCGGTCAGCTGCTCCGGATCGACCAGGTGGGCCGTCACGTCGATCGCGCACTCGGTCGGGCCGTAGGTGTTCCAGATCTGCACCTGGGGGGTGACCGCGAGCCGTCGGCACAGTTCGGCGTGCAGCGGTTCACCCGCCGAGAAGATCAGCCGCAGGCTGGTGCAGTCGGCCCAGCCGGGCTCGTCGACCAGCCGCCCGTACACCGTCGGCACGCCCTGTAGGACGGTGATCCGGTGCCGGGCGACGGCGGCGACGAGGGCGCCCGGATCGCGGTGCGCGTCGGGGGGCGCCAGCACCACGGTGCCGCCGCTGGCCAGCGGGGCGAAGAACTCCCATCCCGCCGCGTCGAAACTGACCGAGGTCTTCTGCAACACCCGGTCGGCGGGGCCGAGGCCGTGTTCCCGGATCGTCCAGGTCACCCGGTTCGCGATGCCCCGGTGGGTGATCAGCACCCCCTTGGGGCGGCCGGTGGAGCCGGAGGTGTAGATGGCGTAGGCGACCGACTCCGGGTCCGGTAGCGGTACCGGGGCGGTGGTATCGGCGGCGGAGATCCGGCTCCGCTCGGTGTCCAGGCACACCACCCGGGCGGGTGCCGCCTCGTCGCGGAGCGTGCTCAGGGTGAGCAGCACCTCGGCACCGCTGTCGTCGAGGATCCACCGTCGGCGCTGCGCCGGGTGGTTCGGGTCCAGCGGCAGGTAGGCCGCGCCGGCCCGCCAGATCCCCAGCAGTGCGACCACCAGGTCGACGCCGCGATCGAGGTTGACCGCCACCAGGGTCTCCGGCCCGACGCCCAGCCCGGCCAGGTACCGCCCGAGCTGGTTGGCGCGCCGGTCCAGCTCGGCGTAGTCCAGCTGCCCGGTGTCGCCGTCCACCGCCGTGGCGGCGGGGGTCAGCGCGGCCTGCCGGGCGACCAGCTCGGAGAGCGTGCTCGTTCCCGGAGTGATGGCTGCTGGCATCGCCAGCGGAACGATGCTCATCGGTACTCCTCCTCGGGGACCGGGCGGGGCGTCGGGTTGGTTCGTGGGCTTCAGGCGGTGCTCTGGGACTCCATGCGCTGGCGCAGGCTCAGCGGTCGCATGTCGGTCCAGAGTTCGCCGATCCGGGCCAGGCACTCCTCGCGCGTGCCCTCGGTGCCCTCCGCCCGCCAGCCGGCCGGCGGCTCCCGGTCGGTCCACCAGACCGAGTACTGCTCCTCGTCGTTGAGCACCACTCGGTAGCTGCGGTCGTCGCTCATTGCCACTCCTTCGGTGATCCGGCGGACGCCCCGATGGCGTCCGGCACAGGTAGGAAGTCGTCGACGCGTACGCCGAGGCCCCGCCGGTCAGCGGTGGCCCGCACGTGCTCGGCCACGGCGAGGTCCAGCACCCCGAGGCCGAACGGGGACACCACCACCGGCCTGTCGTCGTCGGGCAGCCGGACCTGGCCGCCGGCCAGCCCGCCGATCGTGGCGTGGACGAAGTCCCGCCCGCCGGTGAGCTGTTCGGCCAGGTGCAGTGAGGTGTGCTCGCGGCAGACGTGGTCGGCGTCGTCGACCACGTTGCGGGCCGCCAGCACCGCCTCGGGCCGCAGGTCACGCAGGGACAGGTGCAGCAGCACCGTGCCCGGACGGCAGGCGTCCAGGTCGAGGTGGGGGGCGGTGGCGGTGGTGGCGATGGCGACCAACCGGTGCGCGGCCAGCGCCTCCTCGGCGGTGCGGGCCAGCGTCGTGGGCACCTCCGGCAGCAACGCGCGGGCCGCCTCGGCGAACGCCGCCGCCCGCGCCGGGTCCGTGTCGAACAGGGTGAGCGCCGGTGGCGGGGCGACGGTGCCGGCGACGAACCGCAGCACCTGCTGGTTGATCAGACCGCAGCCGATCAGGGCCAGACCGTCCGGGCGACGGTGCGTGGTGAGCAGGTCGGCCGCCAGCGCCGCGCTCGCCGCGGTACGTCGGGCGGAGACGACCGACCCTTCGACCAGCGCCACCGGATGCCCGGTACGCATCGAGTTCAGCACGATGGCCGCGCTGGCCCGTTCCAGGCCCTGGGCGAGGTTGCCGGGGAAGGACGAGATCCACTTGATGCCGGCGACCGGCGGGTCGGTGTCGAGGTGGGCGGGCAGCCCGATGACCCGGTCGCGGGGCCGATCGGGGAAGCGCAGGAAGACCGAGTGCGGCACACTGCTGCGCCCCTGCTCGTGCAGCAGGTACGCCTGACGGACCAGGTCCACGACCCGGGCGTCGTCGCCGTCGAGGATGTCGCGTACCACGGCCTGACCGATGATCAGCATGACTCGTCCTTCCACAGATGGGTGATCTCTCCGAAGTGTCGTACCACCCATTGATCGGAATAGATCGTGTCGAGATAGCGATCACCGTTGTCCGGCAGGATCAGCACGGCGGTGGCCCCCGCCGGGATCTGCGCGATCCGGCGGTGCAGCGCGGCGACGGTGGCACCGGAGGAGCCACCGGCGAGGATGGCCTCCCGGTTGAGCAGCAGCCGGCACCCGACCACGCAGTCCAGGTCCGAGACGTGCACCACCTCGTCCGGCGCCGCGTCGGCCGCCAGGGGCGGCGTGATCGACGCACCGTGACCGGGGATCAGCCGTGGCTCCGGTTGACCACCGAAGATCGCGCTGCCCACCGCGTCCACCGCCACCACCCGGGTGGACAGTCCCTGCTCGCGCAGGTAGCCGACGCAGCCGACCAGCGTCCCGCAGGTGCCGGTGGTGCAGTACAGGTAGTCGACCTGCCCGTCGAGCGCGGTGACGATCTCGGCTATGGTGCGCCGTTGCGCCGCGGCGTTGAGCGGGTTGGCGTACTGGTCGGGGCGGTACGCGTCCGGAATCCGTTCGCACAGCTCGCGGACCCGGTTCTGCCGGACGGGCAGATATTCCCCGGTCACCGGGTCGGGGTGTTCGACCATCTCGATCTCCGCGCGGTACGCGTGCAGGATGGCGAGGTTCTGACGGGTGGTCTTCGGGTCGACCACGCAGATGAACCGGATCGCGTAGTACGCGCACACCTGGGCGAGGCCGATGGCCAGGTTGCCCGAGCTGGACTCGATCACCACCGACCGGCCGGGCACCAGCTCACCCGACTCGATCTTGCCGCGCAGCATGCTCAGCGCGGTGCGGTCCTTGATGCTGCCGCCGGGGTTGAAGCGCTCCAGCTTCACGAATATCCGAGAGGGAGAGTCCGGGAACAGCCGGACCAACTGGACCAGCGGCGTGTTCCCGATCGTCGAGAGGATGCCCTCACGCACCGTTCCTCCCTCCACAAGTGGCCTTTCCAGTGCCATGACGTTGTCAATCAGGGCTATACGGGCCCTATACCGGTGCCTCGCCGCTCACGCGGTTCCGGAGCCGGCCGGTGACGGGGGTGCACCGACCGGCTCCGGCCCGAGTGGCGACGGCCCGACCCGGCTGGCCGGACCGCTCACCACCGGGTCTATCGCGCGCCCAGCGCCAGCAGGTCGCGCAGTTCCGTCTCGTCGACCATCGGCGCGCGGGACACCACGGTCTGCGGTGCCGTGCAGGCCACCCGCAGCATCTGGAGGAAGTGCCGGGCCAACCGCCGCACGGTCGACTCGTCGAACAGGTCGACGTCGTAGCCGAACTCGGCCTCGATCCGGCCGTCGTTGTACTGCGTGAGGGTCGCCGAGAGGTCGAACTGACCCTCGTCGTACGGGATGTCCAGGAGCCGGACCCGGTGCCCGACGAACGGGTGGCGCTCGTAGGTGAAGTCGTCGTCGTGCTGGTGCGCGAGCAGCGTGACGGTCACCCGTACCACCGGCCCCTGGCTGCGTCGGCTCGCCTGGACCAGCGGGAACGGGTAGGCCGCGTGCGCCACCCCGTCGGTCAGTTGCCGACTCGCGGCGGCGATCGCCTCGGCGAAGGTGGTGCCCGTGTCGAACGAGCCGCGCAACGCGATCGTGTTGACCAACAGTCCGACCACCCCACGCAGCGCCCGCCCCCGACGCAGCGTGGCGGGACACCCGACGGTGAACTCGCCCAGCCCGCTGTAGCGGTACATCGTGGCCTGGAACGCGGCGAGCACCACGCTGTACGGCGTGACTCCGGCCGTGGCGGCGGCCTGCCGCAACCCGACGACGAGGTCGTCCGGCAGCGGCTGGCTGAACGCGCCGCCCCGGAACGAGCGCACCGGCGGGCGGGGGCGGTCGGTCGGCAGGGTCACCGCCGTGGCACCGTCGCAGACCCGGTCCCAGTACGCCCGTAGCCGCTCGCCACGCTCGCCGGAGAGCGCCGCCTGCTGCCGGGCCAGGAAGTCGTCGTAGGTGCCGCCGACCGGCGGCAACTCCACCGGCCGTCCGGCCCGCAACGCGGCGTACACCTCGGCCAGCTCCTGCCAGACGATGCGCTGCGAGTGGAAGTCGGTGGCGATGTGGTGGACGACCACCACCAGGACGCAGTCGGTCCGCCGCCGCAGCAGCGCCGCCCGCAGCGGGCCGTCGTCGCCCAGCCGCAGCGGCTGGTCGCCGAGTTTCTTGCACCGGCGCAGCAGCCCGTCGTCGTCCAGGTCGGGCACGTCGTGCACCTCGACCTCGGTGGGTGGGTCGCGGTCCACGACCCGCACCGGCCCGTGGTCCGTCTGCACGAACCGGGATCGGAGCAGGTCGTGGCGGGACCGCACCACGGTCAACGCCCGGCGCACCAGATCGGGATCGAGTGCCGGCTCGACGTACAGACCGTGCACCACGTTGCTGGCCGCGCTATCCGGCGCGAGCCGCTGGACCAGCCACAGCGCGCGCTGCCCGACCGACAACTGCCGGACGTCCTCGGTCACATCGAGGACCTGGCGGCGAGGACGAAGTCCGTGATGTCCTGGACCTTCGCGAAGTTGCCGACCTCCTCGTCGGGCACCTCGATGTCGAAGTGGTTCTCCACGGCGGCGAGCAGGTCGACCAGTTTGAGGCTGTCCAGGCCGAGGTCGACGAAGGCGTCCCCCGGGTTGATCTGCCGGTCGACGTTCTCGGTCATCAGTTTGCGGGTGAGCCGCACGACGTCCGGGAACACCTGGTCAACAGCGATGGTCATGGTCATGGTCCTTTCGACAGAGGGGACTGGTCAGGGCATCCGGATGAGTTGACCGGCGTAGGCGAGGCCGGCGCCGAAGCCGAGCAGCAGCACCCGGTCACCGGGGCTGGTCTGGCCGCTCTCGTACAGCCGGCTGAGCGCCAGCGGAACCGACGCGGCCGACGTGTTGCCGGTTTCGACGACGTCCTTGGCAACCTTCTCGGCGGGGATCTCGAGGATCTCGGCCAGTTGGTCGATGATGCGCAGGTTCGCCTGGTGGGGCACGAACCAGTCGATGTCCGCCAGCTCGATACCGGCGAGGTCGCACACCCTGCGGGCCACCCTCGGCACGTTCTTGGTGGACCACCGGTAGACCAGCGGACCGTCCATCTTGGCGAACTCGCGGCCGTTGGCGTCCCACCTGGTGCCGAGGATGTTGGCGCGTCGGCCGTCGCTGCCCCACACCACCGGGCTGATGCCGTCGGTCTGCGCGGCGGAGACCACCGCCGCACCCGCGCCGTCACCGAAGATGACGTATGTGGCCGGATCCTCCGGGTCGATGAAGCGACTCAGTTGCTCCGCCCCGACCACCAGCACGTTGCGGGCGCTGCCCGCCCGGATCTCGTTGGCCGCGACCCCGACCGAGTAGGCGAAGCCGGCACAGGCGGCGTTCAGGTCGAACGCCCCGGTGGCGTCGATGCCGATCCGGCTGGCCACCTCGGGCGCGCCGCCCGGGATGCGGTCCTTCTTCGTCGCCGAGGCGAGGATGACCAGGTCCACGTCGGCGGGGTCGACGTTCGCCATGGCGAGCGCCTTCCCGCCGGCCTCGGCGGCCATCATCGTCACGGACTCCTCCGGTCCGGACCAGTAGCGCGACCGGATGCCGGTCCGCTCCTCGATCCAGTCCGGGGTCACACCAGCCTCGTCGGCGATCTCCTCGTTCGTGACCAGTCTGCTCGGCCGGTAGGCACCGAGCCCGGTAATCGCCGCACCAGTCATCTGGGCCATCAATCCCTCCACACCACGCCGGTCGGCGTCCTGGTGGCACCGTCCGGGAGGGAGTGTTCGACGGCGATCTCACAACTTCTCTACATCGCGGCGGTATGGAAAAGAGATAGCCGGGCCGGCGACCGTACGCGGGGAGTGTGCCGCCGCACGCTGGCCCGCCCGGTCGGAAGGAAGCGCATGAAGGATCTCCGTGGCAAGGTCGTGGTCATCACCGGAGCCGGCTCGGGGATCGGTCGGGCGCTGGCCATCGAGCTGGCCGCCCAGGGTGCCCGGCTGGCTCTCTCCGACGTGGCCCCCGACGGCCTGGACCGCACCACGGCGGCCTGTGCCGAGTTGGGGGCCGAGGTGCGCGGCTATCCGCTGGACGTCACCGACATGGCGGCGGTGCAGGCGCACGCGACGCAGGTCCGGGCCGACTTCGGCGGCGCCGACCTGGTGGTCAACAACGCCGGGGTGAATCTGCTGGCCACGGTCATCGAGGCCAGGTACGAAGACGTCCGCTGGGTGCTGGATGTCAACTTCTGGGGCGTGGTGCACGGCACCCGGGCGTTCCTGCCGCTGCTCGTCGCCGCGCGCGGGCACCTGGTGAACATCTCCAGCATGTACGGCCTGACCACCGCTCCGGCCCAGACTGCGTACAACGCGGCGAAGTTCGCCGTCCGGGGCTTCACCGAGGCGGTGTGGCAGGAGATGCAGGTCGGCGGCGTGCCGGTGACGGTCAGCTGCGTCTACCCGGGCAACGTACGCACCGACATCTTCACCAGTGCCCGCACCGGGCGGGGCCTGGGCTACGACGGGATCCGGGAACGCTTCGCCCAGGAGGCGGCCGTCTCGGCCGAAGCGGCCGCCCGGGCCATCCTGCGGGGGATCCGCCGCAACCAGATGAGAATCATCGTCGGGGCGGACGCCCGTCGGGTCGACCTGTCCTCCCGGCTGCTCGGCACGCTCTACCTGCGACTGCGGGCGCGACGGGCGCGCGCCGAGGCGAGCCGGCTCCGCCTGGCGGCCATGCGGGACCGGCTCGCCGCGCACCGGGTCAGATCGTCAGGCCACCGTCGACCGTGATGACCTGTCCGGTCAGGTAGGAGGCCCGCTCCGACAGCAGGAACGTCACCACCGGGGCGATCTCCTCGGGCTGCCCGAGTCGGCCGAGAGCGGTCCGCTGCCCGACCCCGTCGGTCAGTCCGGCCGGCAGGTCACTGAGCATGTCGGTCTCGATGAAGCCGGGCGCCACGGCGTTGACCCGGATCCCGTACGGGCCAACCTCCTTCGCCAGCGCCTTGGTGAACCCGATGATGCCCGCCTTGGACGCGGAGTAGTTGGTCTGACCGGGGCTGCCGGTGATGCCGGCCACCGAGGAGAGCGTGACGATGGCCCCGCCCCGACGGCGCATCATGCGCCGGATCGCCGCCCGGCAGACCTGGTAGACCCCGCCGAGGTTGACGTCGACCACCGACTGCCAGTCCTCGGCGGCCATCATCGCCACCGGCCGGTCCCGGATGATGCCGGCCACGGTGACCAGCGCGGCCACCTCACCCAGGTCGCGTTCCACCTCGGCGACGAACTCGCGTACCCGGGCCGGGTCGGCGACGTTCACCTGGCGGGCCAGCACCCGCGCGCCGACCTCCTCCACCTCGGCGGCCACCTTCGCGGCGGCCTGCCCGTTGCTCTGGTAGCAGAAGGCCACGTCGTACCCGTCCGTGGCGAGCTGCCGGACCACCGCCCGGCCGATCCCCCGGGACCCTCCGCTGACCAGCGCAACCGGTCGTCGGACCTCACTCATGTCGACTCCTTGCCGTCGGATACCCCGGCCAGGGCGGCGGGGCGCAACGTGGCGGCCGGACGCACCGCACCGACCAGGCGGCCGACCCGCATGACGACCTCGGAACCGATCACGGTCTCGCCCTCGACGAAGCCGGTGTCGGCGAGCAGCCGGGTCAGCCGCACCCGGTGCTCGACCGTCTCGCCGGGCCACACCGGCCGACCGAACCTGATCTCCTCAAAGACACCGGCGACCGGCACACCACCGGTCAGCACGTCCGGCATCGGCCGGTCGTGTCGGATCAGGACCAGCGCGGCCTGTCCCCACGACTCCAGCAGCAGCACCGGGGGCAGTGGATGGCTTCCGGTGACGGTGTAGCTGCCGACCAGGTGTCGGCGGGGCACCAGTTCACTGACCCGGTCGACCAGCAGCATCGGCGGTCGGTGCGGGATGAGCCGCCGGATGTCGTCGCCGTCGAGCATCAGTCACCTCCATTCCGGTAACGCAGCACCACCTCGGCGGCTGGTGCGTCGGAGACGGTGACGGTGCCGTGGCACAGCTCGCCGTCGCGGCGGACCTTGATGACCAGCTCGTCGTCCAGGTCGATGGCCCGGAGGAACCGGCAGTACACCAGCTCGGCGAGGACCACCGTCGGCGCCGCCGCGAGCACGGCGCGGTGCACGTACTCGACGATGTGCACGCCGGGCAGCAGGGGGAAGCCGGGATAGTGCCCGGCGAAGACCGGATCGGCCCGATCCGGGCGTACCCGGGCGACGATCTCGTCGTCGCTGGCACGGGTCAGCTCGATCCGGGCGGTGGTGGCGCACTCGGGCGAGGTTCTGCTGGTCACCTGCCGACCGTGCCGGTGGCGGCTATATCTTCTCCATACCGTCGAGCTGCGTGATCAGGCAGCAGGCACCCGGGGCGACACGGACAGCGGGAACCGGCCGGCCATCATCCGACGATCCGCCGGATCAGCCTTCTCCCGGGCGAAGACCCGCACCAGGCCGTTGAAGCGGTGCCGCTGCCGCCGTGCGCCGTCCGATCCGGCGATCTCCAACAGCCGGGCGTCGATCAGGCTCTCCGCCACCTCCTCCCCCACCCGGGACGACACGTCGAGCACTCGGGCGGCGGCCCCGATCGGGAAGTCGGCCGACTCCAGCAGCGCCAGCCGACGCAACGCGACCTGGCTCTCGGCGGTCAACTGCTGGTAGCTGCCGTCGATACGGGCCCGCACGTCCAGCGTCCCCAGTCGCAGCTCGTTGAGGCGGCACCGCTCGTCGGCCAGCCGCTGCGCGAGGTACCGCAGTGACCAGTGCGGACGCGCGATCAGCCGGGCCGCGGCCACCCGGATGCCGATCGACAGCCGACCGCACAGCTCGACGATCTGACGGGCGGCGGCCGGCTCGGCGACCACCCGCTGCTCGCCGACGATCGTGGCGAACAGCTCGATCGCCTGTGCCGGTGCCAGGACGTCCACCTCGACCCGGGTGACGCCGGGCAGTTCGGACAGACGCCCCCGGCAGGTCAGGATGACCCGACAGGACGGGTCGCCCGGCAACAGCGGACGGACCTGCGAGTAGCTGGCGACGTTGTCGAGCACCACCAGCATCCGTCGACCGGCCAGCTGGCTGCGGTACAGGCACTCCCGCTCGTCGAGCCGCCCCGGAATGTCCTGCTCGGCGTTGCCCAGGCTGCGCAGGAACCAGCCCAGCACGTCACCCGGGTCGGTCGCGTTGCCCCGGGTGCCGCCCAGGTCGACGTAGAGCTGCCCGTCCGGGAAGTCGTCCCGGGACAGGTGCGCCGCCCGCAGGGCCAGCGCGGTCTTGCCGACGCCCGCCATCCCGGTCAGCAGGGTCCGTGGCGGCCCGGATCGTGGCGACGCGGCGAGCCACCCGGTGAGCAGGCGTAGTTGCTCCTCACGGCCGTGGAAGTCGTGTGCCCCGGGCGGCAACATCGCCGGGCGTACGTCCCGCCAGCCGGGCGCGGTCCGGGGCACCGCCTCGGCGACGGAGACCGTGGGCCGGGCCAACACCGCCTGGTACGCCTCGGTCAGGGCCGCCCCCGGGTCCACCCCCAGTTCGTCGGCGAGGACGCGTCGGCCCTCGTGGTAGACGGCCAGCGCGTCGGCCTGCCGGTCGCACCCCAGCAGGGCGATCATCAACAGGCTGCGGAGCTGCTCGTGCAAGGGCTGGCGGGCCACCAGGTCGGTCAGCTCAAGCACCAGCTCGGCCTGCCGCCCCAGGAACAGGTCCGCCCTGATTCGGTCCTCCAGGACCGCCATCCGCGCCTCGGCCATCCGATGCGCCTCCGCCTCGACCAGATGGTCGGTGACGTTGGACAGGGTCGTACCCCGCCACAGGCCCAGGGCCTCGTGCAACCAGCGCCCCGCCTCCTCGTACCGGCCCTCGCGCAGCGCGGCACGGCCCAGCCCGGCCAGCCGCTCGAAATCGTCGAGGTCGAGCCGGCTGTCCTTGCGCCGCAGGGCGTACCCGGAGCACTTCCGGACGATCTCCACCTCGTCTCCGAGGTACCTGCGTAGCCGGGACACGTAGTTGTACAGCTGAGCGGCGAAGGTCGCCGGCAGGTGTTCGTCCCAGAGCAGTCGGCAGAGCTGGGCGTCGGAGACGATCCGCTCCCTGGCGAGCAGCAACGCGGCCAGGACGGTGCGCTGTTTCGCACCATCCAGCGGAATCTCAGAGCCGTCCTGCCAGGCGCTCACCGGCCCGAGTACGCAAAACTCCACAGTCGCTCCGATCGGTCCACCCAGCGGAATAGGTCGGAGATTCGGTCACCACGGCACCTCCACGCATGTGTGCACGCCACCCAAGTTCCGTCCCCCCAGCACGCAGGTGTACGACACCGACACCGACGGTCGTGGCCGGCCGACCGGCCCGCTCGCCTCTCCGGGCCGTCCGTCACCCGCCCGGTGAATCCGCAGGTCAACCGGGGATGCCTCGCACGACCAGCGTCGATGACGAGAATTTGGGTGGATCCCACGCATGAGTTCGTCGGTACGCCTTGGCACCCTCTTTCCGGTGAACACCTCGACCGCCGACGGCCCATCGAGCCTGGCCCCGACGGAGCCGCAGCGGCTCCCCGGGGGCTGGTGGGCGTGCGGGGTGGCGTTGCACGAGCGGGTGCGTGCCGATGTCGCCGCACCGGTCGACAGCGCCCGGCTGGCGCAGGCCCGACAGCGGCTGCGGCGTTGGCGGGCCGAGGACAGCGGCGTGCTGGAGGCGTACCTGCGCGGCCTGACCGTCAGCGAGGACCACCTGCTCGGCATCCTGGCGGAGGAGGACACGCAACTCACCGCCCGGCTGGACGCACCGTCCTGGGTGGAGCCGATCGAGTCCGCCGTACGCGCCGCCACACCGCTGCCCGCCTCGGACCCGGTCCCGGCGGACTGGCGCGCCGCCTTCGCTCTGCCGTTCCGCCCGCTGGTCGAGTACGCGAAGGCCCGCTTCCGGGTCGGGACCCGTCTGATGTCCGACGAGGCGCAGGTGGACCTCCACGCGCTGACCGGCTCGCTGGGCGCCGCCCTGGAACGCCGGCTGACCAGCCTCGCCGCCCGTACCTTCGTCGCCGAACTGCACCGTCAGCGGGCGGCCGGTCTGCTGCGCGGCGACGACAGTCGCGCCCGCTTCGTCGACTTCGTCCGTCGGCTGACCGAGCCGGCCGGGATCGCCACCCTGTTCACCGACCGTCCGGTGCTGGCCAGACTGGTCGGACAGGCCACCGTGTACGCCACCGAGGCCAGGCTGGAGTTGGTGAACCGGTACGCCGCCGACCGGTCCTGCCTGGTGCGGGAGCTGTTCGGCGACGTCGACCCGGGTCCGCTGGTGGCCGTCGAGGACAACCAGGGCGACCCGCATCGCGCCGGGCGGACCACCAGCGTCGTCCGGTTCGCCGACGGCCGACGGTTGGTCTACAAGCCCCGCGACCTGGCCCACGACGCCCGGCTGGACGCCTTCGTCGACTGGCTGAACCTGCGGATTCCCGACGTCGGCCTGCGTAAGGTCGCCGGTCTGCACCGTCCCGAGTACGGGTGGACCGAGTTCGTGGCGTCCGCACCGCTGACCGACCCGGACGGCGGGCACCTCTACTACCGCCGTCAAGGGGTGCTGCTCGCGCTCGCCCACGCGCTCAACACCACGGACCTGCACTACGAGAACCTGATCGCCAGCGGCGACCAGCCCGTGATGATCGATGTCGAGACGCTGTTCCGCCCGGTGTGGCAGGAACCGAACGACACCGTGGACCCGGCGGCCGAACTGCTCGCCGCGTCGGTGCAGCGGACCGCGTTGCTGCCCATGATGGTCGTCGGCGAGCAGGGCATCATGGACCTGTCCGGCTCCGGTGGCGACCAGGGTCGGCAGAGCCCGGCCAGCCTGATCGACTGGGCCGACCCGGGCACCGACCGGATGCGCCTGGTGCGCCGGGCGGGCACCTTCGACGGTGCCTCGAACCGACCCCGGCTCGGCGACCGGGTGATCAATCCGGAGGATCACGCAGAGTCGATCATGGCCGGCTTCCGGCTCGGTTACGACGCGATCGAGACGCATCGCGAGGACTTCGCCCGGTTGGTCGAGGAGTCGGCGGCGATGACCGTACGACTCGTCGCCCGGCCCACCTGGGCGTACCGGATGCTGCTCGACGAGAGCACCCACCCGAACCTGCTCCGCGATGCCCTGGACCGGGACCGTTTCCTCGCCCAGCTCTACGACCAGGCCCAGTTCCCCGCCGACACGGCCTTCGCACGTCACGACATCGCCGCACTGTGGCGCGGTGACGTCCCCTACTACCACGCCCGCGCCGACTCGCTGACCCTCTGCGTCGACGGCCGACCGACCACGATGCCGTTGCGCCGCAGCGGCATGGACGCCGCACTGGACCGGATCGCGCGCTTCGGCGAGGCCGACCGGCAGGACCAGGAGTGGATCATCCTGGCCAGCCTGGCCACCCGCCGACCGGTCGGTGGGCACCTCGACGCCGCCCCGATGCCCAGTTCGAAGCATGGCACGGCGGCCCCCGCCGAGCGGCTGGTCGCGGCGGCGTGCGCGATCGCCGACCAACTCGTCGCGCGCGGCGCGCCCGGTCGTGAGCGGGTGAACTGGCTCGGCCTGGAACTGGTCGACGACCGGCAGTGGCTGCTGCTGCCGATGGGAGCGGGGCTGGCCAACGGCTACCTCGGAGTGGCGCTCTTCCTCGGTCAACTCGCCGAGGTCAGCGGCGTGGCCCGCTACCGGGACGTGGCCCGCCGGGCGATCGTCGCGACGCCCCGCCTGCTCGACCTGCTCGCGGACCGGCCGGAGCTGGTCACCGCGATCGGTTGCGGCGGCCTGCACGGCCTCGGCGGGATCGCCTACGGCCTCACCCGGCTGCGGATGCTGCTGGACGACCCGGAGATCGGCCGGTGGGTCGACACGGCTGTCGAACTCGCCTACGTCGCCACGGTCAGCTCCCCCACCGACGACTGGGCGACCGGCCGCGCGGGCTGTCTGGCCGCGATGTCCGCCATCCACACCGACCTCGGTCACGAACGGGCCGGGGCGTTGGCCCGCAGCTGCGCCGACGCGGTGGCCGACGCGGTGGAGGCGCTCGACCGCCCGGATGGTCCGACCGGCTTCGCGGACGGCACGGCCGGCATCGCGTACGCCCTGCACCGGTTCGTCGAGACGGGATCGGGCACCACCCGGCACGCGGACGCCGCGTTGGCGGCCGCACGGCACGCGGCGCGAGCCGCGGCCAGTTCCTCGGGGTGGTGCGTCGGCGCCTCGGGCCTGGCGCTCGCGCTCGCCCATCGGGGCGGCGGCGAGGCGGGCGGGTCCGGGTCGCCGGGCCTGGCCGAGTCGACCCGGCTGGTCCGCTGGCTGGCCGACCAGCCGCCGTCACGCGATCTGAGTCTCTGCCACGGCGAGGCGGGCATCGTCGACGCCCTCACCGCGCTCGCCCCGGGGCCGGTAGGACCCGACGCGACGGCCATCCTGCGTCGGCGCGCCACGCTGATCCTGAACGCGTTGCAGTGGCAGGAGCGTTACTGCGGTACGCCCGACGGGGTGCTCACCCCGGGTCTGCTGACCGGGCTCGCCGGCATCGGATACAGCCTGCTACGCATCGGCCTGTCGGCGCGGATACCCTCCGCGCTGCTGCTGGAACCAGAACGGAGACCAGCCGTCTCGGACGGTCGCCGGACACCAACCGATCCAACCCAAGAGGAGAGACGACATGTCTGACGAATTCGCCGCCAACGCCGCGTACGCCGAGGACGTCACCGACACCCACCCGGTGGGTGACCCGCGAGTCAACCCGGTGGTCAGCTTCGGGCTGCGTACGGCGGCGCTGGCCGGTCTCGCCATCCCGGTGGGTCTGCTGGTCGGGCGTCTGGTCTCCGGAGACAGCCCGGAACCCGTCGACACGGTGGCCCTCACCACCTGCTGTCCCACCTACATCGTGTGAGGTCGGTCGACGACTGACCCAGCGTGGCGGTCCGTCCGGTCGCTCGGGTAGGTACGTTCGCTACCCGTCCGTAGTGGTCTATGACGGGCCGCCTCGCTATCGTTACGCCCGTGCAACGGCGATCCCGCCCGATGATAGGCCGAGATGCGGAACTCACCGTGTTGCGCCGCCTTCTCGACGCCGCCATCGACGGGCACGGCGGATCGGTCTTCATCGTCGGAGAGGCCGGCATCGGCAAGTCGCGGCTGGCCGCGGCGACCGTCGAGCAGGCGTACCACGCCGAGATGGCCCTGCTCCAGGGGCGGGGCAGCACCCTGTGCACCGGTGTGCCGCTGCGGCCGATCACCGAGGCGGTGCTCTCCCTGCTGCGCTCGTCCACCGTGGACATCAACGCGCTCGGTCCGTACGGTCCGGTCCTCGGGCGGCTGGTGCCCGACTGGGGCACGCCCCCGGCCCAGCAGGAGAACGGCTCGGTGGTGATCCTCGCCGAGGCGGTGCTCCGGTTGACCGGTCTCGCCGGTCAGGACACCGGGTGCCTGATGGTCCTCGACGACCTCCAGGACGCCGACGCCGAGACGCTGATGGTGGTCGAGTACCTGATCGACAACCTTCACCAGCAGTCCACCGTGCTGCTCGGCACCATCCGGGCCGACGACTCACCGGCCCTGGCGGTCGCGCACGCGGCGGCCCGGCGAGGCAAGTGCACCCTCGTGACGCTGGACCGACTCGGTCCGGATGAGCTGCGCGAGATGGTCCGGGCCTGTCTCGACGTGACCGACGACGAGCTGCCGACTGCTGCGACCGACCTGATCTGGGGCGGCAGCGGCGGCAACCCCTTCCTCGTCGAGGAGATCCTCACCGCCATGGTGGAGAACCAGCTGCTGCTGCGCGACGCCCGTGGCTGGCAGCTCGCGTCTCCGCCGCCCGCCGCGCTGCCGGCCGCCTTCGCCCGCAGCATGGGGCACCGGATCGAGAAGCTGGCCCCACCGGCCCGGCGGCTGTTGTCCTGCGGGGCGCTGATCGGGCAGCGGTTCCCGGTCACCGTGGTGCAGGCGGCGACCGGCCTGAGCGACCGGGACGTGCTCAACCACCTCAACGGTGAACTCGTCGCCCAGATGGTGACACCGGACGACCAGATGTCCGACTGGTACGCCTTCCGGCACCGGGTCACCCAGGAGTCGCTGCTCGCCCTGATCGAGCCGTACGACCGGCGGGAGCTGGCCCAGAGCGTGGCCGACGCCGTGGCGAAGGTCCACCCGGATCTGCCCGGCGAGTGGTGCCAGATCTCGGCCGCCCTCCGCCTCGAGGCCGGCGACACGTTGACCGCCGGGCGTCTCTTCACCGAGGCCGGTCGACGGGCGCTGGCCCAGGGTGCCGCCACCTCGGCCGTGGCCCTGCTCGATCGGGCGTGGGAACTCCAGGCCGGTTCCCCGGGCGACGTGCGGGCGGACACCCTGGAGGCGCTGCTCCAGGCCCTCGGCGAAGCGGGACTGGTGAGTCGGGCCCTGGCCCTGGTCAGCAGTCCGGACCAGGTCGGCGAGCTGGACCCTCGTCGGCGGGCCAGCCTGCACACCCGGCTGGCCTGGACCGCCATGGTGGCCGGGCAGCTCACCGACGCGACGGCGCAGGTGGAGATCGCCCGCGACCTGCTCGGCCCCGACCCCGCACCGCAGGACGAGGCGCCGATCGACATCGTCGCCGCGCACCTGGCCCTGGACACCCCCGGCAAGGAGCAGTTGGAGGTCGCCGAGGCCCTGACCCGCCGGGCCGCCACGGTCGGTGCCGCGGTGCCGCTGCCCGTGGTGGCCTGTCAGGCATGGCAGTTGCTCGGTGCGCTGGTCCGGCACCGCGACCCGGCCGAGGCCACCCGCTGCCTGGAGAAGGCCCGCTCCATCGCCGCCGAACACGACCTGCCGATCTGGGAGGTCCACGCGCTGATCCGGCTCGGCAACGACGACGCGTTGCTGCACGGCACCCTGGACCGGCTCGAACAGGCCCGGGAGCAGGCGCGACAGGTCGGCGCGGTGACCGCCCGACAGCAGGCGGAGGCGAGCATCGCACTGCATCTGATCATGCGGGGGGCGTACGCCCCGGCGCAGGAGCTGATCGACCAGGTGCACGCCGCCACCAGCCGTACGAAGTTCACCGAGACCACCCAGTACGTGCTGCTGCTCAAAGCGGTGCTCGCCGCTCATCAGGGCCGACGCCCGCAGATGCAGAAGGCGTTGGCCGAGTTCCGGAGCTGGGGCGGCGACGAGAGCCTGCACACCCAGCGGGTCCACGGGTTGGCCGGTGCGTTCTGCGCGTTGCTGGAGGAGAACCGCCCGCTGGCGCTGGCCGAGTTGTCCCTGGCGGTGGGGGCGGAGGAGACCAACCCGACCGTGTTCCACCTGAGCGGTCGGCTCGGCCTCCAGCCGTTGCTGCGCGCGATGGCCGACGACATCAGTTGGGCCGAGTACGAGGAACTCACCAGCGCGCCCGCCAGCCAGCTGCGCTGGGACCGGCAGTTCGCGCTCTTCACCCGGGCGGTGCTGCTGGGTCGGGCCGGCCAGCACGAGGCCGCCACCGCCACGGTGGCCGAGGCGATGGAGGTCGCCTCCCTGTACGCGATGGGTCGGCATCTCGCGCTGCGGCTGGTCGCCGAGTCGGCGCTGGCCGACGGGTGGGGTTCGCCGGTGCCGTGGCTGCGTGCCGCGGAGGACTACTTCCACCAGGCGAACGTCGAACCGGTCGCACACGCGTGCCGGACAATGCTGCGTCAGGCGGGGGCCCGGGTGGCGCAGCGCCGACAGGGTGCCGGCGAGATCCCGGCCGGGCTGCGGGCCAAGGGGGTCACGGTCCGGGAGCTGGAGGTGCTGCGGCTGTTGGCCGGTCGGCTCAGCAACCGGGAGATCGCCGCGCGGTTGCACCTGTCGCCGCGTACGGTCGAGCGGCACATCTCCAGCTTGATCGTCAAGACCGGGCTACCGAACCGGATCGCGCTGAGCGATGTCGCCACCGAGATCGACAAGGACTGAGCTCCTCATCGTCGGGTCACACCTTCTTGATGACGGTGAGCAGCACCACGGAGTCCTGGAGCGCCTCAAGACTGTGCCGGGCGTCCGGTACGAGCAGCAGATCCCCGGCGACGCCGTCGCAGCTGGTCGTGCCGGTGGCGAGGCGGACGAGGCCGTGCAGCACGTGCACGGTGGCTTCGCCAGGGTTCTCGTGCTCGTCGAGGCGTTGGCCGGCGACGAGGGCGATGACGGTTTGGCGCAGCGTCTTGGTGTGCCCACCGTGCACGGTCTGGGCGCCGCGCCCGCTGGACGTGCCGCGAGCCGCGGTGAGCAGCTGGTCGGTCAGGTCGGTCAGCGATGACTTCTGCATGATCTCTCTTCTGGTCGGCGTCAGTTACCGGATCGGGTACTGATGCTCGCGGAAGCGGCGGGTGTCTCCGCTGCCGCGGTGGCGGGTTTGCCGATCCGGCTCATCTTGACCGCCGTGTAGACGGCGGCGGCGAGCGCGACGTCGGACAACAGCATCAACCCTATGGCGTACGAGCCCTCGATGCCGTACACCCAGCCCATGATCAGTGGTGGGACGAAGCCGCCCAGGCCGCCCGCGGCGCCGACCACGCCGGTGACCGTGCCGACCTTGTCGGCCGGTGCGACCCTGCCGACGAGGGCGAAGACGGCGCCGCTGGCGGCGCCGAGCAGGGCGGCCATGCCGAGGAAGGCGATGGTGGCGACCGGCATCAGGGGCGGCTGGAACGCCTGCACAACGGCGAACACGGCGGTGCCGGTGAAGCACCAGACGAGCACCGGAACCGGGTGGAGGCGGTCGGAGAGCCAACCGCCGGTCGGGCGGGCGGCCACGGCCAGGACGACGAAACCGGCGGTGCGCAGCGCGGCGTCGTTGGCGCTGAGCTCGTAGGCGGTGCGCAGGTAGGCGGGCAGGTAGACGCTGAAGGCGACGAACCCGCCGAAGCCGACCGCGTAGAGGAAGCACAGCTGCCAGGTGACCGTCAGGCGACTGACCGCGACGGTGCGGGCGAGCGCGGAGCCGGCCGGCGCGGCGCGGCGCGGCGGGTCACGCAACAGCGCGAACGCCAGCACGGTGTAGCCGGCGAGGACAGCCGCCACGAGCAGGAAGGGCGTGTTCTCGCCGTAGGTCTCGGCGAGCCGCACGGTGGTGAAGTTGGCGATGGCGGTACCGCCCATGCCGATGCCGAACACACCGAGCGCGAAGCCCTTGCGGGCGGGTGGGTACCACCCGGAGATCAGCGGTACGCCGATGGCGAAGGTCGTGCCACCCAGTCCCAGGAAGAACCCCGTGACGATCAACGCCGGGTAACTGTCGACGACCGTCAGAGTCAGTACCGGGACGATGGTGGCGAGGCTGAGCAGGGGGAACATGATGCGCGCGCCGTACCGGTCGGTGAGCGCGCCGACCGGGATCCGGCCCAGCGATCCGACGAGCACCGGAACCGCGACCAGCAGCGACTGGGCGGCGAAGCTGAGCCCGAGGCGCTCCTTGACGCCCGGACCGAGCGGGCCGAGCAGCGCCCACGCCCAGAAGTTGACGGTGAAGCCGATGGTGGCGACCACCAGGTTGCGCGTGGCGCCGGGACGTGGCGTGACGCCAGCCGGGTCGGTGCTCGGCGCATTGCCGGTTGTGGTCATCTCGTACCTCGTCGCGGGCTGGCCGGCGGCTGCGAAGCGCGTCAGCGGCGGGTTCGGTCGGGCTTGCGCTGCGCTCGGGGTGCCCGGGGTGGCCCTTCCCAACCGGGGCGCGACGGACGCAGGCCGGGTCGGGTGTCGCGGCTGCGGTAGGGCACGTAGGGGCGGGTGAGGTAACCGACCGGGGCGCTGAAGGCGTGCACGAGCCGGGTGAACGGCCAGAACGCGAACAGGGCGAAGGCGGTGACGATGTGGATCTGGAAACCGACCGGGACACCGGCCATGATCTCGGGATCCGGGCTGAGGTAGAACAGCGACCGGAACCAGGGCGAGATGGTCTCCCGGTAGTCGTAGCCGTCGCCCACCACGTTGGCCCGCAGCGTGCTCCACAGGCCGACCACGATGACGGTGGTGAGCACCGCGTACATCGCCTTGTCGTTCCTGGTGGTGGCGGCGAAGACCGGCCCGGTGAGACGGCGGCGGGCGATGAGGACCGCCATGCCGATCAGCGTACAGAAGCCGGCGACCGAGCCGATGAAGACGGCCATCAGGTGGTAGGTGTGTTCGGTGATGCCGACGGCCTCGGTCCACGACTTGGGGATGAGCAGCCCACCGACGTGCCCGATCAAGACCATCAGGATGCCGAAGTGGAACATCGGGCTGCCCCAGCGCAGCACGGTCGACTCGTAGAGCTGTGAGGAGCGGGTGGTCCAGCCGAATTTGTCGTAGCGGTAGCGCCAGATCAACCCACCCACCAGGATCGCGATGGTGAGGTACGGGTAGACCACCCACAGCAGAACGTTCACCGACGGCCTCCGGTGGTGTCGACGAGTCCGAACGGTTCGAGGCCCACCTGCTCCACGGGTGGTCCGGTGCGGGCCAGTCGGGCCGCGGCTCTCACCTCGGCCGGCCGGGCGGGGGGCAGCAGCGCCTGCACCGCCTCGACCGCGTGCCGGTAGACCGACTTCTCCCGGGCCAGCGACTCGGTGAGCAGGTCGAGGCCGACGCGGTTGTCGCGCAGCAGACGCCAGCCCTCGCCGTCGACGGCGGCCAGATCGAGCACCGCCGGCAGGTAGTCGGGCAGTTCGCCGCCGATCACCTCGACGCCCGCCGCCTTGTACGCGGCGGTGAAGCCGACAAGTGCCTCGCCGCGCTTACGGGTGTCGCCACAGCTGTAGTAGGTCAGGTGCAGCGCGCAGCGGCGGCGGAAGTCGAACAGCTCCACGTACTGGGCGGCGAGTCGGGTGGGGTGCCCGTCGCGGCGGTGCAGCGCCACCGGGCGCAGGTGCGAGGCCACGGGGTCGGGCAGTTCGTCGAGGGCGGCGAGCAGCGTCGGCAACGCGTCGAGCGTGTCGGTGTCGGGATAGCGCAGCAGCAGCGAGGCCGCCCGGGCCGCGGCGGCCCGCCAGAGTGGTGTGGTGGTCATCGTCCGCTCCCGTCGGTGTCGATCACGCCGGGCTCGTCGGTGTCCGCGCCACCGGCCGTGGCGTTGCGACGGGGCGGGAAGAGACCGGCGGGCCGGCCCTTGCCGTCCCAGTTGAGCAGGTTGACCCGGCGCGGCTCGTCGCCCGGATCGGTGAAGCTGTCGGAGGTCTGGCGCTCCCGCAGCATGTGGAAGGTCTCGACCTGGATCGGCGCCGGGGTGCCGGACGACTCCCCGAAGGGCCCCTGGCCGTACGGTCCACCGCCGCCCATGCCGGGGCCGCCCTCGTAGTCGAGGCTGCACTCCGTGCCGAGCTGTTCCAGGTGATGCGCGTCCTCGGCGTGAGCGGCCGGGATGACGTAGCGTTCGTCGTACTTGGCGATGGCCAGCAGCCGGTACATGTCGTCCATCTGCGCGCCGGTCATGCCGACGGCGGCGGCGATGGACTCGTCGCGCGGCTCCCCCAGGTTGATCCGGCGCTGGTAGGCGCGCATCGCGCCGAGCCGGTTGAGCACCGCCCGCACCGGGGCGGTGTCGCCTGCGGTGAACAGCCCGGCCAGGTACTCCAGCGGGATGCGCAGCGCGTCGACGGCGCCGAACAGGTTGCGCATGTCCTCACCGTCGTGGCCGGTGTCGCGCAGCACGTCGACGACCGGGGACAGCGGCGGGATGTACCAGACCATCGGCATGGTCCGGTACTCCGGGTGCAGCGGCAGGGCGACCTCGTGACGCATGATCAGGTCCCAGACCGGGGACCGTTGCGCCGCTTCGATCCAGTCGTCGGGGATGTCGGCCCGCCGGGCGGCGGCCACGACGGCGGGATCGTGCGGGTCGAGGAAGACCGAGCGCTGGGCGGCGTACAGGTCGTGCTCGTCCTTGACCGCCGCGGCAGCCGCCACGGCATCGGCGTCGTAGAGCATCAGGCCGATGTAGCGCAGCCGGCCGACGCAGGTCTCGGAGCAGATGGTGGGCTGACCGATCTCGATGCGCGGGAAGCAGAACGTGCACTTCTCCGCCTTGCCGGTGCGGTGGTTGAAGTACACCTTCTTGTACGGGCAGCCGGTGACACACATCCGCCAGCCCCGGCAGCGGTCCTGGTCGACCAGGACGATGCCGTCCTCACTGCGTTTGTAGATCGCCCCGGACGGGCAGGTCGCGGCACAGGACGGGTTGAGGCAGTGCTCGCAGATGCGCGGCAGGAAGAACAGGAACGCCTTCTCGTACTCCTCACGGACCCGGTCGGAGACCTGCCGCAGCACCGGGTCACCGGCGGCGATCTCGTTGCCGCCCGCGAGGGAATCGTCCCAGTTCGCACTCCACGTGATCTTCGTGTCCTCGCCGGTCAGCAGCGACTTCGGTCGGGCCACCGGGATGTCGTCGCCGGCCGGCGCGGTCAGCAGGTGCTCGTAGTCGTACGTCCAGGGCTCGTAGTAGTCCTGCATCGACGGCAGCTTCGGGTTGGCGAAGATGCTGAACAGCTTCTTCACCCGTCCGCCGGAGCGGGGCTTGAGCCGGCCGGAGCGGGTGCGTACCCAACCACCCTGCCACGTCTGCTGATCCTGGTAGGTGCGCGGATAGCCCTGACCGGGCCGGGACTCGACGTTGTTGAACCAGACGTACTCCACCCCGGAGCGGTTGGTCCACGCCTGCTTGCACGTCACCGAGCAGGTGTGACAGCCGATGCACTTGTCGAGGTTCATCACCATCGCCATCTGCGCCATCACGCGCATCAGTACTGCACCTCCTGGGAACGGCGGCGGATCACGGTGACCTCGTCGCGCTGGTTTCCGGTCGGGCCGAGATAGTTGAACGCGAACGACAACTGCGCGTACCCACCGATCAGATGGGTGGGCTTGACCAGCAGCCGGGTCAACGAGTTGTGGATGCCGCCGCGACGGCCGGTCCGCTCGGCCTTCGGCACGTCGATGACCCGCTCCTGGGCGTGGTACATGTACACCGTGCCCTCGGGCATCTTGTGCGTCACCACGGCCCGGCAGACAACCACCCCGTTGCGGTTGACCGCCTCGATCCAGTCGTTGTCGCGTACCCCGATCTTCGCCGCGTCGGCCTCGCTCATCCACATCGTCGGGCCGCCCCGGGAGAGCGTGAGCATGAGCAGGTTGTCCTGGTACTCGGAGTGGATCGACCATTTCGAGTGCGGGGTGAGATACCGCAGGGTGATCTCCAGTTCGCCGTGCGGGCCGAGCCGCGGCTCGCCGAACAACCGGTGCATGTCCAGTGGCGGCCGGAAGATCGGCAGCGTCTCTCCGGCCTCGTGCATCCAGTCGTGGTCGAGGAAGAAGTGCTGCCGGCCGGTGAGCGTGTGCCACGGCTTGCGCCGCTCCGTGTTGATGGTGAACGGCGAGTACCGCCGGCCGCCGTGCTCACTGCCGGACCACTCCGGGCTGGTGATCACCGGCACCGGCCGGGACTGGGTGTCGGCGAAGGTGATCTGCTTGCCCTCGTGCTCGGCGGCCAGATCGGCCAACCTGACGCCGGTGCGTTTCTCCACATCGTGGAAACCCGCCGTGGCCACCCGGCCGTTGGTGGTGCCGGACAGGGCGAGGATCGCCTCGCACGCGTGCACGTCCTTGGCGAGCGACGGACGGCCGTCGGCGACGCCGCCGCGCACCGTGCCGTTCTTGCGGCGCAAATACTCGATCTCGGGTGTCACGTCGGTGTGCACCCCCTTGCCGGTGGTGCCGAGCGTGTCCAGCAGCGGGCCGAGGGCGGCGAGCTTGTCGGCGACGGCGGCGTAGTCGCGTTCGACGACGACGAGCTTCGGCATGGTCCGGCCCGGCACCGGCACCTCACCGGTGCGGGCCCAGTCGCGCACCACCCCGTGGGGGGTGGCCATCGCGTCCGGAGTGTCGTGCAGCAGCGGCGCCGCGACAAGGTCCTTGCGTACTCCCAGGTGCGGGCCGGCCAGGGCGGAGAAGGCGCGGGCGATGCCGTGGAAGGCGTCGAAATCGGTGCGGGTCTGCCAGGGCGGGTTGATCGCCGGGGTGAACGCGTGCACGAACGGGTGCATGTCGGTGCTGTTGAGGTCGTGCTTCTCGTACCAGGTGGCGGCTGGCAGGACCACGTCGGAGAAAAGCGTCGTGGACGTCATCCGGAAGTCCAGGCTCAGCAGCAGGTCGAGTTTGCCCTCCGGGGCCTCGTCCGGCCAGACCACGTCCTTCGGCCGCAGCTCCGGTTCGGCCTCGGTGGCGCGCAGGTTGGAGTCGGTGCCGAGCAGGTGGCGAAGAAAGTACTCGTTGCCCTTGGCTGAGGAACCGAGCAGGTTCGCCCGCCACACCGTCAGCACCCGTGGCCAGTTCTGGGGCGCGTCCGGGTCGGTGCAGGCGAACCGCAACCGACCCTCGTGCAGGGACGTCGCGACGTACCCGGCCGGGTCGTCCGGTTGCGCGGCCAGCGCCTCGTCGGCCAGATCGAGCGGGCTGCGGTCGAACGTCGGCATCGACGGCATCCAGCCCAGCCGCGCCGACTGGGCCAGCAGGTCCATGGTGTGTTTGCCGTCGAACAGGCCGGTGCCGGTCGGTGCGGAGACCACGTCGGCGGAGTACGTGTCGTAACGCCACTGGTCGGTGTGGACGTACCAGAACGCGGTGCCGATCATCTGCCGTGGCGGGCGCACCCAGTCCAACCCGAACGCCAGGTTCGCCCAACCGGTCACCGGTCGGCACTTCTCCTGCCCCACGTAGTGCGCCCAACCGCCACCGTTGACCCCCTGGCAGCCGGTCAGCGTCACCAGCGCGAGGATCGCCCGGTAGGTGGTGTCCGAGTGGAACCAGTGGTTGGTGCCCGCGCCGAGCAGGATCATCGACCGGCCGCCGGACCGCTCGGCGTTGTCGGCGAACTCCCGCGCCACCCGGGCCACCTGCGCCGCCGGCACGCCGGTGATCGGCTCCTGCCACGCCGGGGTGTACGGCACCTCGGCGTCGTCGTAGCCGGCCGGCCACTGCCCCGGCAGGCCGTCACGGGCCACCCCGTACTGCGCCAACAGAAGATCGAAGACACTGGTGACGAGCTTGCCGGCGACGGTGCGGGTGGGTACGCCGCGACGCAGCACCTGCGGGGTGTCGGTGTCGAACCGCGGCAACCCGACCTCCACCGCGTCGCCCGCCCCCAGACAGGTCAGCGCCGGTTGCAGGTCGCCCAGGTCGAGGTTCCACTGACCGGCCTGCTCCTGCCAGCGGTGGCCCAGCGAACCGCGCGGCACCGCAACCTCGTCGCCTACCGAATCCCACAGCACCGGCTTGAACGCGTCCTCCGTGCCCTGCCCGCCGAGATCGGCCGCGGTGAGGAACTTCCCCGGCCGGTACGACCCGTCGGCGGCCTGCTCGAGAGTGATGAGGAACGGCAGGTCGGTGAAGGTGCGGACGTAGTCGACGAAACGGGGGGTGCGCCGGTCGACAAAGAACTCCTTGAGCATCACGTGGCCCATCGCCATGGCGAGAGCGCCGTCGGTGCCCGGCTGGGCGGGCATCCACTCGTCGGCGAACTTGACGTTGTCGGCGAAGTCCGGGCTGACCACGATCACCTTCTGGCCGCGGTAGCGGGCCTCGGCCATCCAGTGGGCGTCCGGCGTGCGGGTGACCGGGACGTTGGATCCCCACATGACGAGGTAGGAGGCGTCCCACCAGTCGCCGGACTCGGGTACGTCGGTCTGGTCGCCGAACACCTGCGGGGAGGCCACCGGCAGGTCGGCGTACCAGTCGTAGAACGAGAGCATGGAACCGCCGAGCAGCGACAGGAACCGCGCGCCGATCGCGTGCGACACCATCGACATCGCCGGGATCGGGGAGAATCCGGCGACCCGGTCCGGCCCGTACCGCTTGATCGTGTGCACGTGCGCGGCGGCGATCATCTCCTGGGCCTCGTCCCAGGTCACCCGAACCAGGCCACCCTTGCCGCGGGCCCGCTGGTATCGGCGACGCCGCTCGGGGTCACTCTGGATGTCGGCCCACGCCGCGACCGGGTCACCGAGGCGCTGCTTGGCCTCGCGGTACATCTCCACCAGGACACCGCGGGCGTACGGGTAGCGCACCCGGGTGGGCGAGTAGGTGTACCAGGAGAACGCGGCGCCGCGCGGGCAGCCGCGCGGCTCGTACTCCGGCCGGTCCGGCCCGACGCTGGGGTAATCGACCTGCTGTTGCTCCCAGGTGATGATGCCGTCCTTGACGTACACCTTCCAGGAACACGAGCCGGTGCAGTTGACGCCGTGGGTGGAGCGCACCACCTTGTCGTACGACCACCGGTCGCGGTAGAACGCGTCCGCCTCACGACCGCCGATCTGGTACAGCGCACGGCCGTCCGGTGACACCTCCGCCCGCCGTACCAGTCCTCCGACCGCCATCAGTGCTCGGCTCGCCTGCTCCCCGGTGCTCGCCATGCGCCTCATTCCCTCGGTTGTGACCTTGCTGACCACGTTCATGCCTTCGACGGGCTGCCGCAACCCCAGACGCGATCACGTGACATCAACCGTGCTGTCGGCGTTGCCCGCCCGGTCGAAGTCCCCGACATGGCTGGACCGTGCGCCGGGCGGGCCGCACCGCCGCCCGGTACATGGTCCACCGGAGACCGCGCTATCCGCTGGTGAGGCGATCCCAGGCTGGGATCGGCAGGGCGATGACCGCGGCCGGAAACAATCCGTGCTCCTCGTTGTCGATGTGTCGACGTAGCCGGTCCAGCGCGGCCAGCACTCCCGACCAGTCCGGCGACGTGCGGTCGATGGCGCCGAGGACACCGTGGATGTCGTCGTGTTCGTCGCACAGCCGATCCACGGCTTCGGTGAGACTGCCCTCGGCCCGCAGTTCGACGAAGAGATCACGTTCCTCAGTGTCGGTGTGCGGCGTCAGCAGCGCGAGCAGGTCGTCGAGGCGGGTGACGGCGTCATCGGCACCGGAGGTGATCGCCGTACGCAGCCGCTCTGCGGCATTGGCGATCGCCTCGTGTTCGGTGGTCAGTCGACCGATCAACGGAAACTCCCGGCAGCCGCAGTAGTCGCACATGGTCGACCTCCTGACGCCCATCTGGTGACACGCCCAGCCTGGTCCGGTGAATCGTGGGCGAGTAGGGCCGTTGGACCTGTGCCCATGGTGCTCGGGCGGCCGAGCGTGACACGGACCCTGCCCCAGGATTTTCGACGTCGATCGACGTTGTAACGTCATGTGACATGGAAACTCAGCGGAGGGGTCCTCGCGGGGAGACGATCGACGCTCCCCGTCACCGCGCTCTGGGCTCTGCCAGCCGGGTCACGATTCTGCATCTGGTGCGCGATGCCGAGGGCGGCGTCACCGCCGCCGAGGTGGCCGCCCGTACCGGACAGCACCTCTCCACCACCCGCGCCCACCTGGATCGACTCACCGAGGCCGGGCTCCTGGTCAAGGCCCGCGCCAGCGGTGGGCTGCCGGGCCGCCCGGCCTGGCGGTACCGGGCGGCGGCGGCCGACCCGGTCCCGGGCACCTACCGGGATCTGGCGGCCGCCCTCCTGGGGCACCTGTCCCGCGGTGACGGTGATATCAGGGCCACCGCCGCGCGGGTGGGCCAGGACTGGGGCCGGCAGTTGGCCGCCGCGACACCCCGCGACGAAGACCCGGTGAACACCGTCCTGGCGGTGCTGGACGGACTGGGTTTCAGCCCGCGACGCCAGCCGACCGCTGACGTCGGCACCGAGACGGAGTTGCACCTGCTGACCTGCCCCTTCCTGGACCTGGTCGGCCAGAATCCGGACGCGATGTGCGGGCTGCATCTCGGTGTGGTGCGGGGCGCCCTCCAGCGTGACGGCGCGGCGGAGGGATCGGTGACGTTGGAGCCCTTCGGCGCACCCGCCGCCTGCGTCGTACGGATGACGGCGGCAGCCCCGGCGGCGGGGAGACCGCGATGACACGCCCGACCGCGCCGCCCGTCCGGCGGCGGCCCCCCGCCACCGGGTCACGGCCCCGCAAACGTCGACAGTTCATCCCGCCCCAGCACGGCGCCTGGGCGATGCTGCTCGTACCATGGCTCGCCGCGGTCCTCACCCTCGGGCTGCGCTGGCCGCACCTGCCCCTTCTCGGTGCCTGGCTCACCGGCTACCTGCTCAGCTACTACCTGTTGCAGGCCGTCAAGACCGGCCGTTTCGGCCGCTTCCGCGTCCAACTGTGGACCTACGGCGTCCCCACCGCGCTGCTCGGCGGACTCGTCCTCCTGCTGCGCCCGGACCTGCTCTGGTACGCCCCGGCGTACGCCGTCCTGCTGGGCGTCAACGTCGCTTACGCGCGGCGACGCGCCGAACGCGCCCTCGGCAACGACCTGGCCTCGGTCGCCCAGAGCTGCCTCATGGTGTTCGTCTGCGCCACCGCCGCGGGCCAGCCTCCGGAGACGGTGGTCACCGCCTTCCTCGCCGTCACCGCCTACTTCATCGGCACCGTCCTCTACGTCAAGACGATGATCCGCGAACGCGGCAGCACCAGCTACTACCGCGCCTCGGTCGGCTACCACGTCGCCTCGGTCGCCCTGGCCGCCTGGCTCGGTCCTCCCCTGCTCGGGGTCTTCCTGCTCCTCCTCGTCCGGGCCGTCGTCCTACCCCGTCACCGGCTCACGCCGAAGCATGTCGGCCTCATCGAAATCCTCGCCAGCGCCCTGGTGCTCGTCGCCAGCACCAGCTGAGCCTCGGCGGCGCGGGCATCGGGGCCCCTCGGGCGGCTGCGCGGCGGCGTACGGATGGGTGTCACGATCCGCTCCACGGTGGGTGACTTCGCTTCTTCAAATCGATAAACTTCGCTCTATCCCGCCACGGATGCCGGTGGCCCGTCCAGCCGGGCCTGCGGCCCTGACCGTACCGCCCGGTCACCACCGCACCGTGCCAGCCTGAAAGGAAGCAGATGACTCGTGCGTTCCTGAGGGCGGCGACCGCGCTCGCCGCCGCGCTGATCGCCACCACCGTCATGGCCGGCAGCGCAACCGCCAGCCCCAGCCCCATCCCCCAGCGCTTCTCGGTTCCCTCCGGAGACAGCTGCGCCTACGGCTACACCGAGGGCGTCCTGGAGTGGCGCTCCTTCGCTCCAGCGGCCGCGGTGCGGCTGACCGGAGTCGTCGTCGACCGGCCGATCGCCAACGAGCCGATCGCCTGCCGCGACGACCGGCGCTACACGATCGCCACCTATGTCGCGTACGCGGGCGAAACCGTGATTGACCGGGCGGCCCAGCGGGCGGACAACTCAGCCGTACGGCTCGACCTGCTGCTCGGCTCCAACACCTCGGCGGCCGGCATCGACCGGGTGGTGATCCAGGTCTGCCGGGCCTCGTTCGACCGGCCCAGCGTCGCGCCGGACTACTGCGGTCGCGAGTACACCTTCCGTCCCACGTTGATCGGTCCCGCCAGCGCGTGACGGTGATAGCCGGGTGTGGTCGCATGCCGCCACCACACCCGGTGCCCGCCGTCGCACCTCGGCCGGGCCGCCGACGTCCGGCCACCCGGTACGCCTGCGGAGTGGGTCAACCGGCCGCCGTCAGCACCTCCGAAACGAGCTCCTGGGCTTCCCGCTGGATGCGGGTGAGGTGCTCCGGCCCCTGGAACGACTCCGCGTAGATCTTGTAGACGTCCTCGGTGCCGGACGGGCGGGCGGCGAACCAACCCGACTCGGTGGTGACCTTCAGACCGCCGATCGCCGCGCCGTTGCCGGGGGCGGTGGTCAACGTGGCGGTGATGGGTTCACCGGCCAGCTCGGTGGCGCGTACCTGTTCCGGGGAGAGCTTGCCGAGCACCGCCTTCTGTTCCCGGGTGGCCGGTGCGTCGATGCGGGCGTACGCGGGTGCGCCGAAGCGGGCGGCCAACTCGCCCCAGTGCTCGCTCGGGGTACGCCCCGTGCTGCCGATGATCTCGGCAGCGAGCAGGCAGAGCAGGATGCCGTCCTTGTCCGTGGTCCAGGTGCCGCCGTCACGGCGCAGGAAGGACGCGCCGGCGCTCTCCTCGCCGCCGAAGCCGACCGCACCGTCGAGCAGGCCGGGCACGAACCACTTGAAGCCGACCGGGACCTCCAGCAGTGGCCGACCGAGATCGGCGGCGACCCGGTCGATCATCGAGGAGGAGACCAACGTCTTGCCGACCGCCGCGTCCGGTCCCCACCGCTCACGGGTGCGGAACAGGTGGGCGATCGCCACCGCCAGGTAGTGGTTGGGGTTCATCAGCCCGGCGTCCGGGGTGACGATGCCGTGCCGGTCGGCGTCGGCGTCGTTGCCGGTGGCCACGTGGTAGTCGCCCCGCATGGCGATCAGCGAGGCCATCGCGTTCGGCGACGAACAGTCCATCCGGATCTTGCCGTCGCCGTCGAGGGTCATGAACCGCCAGGTCGGGTCGACGGTCGGGTTGACCACGGTCAGGTCGAGCCGGTGCCGGTCGGCGATCTC
The DNA here is from genome assembly GCF_049844495.1 of Micromonospora sp. DT48. Taxonomy (NCBI): domain Bacteria; kingdom Bacillati; phylum Actinomycetota; class Actinomycetes; order Micromonosporales; family Micromonosporaceae; genus Micromonospora; species Micromonospora sp. DT48. Next base: position 44,727 of record NZ_JBNCLE010000018.1, read on the forward strand.
ACCCCAGTAGTCGACGCTGGCGCCGCCGAGCGGATCCGCGCCGATGCGGACCCCGGCGGCGCGGATCGCGTCGAGGTCGAGCACCGCGGGCAGGTCGTCGACGTACGCGCCGAGGAAGTCGTAGGTGCCGGTGGTGTCGGCGGCGCGGGCTCGGGCGTACGGGACGCGACGCACCTCCTTGAGCCCGGCGGCGAGGATCGCGTTCGCGCGGTCCTGGATCCAGGTCGTGGCGTCGGAGTCGGCCGGCCCGCCGTGGGTGGGGTTGTACTTGAACCCGCCGTCGTCCGGCGGGTTGTGCGACGGGGTGATCACGATGCCGTCGGCGAGACCGGCGGTGCGACCCCGGTTGTGGCCGAGGATGGCGTGCGAGACCGCCGGGGTGGGGGTGTAGCCGTCGCGGCTGTCCAACAGCACGGTGACGTCGTTGCCGGCGAGCACCTCCAGGGCGTCGACGGCAGCGGGGGTGGACAGCGCGTGGGTGTCCCGCCCGAGGAACAGCGGCCCGTCGATGCCCTGCTCCCGACGGTAGTCGCAGAGCGCCTGGGTGACCGCGACGATGTGATCGGAGTTGAAGGCGTTACGCAGGCTCGACCCGCGGTGCCCGGACGTGCCGAAGGAGACCTGCTGCGCCGGGTCGGCCGGGTCGGGATGCTCGCTGTAGTAGGCGGTCACCAACCGTGGTACGTCGACCAGGTCGGCGGACTCGGCCGGGTAGCCGGCCCGGGGATGACTGCTCAAGGCTGTATCGGCCTTTCGTTCGCGACTGCGGGGCTCCGCTGCGCTGCACTCCTCGCGCTTACGGTTCCACCTTCTGTCCTTTGCCGATGACCACGATGCCATTGTCGGAGACCGTGTAGCGCTGCCGGTCCCGCTCCAGGTCCACGCCGATCTCGGCGCCCTCGGGCACCTGCACGTTCTTGTCGAGGATGGCGCGGCGGACCACCGCGTGTCGGCCGATGTCGACCCCCTCCATCAGCACCGAACCGTCCACGTGGGCCCAGGAGTGCACCTTCACCTTCGGCGAGACGATCGAGTTCTCCACCAGCGAGCCGGAGATCACCGCACCGGGCGAGACCATCGAGGCGACCGCCCGACCGACCCGCTCACCCCACTGGTGCACGAACTTGGCCGGCGGGAACGGCGGCTGCTCGGTGTAGATCGGCCAGTCGAAGTTGTAGAGGTTGAACACCGGGTGGACGTTGATCAGATCCATGTGCGCGTCGTAGAACGAGTCAAGGGTTCCCACGTCCCGCCAGTAGCCCCGGTCCCGGTCGGTGCTGCCCGGCACCTCGTTGTCACGGAAGTCGTAGACGTTGGCCTCGCCGCGCTCGACCAGCATCGGGATGATGCTGCCGCCCATGTCGTGCTTGCTGGTCTTGTCGTCGGCGTCGCGTTCGACCGCCTCGATCAGCGCCCGGGTGGTGAAGACGTAGTTGCCCATCGAGGCGTAGATCTGGTCGGGCGCGTCGGGTAGGCCGACGGCGTCGGTGGGCTTCTCCCGGAACGCCTGGATCCGCCGCCCGTCCGCGCCGACCTCGATGACGCCGAACTGGTCGGCCGTCGACAGCGGCTGCCGGATGCCGGCGACGGTGACCGCGGCGCCCGAGGCGATGTGGTCCTCCACCATCTGCCGGGGATCCATCCGGTAGATGTGGTCGGCACCGAAGACGATCACGTAGTCGGGCTGCTCGTCGTAGATCAGGTTGAAGCTCTGGTAGATCGCGTCGGCCGACCCGGCGAACCACCAGGGGCCACGGCGCTGCTGCGCGGGCACCGGCGTGACGTAGTTGCCGAGCAGCGTCGACATCCGCCACGTCTTGGTGATGTGCCGGTCGAGAGAGTGGGACTTGTACTGGGTCAGCACGACGATCTTCAGATAGCCGGCGTTGGCCAGGTTGGAGAGGACGAAATCGACCATGCGGTACATCCCGCCGAACGGCACGGCGGGCTTGGCCCGGTCCGTGGTCAGCGGCATCAGGCGCTTGCCCTCTCCGCCGGCCAGAACGATCGCGAGCACCTTGGCAGCCATGACCAGACGCTATCCATACCGGTGCCGGTTCACCACTCGTACGGCACAGTTCCGCTGCCCGGTGCGGCGTCGGAATCTGCACTAGGGTGCCGGGCATGACGGACTCCGCACGGCTGCGCGTGGACCTGCTGACCCGGGAGTACCCGCCGGAGGTCTACGGCGGTGCCGGGGTGCACGTCGAGTACCTGGCCCGCGAGCTGCGCCGACTCGCCGACGTGCGGGTGCACTGCTTCGGCGCGCCCCGCACCGAGCCGGGCGTGCGGGCGTACGCCGAGCCGGTGAGCCTGGACGGCGCGAACCCGGCGCTACGGACCATGGGGGTGGACCTGGAGATGGCCGCCGGGTGCGCCGGCACGGACGTGGTGCACAGCCACACCTGGTACGCGAACCTGGCCGGGCACACCGCGAAGCTGCTGTACGGGGTGCCGCACGTGGCCACCGCGCACAGCCTGGAACCCCTGCGACCGTGGAAGGTCGAGCAGCTCGGCGGCGGCTACGCGCTCTCCTCGTGGTGTGAGCGCACCGCGTACGAGGCGGCCGACGCGATCGTGGCGGTCAGCGCGGGCATGCGCCGGGACGTGCTGGCCGCATACCCGTCGGTCGACCCGGACCGGGTCCACGTGATCTACAACGGCATCGACACCGCCCAGTACGCCCCGGACCCGGGCACCGACGTGCTGACGCGCCTCGGCATCGACCCGGCCCGGCCCAGCGTGGCCTACGTCGGGCGGATCACCCGGCAGAAGGGGCTGCCGCACCTGCTGCGCGCCGCCCGCGAGTTGCCCCCGGACACCCAGTTGGTGCTGCTGGCCGGGGCACCGGACACGCGTGAGATCTCCGCCGAGGTGGAGCGCCTGGTCGCCGAACTGCGGGCCAGCCGCTCCGGGGTGGTATGGGTGGCCGAGATGCTGCCCAAGTCCGAGGTGATCCAGGTGCTCACCCACGCCACGATCTTCGTCTGCCCGTCGGTGTACGAGCCGATGGGCATCGTCAACCTGGAGGCGATGGCCTGCGAGACGGCGGTGGTGGCCACCGCCACCGGCGGCATCCCCGAGGTGGTCACCGACGGCGACACCGGCCTGCTGGTGCCCATCGAGCAGACCGCCGACGGCACGCCGGTCGACCCGGCCCGCTTCGAGGCCGACCTGGCGGGGCGCCTCAATGAGCTGCTGGCCGCCCCGGAACGCGCGGCGATGCTGGGCCGGGCCGGGCGGCGGCGCGCGGTCGAACACTTCTCCTGGGACGCCGTCGCCGCCCGCACCCTGCAGCTCTACCGCGCGCTGCGCGGGTAAGGAAGGGCACCTTATTAACGCCTCCGGTAGAGAAGGGTGCCCTTCTCACCACGGTCACCACCGGCACGAGGTGCGCAGCGATCAACCTGCCGGGCTGATCGACTCCAGCTTCGGGAAGTACGTTCGACAGCGAGCCTCGTCGCGGGTGAGCAGACGGTACCCGCAGACAGCGGCATGCGCACCGATGTAGAAGGCGGCGATCGGCGACCTCTTGGCGTCGCCCTGCGCACGGCAACTCGCGTACGCCTTGCCCGCGAGGAAGCCGGCCGCATACGGAAGTTCCTCGCGCAGGAAGTCACCGGCCGGCAATGCCTCGTCGAGGTCCTCGATGCGGTCGAAACGCACCGACGCTTCGGCGTACACGATGGGGTTGATCACCAGGACAGTGCAGCCACCAGTGGATCAACCCCGCGCGGTGCGGGGCAGGGTGGGTTGTCAGCCGAGCGGGAAGCGATCTCGGGCAGTAGGTTGAATCGGGTGAGCGGACGGTTCCCGATCGAAGACGTCTCCCCCGTCGTCTCCTGCGGTCGCTACCCGGCCCGTGCGGTGGTCGGCGAGTTGGTGCCCGTGTCGGCGCGTGCCTATCGCGAGGGGCACGATGCGCTCGGCTGCAACGTGGTGTGGCTCGGCCCGGACGGGCTGGCCCGCTCGTTCACCCGGATGCGTCCGGGTGAGCCCGGCCAGGACCGGTGGCACGCCACCATCGTGCCGGACGCCGTCGGCGAGTGGAAGTTCACCGTGCAGGCGTTCAGCGACCCCTACCTGACCTGGCACGCCGCGGTCACCAAGAAGATCGCCGCCGGTCAGGGGGCGGCCGAGCTGGCCAACGACCTGGCCGAGGGCGTACGCGTGCTGACCGCCGCCGCCGACCTGGTGCCGAAGGCCGAGCGGGCCCGCCTCAAGAAGGCCGTGCAGGCCCTGGGTGACGCCGACCGGCCGTTGCCGAAGCGGGTGAACCCGGCGCTGGAACTGGCCGACCTGCTGTGGGAGCACCCGGTCCGGGAGTTGGTCACCACCGGCGAGGAGTACCGCATCTGGGTGGACCGGGAGCGGGCCCTGTTCTCCGCGTGGTATGAGTTCTTCCCCCGCTCGGAGGGGGCGATTCCGGCGACCGTCGACGCGCCGGCCCGGTCCGGCACCTTCGCCACCGCCGCCGAGCGGCTGCCGGGCGTCGCGGCGATGGGCTTCGACGTGCTCTACCTGCCGCCGATCCACCCGATCGGCCGGGTCAACCGCAAGGGTCCGAACAACAGCCTGGTGGCCGGGCCGGACGACGTGGGTTCGCCGTGGGCGATCGGCGCGGCCGAGGGCGGGCACGACGCCATCCACCCCGATCTGGGCACGCTGGAGGACTTCCGGGACTTCCTCGCCGCCGCCGCCGAGGTGGGCCTGGAGGTGGCGATGGACCTGGCGTTGCAGTGCGCGCCGGATCACCCGTGGGTGACCGAACACCCGGAGTGGTTCACCACCCGCGCCGACGGCAGCATCGCGTACGCGGAGAACCCGCCGAAGAAGTACCAGGACATCTACCCGCTCAACTTCGACAACGACCCGGAGGGCATCCGGGCCGAGGTGTTGCGGGTGGTGCTGCACTGGGTCGACGAGGGCGTGAAGATCTTCCGGGTGGACAACCCGCACACCAAGCCGGTCGACTTCTGGCACTGGCTGATCTGGGAGGTCAAGCGGGTCGACCCGGACGTGCTCTTCCTCGCCGAGGCGTTCGCCCGACCGGCGATGATGCACGGGCTGGCCAAGATCGGCTTCACCCAGTCGTACACGTACTTCACCTGGCGGACCTCGGCCGCCGAGATGCGTGAGTACTGCACGGAGCTGGTGGCGGCGGCCGACTACATGCGGCCGAACTTCTGGCCCAACACGCCGGACATCCTGCACGCCTCGTTGCAGCACGGCGGCCCGCCGATGTTCAAGATCCGTGCCGTGCTGGCCGCGCTGCTCTCCCCCTCCTGGGGCATCTACGCCGGTTACGAGCTGTTCGAGCACGTGGCGCGCCCCGGCGCGGAGGAGTACCTGGACAACGAGAAGTACGAGCTGCGCCCCCGGGACTGGGCCGGTGCCGAGGCGCACGGCCGGTCGCTGGCCCCGTTCATCGCCACCCTCAACCGGGTACGCCGCGACAACCCGGCCCTACACCGGCTGCGCAACCTGGTCTTCCACGACATCGACAACCCGGCCCTGCTGTGCTGGTCCAAACGTGACCCGGTGACCGGCAACACGGTGCTGGTGGTCTGCTCGTTCGATTCGCACACCGTGCAGTGGGGCAACACCACGCTGGACATGCCGGCGCTGGGGCTGGACTGGCACGACCGGTTCACCGTGCACGACGAGCTGACCGGGGTCAGCTACGACTGGGGGCAGCGCAACACCGTGCGTCTCGACCCGTACCTGCAACCGGCGCACGTGTTCACCCTGAGCCGGCCGACCGTCGCGGCTGCCGCGACCGGCCCGGCGGACGCGGCGTCGCCCGGCCAGACCGGCACCGAGCCGCCCACCCTGACCACCCAGGACGTACCGGCTGATCTGTCCGGCGGCACCGCGCCGACCGTTCCCGCCCAGAAGGACGACGCCCGATGGACCAGCTGATCTCCGGGGAGATCCACGACCCGCACGCCGTGCTCGGGGCACACCCGTCCGGCGGCCGTACGGTGATCCGCGCCCTGCGGCGGGGCGCGGACCAGGTGAGCGTGCTGGTCGGCGACGAGCGGCACCCGATGAAGCGGGTGCACGACGGCGGAATCTTCGAGGCCACCCTCCCCGGCGAGGTGCTCGACTACCGACTCGACGTCGACGGGGTACGCCAGGACGACCCGTACCGCTTCGCGCCGACCCTTGGTGAGCTGGACCTGCACCTGATCGGTGAGGGGCGGCACGAACGGCTGTGGGAGGCTCTCGGCGCCCGCGTCGTCGACGGTGGGGTGGCGTTCGCGGTGTGGGCGCCGAACGCCCGAGGCGTGCGCCTGGTCGGCGACCTCACCGGCTGGGCACCCGACGACGGCTGGCCGATGCGTTCACTCGGCTCGACCGGCGTGTGGGAGATCTTCGTCCCCGACGCCACCGGCGGCACCCGCTACAAGTACCGGGTGCTGGGCGCGGACGGGCGCTGGCGGGACAAGGCCGACCCCCTCGCCGCGTACGCGGAGGTGCCACCGGCCACCGCGTCGGTGGTGCACCGGTCGACGTACGAATGGTCGGACGCGGACTGGATGGGCGAGCGGTCGCGGCGGCAGCCGCACCAGGAGCCGATGAGCGTGTACGAGGTGCACCTGGGCTCGTGGCGGCCCGGCCTGGGATACCGGGAACTGGCCGAGCAGTTGGTCGCGTACGTGGTCGAGCTGGGCTTCACCCACGTGGAGTTCCTGCCGGTGATGGAGCACCCGTTCGGCGGCTCGTGGGGCTACCAGGTGACCGGCTACTACGCGCCGACGGCCCGGTTCGGCGACCCGGACGACTTCCGGTACCTGGTGGACCGGCTGCACGCCGCCGGGATCGGGGTGATCCTGGACTGGGTGCCGGCGCACTTCCCCAAGGACGAGTGGGCGCTGGCGCGCTTCGACGGCACCCCGCTCTACGAGCATCCCGACCCGCAGCGGGGCGAGCACCCCGACTGGGGCACCTACGTGTTCGACTTCGGCCGCCCGGAGGTCCGCAACTTCCTGGTCGCCAACGCGCTCTACTGGCTCGACGAGTTCCACGTCGACGGGCTGCGGGTGGACGCGGTCGCCTCGATGCTCTACCTGGACTACTCACGGCAGGACGGGCAGTGGACCCCGAACGTGCACGGTGGCCGGGAGAACCTGGAGGCCATCGCGTTCATGCAGGAGGTCAACGCGACGGTGTACAAACACCACGCCGGGGTGGTGATGATCGCCGAGGAGTCCACCGCCTGGCCGGGGGTGACCCGGGCGACCAGTGACGGCGGGCTCGGTTTCGGTTTCAAGTGGAACATGGGCTGGATGCACGACACCCTGCTCTACACCTCGAAGGACCCGATCTACCGGCAGCACCACCACCATCAGCTCACCTTCTCCCTGTCGTACGCCTGGAGCGAGAACTACGTGCTGCCGATCAGCCACGACGAGGTGGTGCACGGCAAGGGCTCCCTGGTCGGCAAGATGCCCGGCGACACGTGGCAACGGCTGGCCAACGTACGCGTGCTGCTGGCGTACATGTGGGCGCACCCGGGCAAGCAGTTGTTGTTCATGGGCTGCGAGCTGGCCGACGACCGGGAGTGGAGCGAGCAGCGCGGCCTCGACTGGTATCTGCTGCACGATCCGGCGCGGGCCGGTGTGCAACGCCTGGTGGGCGACCTGAACCGGGTCTACCGGGACACGCCGGCCCTGTGGGCGCAGGACACCTCCCCCACCGGTTTCCGTTGGCTCGCCGGTGACGACGTCACCAACAACGCCATCTCGTTCGTCCGGATCGCACCCGACGGGGCGACCCTGGTCTGCGTGGCCAACTTCTCCGCGCTGCCGCTGGAGGACTACCGGGTCGGCCTACCGGCCGCCGGTGCCTGGGCCGAGGTGCTCAACACCGACGCTCACCACTACGGCGGCTCCGGGGTCGGCAACCTGGGCTCGGTGCACGCCGAACACGTCCCCTGGCACGGCCAACCCGCCTCGGTGGCGCTGCGGGTGCCGCCGCTCGGCGCCCTCTGGCTCCGCCCCGCCTGATCTCGTACGCTCCGGCCCCCGCTGGCGGCCGTCGAGGCGCCCGGGTCCGCGGCTCAGACCAGGTTCGCGGCGCGCAGCAGGGTCCACAGACCGGCGCCGTCGGGGGCGGAGAGCCACTTCTGCCCCACCGGCCCCTCGTTCGAGTGGTCCTGCGGCACGGGCAGGCTACCGGCGAGCACCGACTGGGTGGGCGACAACCGGCGGATCGCCACCCCGGCGACGTTGTCCGGGTGGGCGACCGCGAACTCGCGGTAGATCTCCTGGTCGTGCTGACCGTCGTCGCCGACGAGCAGCCAGCGCACGTCGGGGAACTCCTTGGCCAGCCGGGCCAGGGTGGCCCGCTTGTGCTCCCGGCCGCTGCGGAACCAGCGGTCGTGCGTCGGCCCCCAGTCGGTCAGCAGCAGCGGACCGGCCGGGTAGAGGTGCCGGGACAGGAACCGGGTCAACGTCGGGGCGACGTTCCACGCGCCGGTGGACAGGTAGAACACCGGGGCACCGGGGTGGGCGGTGACCAGCCGTTCGTAGAGCACCGCCATGCCGGGCACCGCCGCACGGGCGTGTTCGTCGAGGACGAAGGTGTTCCACGCGGCGAGCAGTGGCCGGGGCAGCGCGGTCACCATGACCGTGTCGTCGATGTCGGAGAGGACCCCGAAGCGCACCTCCGGGTCGAGGATGCGTACCGGCGCCTCGACCGGCTCGACGTCGGGCATGCTCAGCCGCACCGAACCCCAGCCGGGCGGCAGGCCCGCCTCGACCACCGTGTCGATGAAACCGCTGCGGTCGGCCTGCGCCTCGTGGACCACCCCACCGGTCTCGATGGTCACGGTGACGTGCTTGGCCGGCAGGGTGGCGAAGCTGCGCCAGCCCCGGACCTTCTCCAGCCGGCCCCGCTGCCGGGTGTCCGGTCGCCCCAACAGCACCCGGCACATCACCCGCACCCAACCGGGCGCCCCGTAGCCGGTGTACGCGATGATGTTGGTCCGCCAACCGGTCCGCCGCAGCCGGCGTTCGACCAGGGCGTGCACGGCGTCCTCGATCCGCGCGGCCCGGTGCAGATTCGGTACGGCCAGCTGGCCGGCGGGAGTGGGTGACACGATGCAACCCTGCCACAGAGCTGCCACCTCGACCACGCGAGCTGAGCCGAACCACCACGCCCGACGTCACCGCCGTGACAGACTCCGGTCGGAACGGCGACGGGGGCGAGGTCGTGCCACGAGCGGCAGCGGGACCAGGGCGGCGGCGCGAGCGGTGGCGGCCACGGCTCGACCGGCCGGCGCTGGTCGCCCTGCTGTTCGGGATCGCCGGGGTCGGTTACCGGCTGGTGCTGGTGCTGACCACCGTGCCCGTCTCCAACAGCGACGAGGCGACCTTCGGGTTGGCCGCACTGCACATCGCCGACGGGCGCGAGCAGCCGATCTTCCTCTACGGCCAGCGGTACATGGGCACCCTGGAGTCGTACCTGGCCGCGCCGCTGCTCGCGGTGACCGGGCCGAGCTGGCCGGCGCTGCGGTTGCCGGTGCTCGGGCTCTACGCGCTGTTCCTCTGGCTGATCCACCGGTTGACCCGGCGGATCGGCTCGCCGTGGTTCGCCACCCTGATCGTCGGACTGCTCGCACTCGGCTCCGAACGGGTCGTCCGGGACCAGGTGACCACCGTCGGCGGGCGGCCGGAGGTCAAGGTGGCGGTGCTGGCGATGCTGCTGCTCGTGGTGGCGCTGGCCCGGCACACGGTGGGTCGGCGAGGGCTGGCCGTGGGCGGTTTCGGGCTGCTCGCCGGGGTGGCGCTCTGGTCGGACTGGCTGATCGTGCCCTACCTGACGATGGCCGGGCTGGCGCTGCTGTGGACCCTGCGCCGGGAACTGCTCGGCCGGGCGGGTCTGCTGCTGCTCGTCGGCTTCGTCATCGGGCTCGCCCCGATGATCCGGGACAACCTGGTGGCCCCGCCGGGGCAGGACTCCCTGTCGGTGCTGCGGGGCATCAGCGGCGAGGACGGGCCGGTCCCGTCCTGGCCGCAGCGGCTCGGTGGCGGGTTGTTGGACGGCGTACCGCTGGCCGCCGGGCTCTGCCCGGTCACCGGCTGCGCCCGCTGGCAGGCGTGGTTCGGCCTGCTCTATCCGGTGCTGCTGGTGGTGGCGGCGACGCTCGCCGGGTTCGCGTACCGGCGGGCGCGCGGGCGGCCCGAGCGGGTCGGGCCGGTCGTGCACCTCGCCCTGCTCGGCGGCGCGGCGCTGACCCTGCTGGCGTACGTGCGCAGCCCGCTGGCCGCGACGGACCCGCTGGGCAACGCCCGCTACCTGTCGGTGCTGCAACTGTCGCTGCCGGCGGTGCTGTGGCCGCTCTGGGTGGCGGCGGTGGCCGCCCGGAGGGGCACGGTCGGCGTGGCGGGCCGGGTGGCCGGTGCCGCGTCCACCGCCGTGCTCGGTGCGCTGGCGGCCAGCGCGCTGGTGGTGACGGTGCTCTTCGCCACCTCCGGCACCACCGCCGGACGCGCCGAGGAACGACACGCCCGGCAGCTGGCCGACACGGTACGCGCGGCCGGGCTGCACGAGGTGTACGCGGAATACTGGACGTGTAACCGACTGGTGTTCAACACCGCCGAACAGGTGGTCTGCGGGGTGCTCGACGACGATCTGCGCCCCGGCCAGAACCGCTATCCGGCGTACTGGTGGCGGTTGGAGCGGGCCCAGCGGCCCGGGTACGTGCTGGCGGCCGACGCTCCGGCGGACCGGCGGCTGCGGGAGTTGCTCGGCGACCGGTCCGGTGCCGCGCTGCTCACCGAGATCGGCGGATTCCGGGTGTACCACCCGCCGGAGCCGCTGCGACCGTGGCGTTAGAGTCACCCATGCTCATCCTGCTGCCGCCCTCGGAGGGCAAGGCCGAAGCCGGCTCGGGCCGTCGACTGGATCTGGACCGACTCTCCCTGCCGGGCCTGAACCCGGTGCGGGAGGAGGTGCTGTCCGCCCTGCTCGCGCTCAGCGCCGGGCCGCCGGAGGCGGCGCTGGCCGCGCTCGGTCTCGGCCCCGGACAGGTCGGCGAGGTGCGGCGCAACGCCCGGCTGCGGCAGGCCGCCACCGCGCCCGCCGGCCGGATCTACACCGGGGTGCTCTACGAGGCCCTCGACCTGGCCAGCCTTCCGGCGGCGGCCCAACGGACGGCCGGACGGCAGGTGTTGGTCAGCTCCGGTCTGTGGGGCGCGGTACGGCTGACCGACCGGATCCCGCCGTACCGGTGTCCGATCGGGGCCCGGCTGCCCGGCATCGGTCCCCTGCCGGCGCTGTGGCGTCGGGAACTCGGCGCCGCGCTGACCGAGGCGGCCGGTCGGGGCCCGGTGCTGGACCTACGTTCCGGGGCGTACGCCGCCGTCTGGACGCCGCGCGGCGAGTTGGCCGAGCGCACCGTGACGGTGCGGGTGCTGCACGAGCGTGAGGTCGACGGGGTGCCGGTGCGCTCGGTGGTCAGCCACTTCAACAAGGCCACGAAGGGGCGGCTGGTCCGGGACCTGCTGCTCTCCGGTGCCCGACCGCGCACCGTCGACGCGTTGGTGACGACGTTGCGGGACCTGAAGTACACCGTCTGCGTGCAGAACACCGAGCCCGGCCGACCGCGTCAGGTCGACGTGATCGTTACGGCGCTGTAAGCAGACGCAAGATTTCCTCAAGGCTGGGCCGGATCGGTACCACCGGTCGGTGTCGCGGGTCACCGTAATAGGACCCGACGCGACGAGGAGGCCCTCCGGTGACTGCCGAACCGATCCTGCTCGACCGGTCACGTCCGTCGTCAGCCGGCGCCACGTCGTCGCTGCGGCCCCCGTCGGCACCGCCACCGTTGGACTGGACGACCCTGGCCGACGCGTTCGAGACGGCCTGCCTGCTGCGCTGCATGCCGCCCCCGGCGAGTCCCGGGAACCGACAGGCGGGCCAGCAGCCGGTCCGGCCTACGACGATCGAGTTCAACCGGGAGGAGGCGGCGCGGCGGACCCGACGGCTGCTCGACCGCCTCGACATCCCGGTCCGGCACGAGGTGGTCGTCGGCGGACTACGCCGTCGGTACGAACTGCACCGGCTGCACGTCGGGCGGGAGCACCGGCCGACGTACGCGGCGATGGTGGAGAACGGCTGGCGGCGCGGCCGACGGGAACTGCTCGGCGGACCGGTGCCGGGTGCCTCGACGGCACGGCGACTGTGGCGCACCCGACTGGCCGCCGCCGCCTGGCGGGCCGCGCTGCTGGCCGGTGGTCGGCATGTCCGGCGGCACATCCTCGGGGTGCGGATCACCGACCGGGAACTCGGCGCGGTGCTGGTGCGCGGGGCCGCCCTGCTCGACGTTCCGGCGCTGCTGCGCCCCAACGCCGGCTGCTTCCTGGTCAGTGTGGCCTACGGCCCCGACCGGGACCGGATCCTGCGGTATGCGGCGGAGGAGGCGATGCCGTACCCGGTGGCCTGACCGGCGGCCGACCACGGCCGTGCCACGCTCCGCCGTCGCCTGGGGTTGCGCCACAGGGGTCCGGCGGCGCACAGTGCTGCCCGTGAGCCGTACCCGGTTTCCCGCCCGAGCGCGGTGGCGCGGTGCCCGCGTGACGCTGGCGCTGACCCTGCTGCTGGCCCTGCCCGGCCTCGGCGGCTGCCGCGACGATCCGGGTGAACCGGTCGTCATCCGCATCGCCACCGGCAGCCCCACCGCCGTCTACCACGCCTTCGGCGTGTCACTGGCGGCCATCCTCAACCGGGAGTTACCCGACGTGCGGGCAGAGGTGCTGGTCACCGCGGCCTCCGCGGAGAACGTGCAACTGCTCCACACCGGGCAGGCCGAACTCGGCTTCACCCAGGCCGACGTGCTGCGCGCCGACCCGGGCCCGGACCCGCCGGTGGTCGCGGTGGCCCGGGTCTACGACGACCTGTTGCACCTGGTCACCACCGCCGACAGCCCGGTACGGACGCTGACCGACCTGCGCGGGCAGCGGGTATCCGTCGGCGCGCCCGGCTCCGGGACGAAGATCACGGTGGACCGGCTGCTCGACGTGGCCGGGCTGGGCGGCACCGCCGTGCGACAGGAGCAACTCGGGTTGGACGACTCGGTGGCCGCGCTGCGCGAGGGGCGGATCGACGCCTTCTTCTTCTCCGGCGGGCTGCCGGTACGCGCCGTCGCCCAGTTCGCCCAGGACACTCCCACCCGCATCGTCGACCTCGGCGAGTGGACCGTACGGCTACGCCGGGGCAACCCCGAGGTCTACGTGCCACGGGACATCCCCCACTCGGTGTACGGCGTCGACCCGGTCACCACCGTGGCCAACCCGAACTACCTGGTGGTGCGGGCCGACCTGCCGGAGTCGCTGGTACGCGAGGTGACCCGGCTGCTGATGGAACGCCGCTCCGAACTGGCCGCCGCGCACCCGGCGGCCGGTCGGATGAGTCCCCGCTCGGCCATCGCCACCTCACCGTTGCCGCTGCACCCCGGCGCCGTCGACTACTACCGCGCCAGCAAGCCCTGACCCCGCCCACGGCCCGGCCACTCGCGTGCCGCCACGACGAACCGCCGGTCAGCCGGTCGCCGACGCGGTCGAGCCGGTGGGCGTTGGCGGTTCCGCCTCGATGGACGTCGCCGGTTCGGTCGTCGGCTCCGGGGCGGCGGGCTCGGCCGGTCGCGGGAACCACAGCGTGGCGACCAGGCCGCGCGGCGAGTTCGGGTGCATGGCCAGCCGGCCGTCGGAGGCGTCGACCAGCACTGCGGCGATGGTCAGGCCCAGCCCGGCGCCGTCGACGTTCTGCACCTCCGGTGCCCGCCAGAACCGTTCGGTGGCGCGGCCGAGCTGACTGCGGGTCATCCCCGGGCCGGTGTCGCGTACCTCCAGGGTGGTGCCGCCGTCGCGGGCCGCGACGGTCACCGTCACCTCGCCGCCCTCGCCGCTGAACTTCACCGCGTTGTCGATCAGGGCATCCAGCGCCTGGTCGATGGCGGTCGGCACGGTACGGGCGTACACCGGCCCGGGGTCGGCCGCCAGCCGCAGCGTGACCGACCGGTGGCGGGCCAGCGGCTCCCAGGCCGCCACCCGGGAGACCGCCGTCGCCGTCGCGTCGACGGTGACCCGCTGGTTCTCCTGGCGTTCCGCGCGGGCCAGGGTGAGCAGGGCGTCGAGGAGCAGTGCCAGCCGGTCGGTCTCCTCCAACGCCAGCCGGTGCTCGATGCGGCCCTGCTCGTCGACGACGCTCGGCCCCAGCTCCTCCACCCGTAGCCGCAGCGCGGTCAACGGATTGCGCAGCTGGTGGCTGGCATGGGCGACGAACGCACGTTGCCGGTCCATCACGTCGGAGACGACGTCCGCCATGTGGTTGAAGCTCGTCGCCAGCCGACGCAGTTCCGGCGGCCCCTGCCGGTGCTGCACGCGGGCACCGCGATCACCCTCGGCGATCTCGTGGGTCACCGCGTCCAGCTCGGTGACCGGCCGCAGCACCCAGCCGGCCAGCCCGAACGCGGTGAGCACGCAGGCCACCACGGCGAGCAGGCCGAGCGCGGCGACCAGGGTCCACCAGGTGGCGACGGTACGCCGGACCGCGTCGGTCGGGGTGGCGGTGACCACCGCGCCGAGGACCTCGCCGCCGTCGTTGATCGGCACGGCCACCACGATCGGCCGGTTCACCCACGGCCAGACCGACTCGGGTCCGCTGGTCTGCTGGCCGGAGAGCGCCACGTCCAACGCCTCCCGGGTGCCCGGTGCCGCCCGCCAGCTCGCCGAGACCACCACCTCCCGCCGGTCCCGGTCCACCACCGCCGCGCCGATGCCGTACAACTCGTCGTAACTGCCCAGCTCGTGGTCGAGTGGGCCGGGCGTGCCGTCACGCAACGCCGGCCCGGCCAGGGAGGCGAAGCGGGTGGCGTCGGCGAGCCGGTCGGCGCGTACCCGGTCGGTCTCCCGGGTGGTCAGGGTGACCGCCAGCGGCGTACCCAGCGCCACCACCACCAGCACCATCAGCAGCAGATAGCTGATCACCAGCCGCCGTCGCACCCCGGGCTCCTCACTCGCCCCGGAGCCGGTAGCCGACGCCTCGGACGGTCTCCACCAGGCGCGGGTCACCGAGCTTGCCGCGCAGCGAACCGACGTGCACCTCGACGGTGTGGCGATCGGTGAAGGTGGTGCCCCAGGCGTCGAGCAGGATCCGGTCGCGGGGCACCGCGACGCCGGGTTGCCGGGCCAGGGAGAGCAGGACGTCGAACTCCTTGCGGGTCAGCGACACGGACCGACCGGCCACGGTGACGGTACGGGCCGCCACGTCGATGTACACCGGGCCGACTTCGATCAGGTTGCGCTCCGGCGCGGCCTGCGAGGCTCGGCGCAGCACCGCCTCGATGCGGGCCTGGAGTTCCACCATCGAGAAGGGCTTGACCACGTAGTCGTCCGCGCCGAGTCGCAGGCCGAGCACCCGGTCACGTTCCTCGCCACGGGCGGTCACCGCGATGATGCCGAGTTGGCTGCTGCGCCGCCGCAGCTGTCGGCACAGGTCGGTGCCGTCCCCGTCGGGCAGGGTGAGGTCGAGCAGCACCAGGTCACAGGGGGCGGCGGAGAGCGCGGCGGCGACGGTGGCCGCGTGTTCCACCTGGTAACCGCGTCGGGTCAGAGCCGACGACAGGGCGGCAGCCACCCGTCGGTCGTCCTCGACCAGCAGGATGCGCAACCCGGCCTCCCCCGTTCGGTCTGCAAACCCGCACCAGTGCGTTGCCCCGATGGTGGCAGACGAGCGGCCGGGTGGACAGGCCCGGGGGCCCCGGGTCGACTCGGGTTCTCAGAGCCCGAAGGTCTCCTCCGAGGTGCCGTCGCGTACCCCGTCGACGAATCCCTTGAATCCAGGGTCGTCGTGGCTGGCCGGCACGGTGGCGACGACTTCGCCGGTGGCCTCGGTGACCGCGTCGATCAACGGCTCGAAGTCGATCTCGGCGTCGGCGAGGGTGTCGTCGTCGGCCTCCGCCAGGTTGATCACGTGCTGCACGTCCTCGGACGGTGTGTCAGGGTCGGCGGCCCATTCGGCACCGGCGCGATAGCACTCGTCGTAGAGCGCGCGCTGGCTGTCGGTCCAGTCCTCGTGATAGCTCTCCATGCCCATCCCCTCGCCGGCGGCCTGCATTTCCGAGCATGCCCGCCCGGGCGGCGGACCGGGCCGGTACGGGGCAAAACCGGTGCGACGGCACGCGCCCGGGACGACAGGTCGTCCCGGGCGCGCGTCACGGCGGCGTCAGCGGCAGAGCCGGCCGACCTCCTCGGCGAACCGGTCCATCGGGTTGGCGTCGGCCGGGCCGAGCAGGTAGGTCTTCAACTCCCGGCGGGCCTCGGTCATCGGGTCGTCGCCCGCCCGGGTCAGCGCCACGATCTTCTCCAGCTCCCCGCAGTCGGCGGCCAACAGGTACGCCGCCCGCGAGGTCGGGTAGGAGCGCCGGAACTCGTCCTCGGGCAGCCCGGCGGGGTTGGCCACCACGTACGGCCGCTGGCTCTGCACGAAGTCGGACACCACGCTGGACACGTCGCTGATCAGCAGGTCGGTCTGGTTGAAGCAGTCGAACAGCGCGGGCACCCGCCCGGTGACGACCCGGTGCGCCGGCCCGTCCAGGTTGCTCGCGTCGACGTCGCCACCGGCGGAACGGATCATCGCCACGATCCGATCGTGCACCGCCTTGGCCTGCTTGGACCGGGTGCCGGTCAGCGGGTGCGGCTTGTAGACCAGGCGCACCGTCGGCCGGACCGCCAGCACCCCGGCCACGATCCGCTCACCCATCAACACCAGCGAGGTGTGGTACGGGTCGTCGTCGAGCCAGCCCTCCCAGGTGGGGGCGTAGAGCACCGTGAAGGGGCGCTCGACCGACTCCGAGCCGAAGGTGTGCACGCCGGCCAGCTGCGGACGGCCGATCTCCACGATGTCGGAGTCGAGCACCCCCACCCCGGCTCGGGCGTACCGCTCCCGACCGGCCAGCCCGGCGACCCACACCTCGTCGTAGACCTTGCTGTACGGGTTGACGCTGGCCGCCTTGTCGCTGTCGCCGTGACCGACGAAGACGTGCTTCATGCCGGGCTCGCGCAGCATGTGGATGTTCGGACCGACGTTCGCCGCGTACAGGGTCGCCCGGATGCTGCTCTTGTCGAGGTTCATGAAGTCCGGCGCGGCCGGTACGCAGACCACCGGCAGCCGGGTGTCGGCCAGTTCGCTGAACGCCTCCTTGCTGCGCATCAGCACCACCGCGGGCCGGCCGAGCGCCTCGATCGGCGCCAGCCACATGTTGGCCTGGTAGACGTCCTTGGCCGGACCGGCGAAGTACAGCGCCACCTCCGGGCGGTCGCGATCCAGCCAGCGTTGCACGGCGGGCAGCAGGGGGCTCTGCCCCATGCCCCGGCCACGCAGCCAGGTCACCGCGACCACGCCGCCGACCAGCGCGGCGAGCCCGACGGCGACCGCACCGGTCAGGTAGACCGGCGCCAGCTCGCCGGCCACGGCCGCGACGACAGCGCCCGGGATCAGCAGGGCGTTGACCCAGGGCAACCGGTCGCCGGCGACCCGGCTGGCCCACTGCGGCGGACGGGGCGCCGAGGACATCGGCCCCAGGTCGATGTTGCGCACCAGGGCCGACAGCGGGTTACGCCGGTCGATCATCCGGTTGAACGCGCCGGCGAAGACCGCGATCACCCACACGGCGGCGGGCAGCAGGAGCAGCAGCGTCAGCTCGCTGCCGGCCAGCGGCACCTCGGCGGCCAGCAGCAGCACGACCGACAGGTCCCGAGCCAGTTGGCGGTAGGCCCGGTTGATGCCGACCTTCTGGAGCAGGGTCATGGTGGCCGGCGACCACCGCTCGACCGCGAACTCGCCCAGGACCGCCGTCAGACCGGCGACTGCGAACAGGGCGACCCAGCCGAACCCGGCTGCGGCCAACAGGATGAGGTAGGACGCCACCAGCAGGGCGCCGCGCGCGGCGACCCCGACGCGTGCAGTCAACGTGCCGAACAACGAGAACGCTCCCTAAAGAGATCGATGACCGGCTGGATACGCCTCGACGGCCGCCAGCGTAGCTGCGACCTTAACGCGAATCGCCAGCGGGACAACGCTCGGGTATCCGGCATCTTCCCCCCAAACCACCGGCGGCCGATACGGGACGACCAGCCCGACCGGGTGGAAACCGCCCACCGGCCGGGTCCCCCGTCAGGCGCGGCGCAGGCAGGTGACGGCACCGGGCTGATCGGGTACGGGCGGCGGGCGCTCGGCGAACTCGGTGTAGCCCAACCGCTGGGCCGTCCGGCGGGCGAAGCGGTTTCCGCTGTAGACACAGATCGTTCCCACGTCCAGCCGCTCCAGCGCGCCGGCCACCTGCTCACGGGTCGGCCGTCCCTCGGCCGCGCCGCTGTTGGCGAACCGGGTCAGCAGCAGCCGGTCCTGGGCGAACTGCGATTCCAGGTCGTACTCCACCAGGTAGAAGTCGCGTGGCAGGACCACCCGCACCCGGGTGGTCACCATCGGCATCGCGCGCATGGTGGTCTCCGGGGCGAGCAGCAGGCCGTCCGGACGGTCCAGGGTGGTGATCCACTGCGCGATGCCGAGCCGCTGCTCCGGGATCTTCCAGGCGGGTTGGGTGTGCACCTGCACCCAGCTGCGTTCGGACCACATCGGGGTGGCGTACACGGCGAACGAGGTCACCATCGCCCCGGCCAGCAGCACGCCGACCAGTGCCCGCACAGAGCGCAGCCGGGTCGGCAACCAGACGGTGCACAGCAGCCCGATCAGCGCGGGCAGCGCGAGCAGCCACGGCACCCGCCACAGCACCACCGAGATACCGGTGACCGCACCGAGCCACTCCAGGACCCCGGGGAGCAACAGCACGCTGAGCGTGAGGCCGCCGCCGGCCGCGAGCAGCGCCGGGGTGCGGCGGCGGGCCAGCAACGGACCGCACCACAGCGCCAGGCCGCCGATCACACCGACGATGCCGATCTCGAACGTACGCCGGAAGGTCTGCTGGGCGGTCCAGACGTTGACGTCCGCCGCGGCCTCGCTGGCGGACCCGACGAACAGTTGGGCGACGGCGACCGCCCCGACCGGGTACGCGAGGGCCGCGACACCCGCCACCAGCGCGGCCTTCCAGCGCCCCACCAGCAGCATCATCAGGGCCGCCCCGCCGACGAGCATCGGCAGGATGATCGCGGCGGTAGTGGTCAGCCCGATCGCGGTGATCGACAGCGCGACGATCAGCACCAGGGCGCGCCGGGAGCGGTCGTCGAACCAGCGGGTCAGGTACAGCCACATCAGCGGGACGACCGCGGAGACGAACATTCCCTTGCCCTGGTAGAGCCGGGGCAGGTGGAAGGTGCCCAGGGCGGCGTCCGGCCCACAGACCAGGGCGAGGAAGGCCACGGCCACGGTGAAGGCGAGCACCGGACGGCGGGGGGCCCAGCGCTGCACCAACCGCCACAGCGCCAGCACGGCGAGCACCGCCATGATCGGCAGCAACACGTACCAGGTGGCCGAGGCCGCCGGCAGGGAGAGGAACCGGGCGAGCGCGCCGGCGAGCACCTCGATGCTGGCGACCGGGGGCTGCGAGGCCATCGGTGGGAGCACGTTCTCGCTGAACAGGAAGTCGTTCAGCGGCACGACGTCCCGCTCCGCGACCCACACCGACCGGCCCACGTAGTAGATGTCATCGGGGGTGTTGCGGGCCAGATAGAGCGAGGCGACCGCGGCCCCTCCGGCGATCAGCAGCGCGTACGCCGACTGCCACGCCCCGGGCGACGGCGCCGCCGGGGTGCTCGGCGGGGTGGCCCGCCACGTCCGCCAGGTGAGCAGCACCGCGCCCACGGCGGCCACCAGACCGGCGGAGGCCGGCAGCCACCAGGACAGACCCGCACCGGCCGGGGTGCCCGCCACCCCCGCGGTGATCGCCGCGCCGGTGCCGATCAGCAGGACCAGTGCCGTCAACCAGCGCTGGACCACCGGCATCCGGCCGGCGGGGGCCCTCGGGACGGTGTCGGCGGTCGCCTCCGGTGCGTCCGGGTCGCGCTGCACGGTGTCCGGGGTCGCGTCGGCATCGGTCGCCCGGTCGTTGTCGGAGCCCGCCGCCGGGACGGCCTGCGGCGTCGTGGCGACCGCCTCCGCCGTGCTGTCTACTCGGTGGTCCGCCTCGGCGGCAGCCGGACCGCCGTCGGAGGTGGTGACGGCGTCCGGTCGGGCGGAGGCGCTGACGGCGTCCGGTCGGGCGGCGCGCCGACGGCGACGCCACCACAGGGCGAGCCGGACGGCCACCGCGAGCAGGGCCAGCGCCGGACCGGACACCAGCCAGACCCGCAGCGTCAGCGACGGCGCGAGGTCCAACGGCAACGCGACGTGGTAGAGCAGCGTCCAGAGCGCGAACGCGAGTACCGCGCCGTCGGTCAGCACGGCGGGAATCGCGGCGAAGCCGGTCCGGAACCGATTCGCCACCACTCGTGCCCGGCTGGGGCGGGCGGGGGTGGGGGCGGTGGCCTCGTCGGCCGTCGCCGGCTCGGCAGCGGCGACGGCGACGGTCTGGTCGGTCATCGACACGGGCGTCCTTGTCGTCGTACGGGCGGATGCGGCTGGACTGCGCGACGGCGGCACCGGCCCCGGCGCAGCCGCGAGCCCCGCGCAGGGCTCACGCGCGGCGCCCTGCGGCACGATCCACACCGAGAGTAGTAGTCGTCCCGAGGTCGCCGAGTCGAGCCGACGCGCGGGGCGGCGGCGGACCGAGACCGTCCCGATCAGCCCTACCCAGGGTGGCTGTCGTTCAACCGGGGCTGGGTGCGGGCCGCTGTCGGGGCACCGCGTCCTGGGCGCCGAGGCCCAGGGCCACCGATTCGACAAGCCGCTCCAGGTAGCCGTCGGTGACGGCGGTCCGGGCGATGGCGATCCGCCAGTACAGCGGCCCGACGATCAGGTCGACCGCCGCGTCCGGGTCGGTGTCGGCGGGAAGCTCACCACGGCGTACCGCCCGAGTGATCAACTCACCGGCGACCTCCTGCTGCCGGGCCCGCAGCACCCGCTGGAGGGTCTCGTCGATGCTCGGGTTGCGGGCCGCCTCGGCCAGCAGGTCGGGAATGATCTGCGCGGCCAGCGGGTGTCCCAACGCGTGCGTCACCACCTGGAACAGCAGGGACAGGTCACCCCGCAGGCTGCCGGTGTCCAGCGCGGGCAGTCGACCACCGGCGGCGGCGGCCACCACCTCCAGCACGAGGTCGAGCTTCGAGTTCCACCGACGGTAGATCGCGGTCTTGCTGACCCCGGCTCGGCGGGCCACCGCCTCGATGGAGAGTCGGCCGTACCCGACCGCGGCGAGTTCCTGCGTGAGCGCGCGACGGATGGCCGTGGTGATCTCACCACGGAGCACCGCCGCACCGGCTGGTGTGCGCCTTTTCTCGGCTGTCACCTGGGACTCTTCTCGACTGTCACGGGGGACAGCGTAGCGCAACGACGATACGGTTGCGTCCCGACGTAATCCGGACTACTGTCCAGCCAGCGACCGGGGGCGGCGCTCCCGCACTGGCCACGCTAGATTCTCTCGTCGCGACACATAACGCCGGCACGACAGATCGGAGCGCCCATCCCCATGGCCAACTTGCTGGCCGACCCCGACTCCGGCCTCACCCCAGCGCAGCTGGCTGCCCGTCACGGGCTGCGGGTGGCCGGCGAGCGGCCCTCGATCAGCCGCTACAGCGGCCAACTGTGGCGCTACCGGCACTTCATCTCCGCGTACGCCCACGCCAAGCTGACCGCGTCGTTCAGCAACGCCCGGCTCGGGCAGCTGTGGCAGGTACTCACCCCGCTGACCAACGCGGCGGTCTACTACCTGATCTTCGGTCTGGTGCTCGAACAGACCCGGGGCATGGACAACTTCATCGCCTACCTGACCACCGGGCTGTTCATCTTCAACTTCACACAGGTCAGCGTGCAGCAGGGCACCCAGGCGATCAGCGGCAACCTCGGGCTGATCCGCGCGCTGCACTTCCCCCGGGCCTGCCTGCCGCTGGCCATCACCGCCACCCAGTTCCAGCAACTGCTCGGCGCGCTCGTGGTGCTGCTGGCCATCGTCGTCGCCACCGGTGAGCCGATCACCCTGACCTGGCTGCTGCTGGTGCCGGCGGTACTGCTTCAGACGATCTTCAACGCCGGGTTGACGATGATGGTCGCCCGACTCGGCGCGAAGGCCACCGACCTGAAGCAGGTGATGCCGTTCGTGCTGCGCGCCTGGATGTACGGCTCCGGGGTGCTCTACAGCGTCAACCTGTTCGCCGAGAACCTACCGGGCTGGGCGACCGCCGTGGTGCAGTACAACCCGATGCTGGTCTACATCGAGCTGGCCCGCAGCTCTCTGCTGGAAGACCCCCACCTGCTCAACGACTCGATGCCGCTGACCTGGCTGGTCGCGCTCGGTTGGGCGGCCGTCGCGGGACTCGGCGGCTATCTCTACTTCTGGCGCGGCGAACAGGAGTACGGCCGTGGTTGACATGGAAATGTCCAATGATGTGACGGTGACCCTCCCCCGGATCCAGGAGCGGATCCCCACCGTGGTGGTAGACGACGCGCACGTCGTCTACCGGGTGCACAAGGGCGCCGCCGGCAACAACAGCCCGGTGGCCGCCCTCAAGCGGATGGTCACCCGCACCGCCGCGCCGAACGTACGCGTGGTGCACGCGGTCCGGGGGGTCACCTTCACCGCGTACCGGGGCGAGGCCATCGGGCTGATCGGCACCAACGGCTCCGGCAAGTCGACCCTGCTACGGGCGATCGCCGGCCTGCTGCCGGTGGAGCGGGGCGCGGTCTACACCCAGGGGCAGCCCTCGCTGCTGGGGGTGAACGCCGCCCTGCTCAACGACCTGCCGGGGGAACGCAACGTCACCCTCGGCTGCCTGGCCATGGGCATGTCACCGGACGAGGTCCGGCGCAAGCTGCCGGAGATCATCGAGTTCTCCGGCATCAACCAGCGGGGTGACTTCGCGTCGCTGCCGATGCGTACCTACTCCTCCGGCATGTCCGCCCGGTTGCGCTTCTCCATCGCCGCGGCGAAGCAGCACGACGTGCTGCTGATCGACGAGGCTCTCGCCACCGGGGACAAGGCGTTCCGCAAGCGCAGCGAACGGCGGGTACGGGAGTTGCGGGAGAGCGCGGGCACCGTGTTCCTGGTCAGCCACCAGCTCTCCTCCGTACGCGACACCTGCGAGCGGACCATCTGGTTGGAGTCCGGCGAAATCCGGATGGACGGCCCGACTCCCGAGGTATTGGCGGCTTACGAGGCATTTACGAACGGCAAGTAGAGTTGGGCGAACGTGCGGCGTCGTGGGCCGCGTTGTCCCGTTGGGGCGGCGCGGCCCGCGCGTTATGGTTCACTGCGTCGCCGTGTCGGCGGAACCTTCCGTTCACGTATCCAGCACAGTCATGCACCCCCGAGAGCGAGGACCCGCAATGACGCAGGACCAGACCACCGAGCCGGGCACCACGCCGCAGGAGCGAGCGCCGTGGCGACCCTCACGGACGGTGGCGGTGGTGCTGGCCGGTGGCACCGGCACCCGGTTGGGCCTGGGCATCCCCAAGCAGCTACTCAAGATCGCCGGCAAGCCGATCATCGAGCACACGCTGGCCGTCTTCGAGGCCGCGCCCGAGATCGACGAGATCATCGTGCTGATGGCGACCGGGCATGTCACCGAGGCGCAGAAGATCGTGGACAAGGCCGGCTTCCGCAAGGTCACCAAGGTGATCGAAGGCGGCGACACCCGCAACGCCACCACCCGCATCGCCCTGGACGCGGTCGGTGAGGGCGACTGCAACATCCTCTTCCACGACGCGGTACGCCCGCTGCTCAGCGGGCGCATCGTCCGCGAGTGCGTGAACGCCCTGTGGACCTACTCCGCCGTCGACGTGGCCATCCCGTCCGCCGACACGATCATCAAGGTCGACGAGAACGACTGCATCACCGACATCCCCGTACGGTCAACGCTGCGCCGGGGGCAGACCCCACAGGCGTTCCGCTCCGGCACCATCCGCGAGGCGTACCGCCGGGCCGAGGGTGACCCCGACTTCGCCGCCACCGACGACTGCGGTGTGGTGCTGCGCTACCTCCCCGAGACCCCGATCAAGGTGATCGACGGTTCCGACGAGAACATCAAGGTCACCCACCCGGTCGACGTGCACCTGGCCGACAAGCTGTTCCAGCTCGCCGCCGCGAAGGTGCCCCGGCTGACCGACCACCGCGCCTACAGCGAGGAGGTCTCCGGCCGTACGATCGTCGTCTTCGGCGGCAGCTACGGCATCGGCCACGACCTGACGGAACTGGCCCGCAGCTACGGTGCCCAGGTCTTCCCGTTCAGCCGCTCCACCACCGGCACCCACGTGGAACGTCCGGAGGACGTCGAGGCCGCGTTGCGGACCGCCTTCGAGGCCACCGGCCGCATCGACCACGTCGTGGTCACCGCCGGGATCCTGGAGAAGGGCGCGCTGGCCGAGATGGACCAGGAGACCATCGACCGAGTGCTCCAGGTCAACTTCGTCGGCCCGGTGACCGTCGCCCGGCAGGCGCTGCCCTACCTCCAGCAGACCAAGGGCCAGCTGCTGCTGTACACCTCCAGCTCGTACACCCGCGGACGCGCCGACTACGCGCTCTACTCGGCCACCAAGGCCGCCCTGGTCAACCTCACCCAGGCGCTGGCGGACGAGTGGGCGGAGTTCGGCGTACGCGTCAACGTCATCAACCCGGAACGGACCGCCACGCCGATGCGGACGAAGGCGTTCGGCGCGGAGCCCGAGCACACGCTGCTCGCCGCCGAGACCGTCGCCCAGTCGTCGCTGGACGTCCTGATCTCGGATCTCACCGGTCAGGTGATCGACGTCCGACGGCCGCCGGGGGAGGCGCCGGTCGCCGTCGCCGTACCCACCCAGACCGACAGGTCTGCCAGCGCCGCTCCCGTCGGCTGACCTGTCCAACCCACACGACCGCGAAAGCGACACCGAGATGCGTGGTGAGCTGGTCCAGAAGTTGATCGCACGGGGCCTGGCCACCGGAGGTGCGGTCCTGGCGTTCCTGGTGGTCGCCCTCACCGGCGCGACCTCCTGGGGGCTCTGCCTGGCCTTGGCGGCCCTCGCCGCCACCGTCTGGGAGCGCCGGGTGCGACCCGGCGCCGACAGCATCGCGGAGACCACGCTGATCGCGGCCGGGGTACTGGTCGGCTACGCCCGGCAGCTCGACACCGGCTTCAACCCGACCCTGACCGTGACCGCTGCGGTACTGCTCGGCCTGGTCCTGGTCGCCGGTCCGCTACGCCAGGCCGGAGACCTGGAGATCCGCACCGCCAACCTGCCGGTACGCGCCTGGGTGCCGCAGATCACGACGGTTCTCGGGGACGCCGTGGCCGCCCTGCTCGCCCTGCTGGCCCTGGCCGCCCTGGCGGGCCTGCCGGCGGCCCTGGCCCTGGCGGCGACGCTGCTGGTCGGCGTGGCCGCCGGGGCGGCGGCGCTGGAGCTGGCCCGGCGACGGTTCCGGCCCTCCCCGACCGGATCGGCGGTGAGCCGGGCGCTGCGTCGGCACCGACCCGAGTTCGTCCTGCACTTCTCCGCCCCACCCGGCTCCGAGTACCAGGTCACCATGTGGCTGCCGTACCTGGAGCGGATCGGCCGGCCGTTCGTGGTGATGGTGCGGGAGCCGGGATTCCTGGCTCCCATCGCCGCGGCCACCTCCGCCCCGGTGGTGTACTGCGCCACCACGCGGAGCATGGACGAGGTGCTGGTGCCGAGCCTGCGGGTGGCGTTCTACGTCAACCACGGCGCGAAGAACAGCCACTGCATCAGGTTCACGCAGCTCACCCACGTGCAGTTGCATCACGGCGACAGTGACAAGGCGCCCAGCGCCAACCCGGTCTCGGCGATCTTCGACCGGATCTTCGTCGCCGGTGAGGCGGCCATCGAGCGGTACGCCCGAGCCGGCATCCACATCCCCGCCGAGAAGTTCGTGGTGGTCGGCCGTCCCCAGGTCGAGGCGATCGAGGTGCACACCCGGCCGAAGTCGGGGCTGGCGAACCCGACGGTGCTCTACACCCCCACCTGGACCGGGCACAACGCCGACGCCGACTACTGCTCGCTGCCCGTGGCGGAGACGCTGCTGCGGCGCCTGCTGGACCGGGGAGCCACGGTCATCCTGCGCGCCCACCCCTACACGGCGCAGAACCCGGCCTCGGCCCGGCAACTGGCCCGGCTGCACGACCTGCTCGCCGCCGACCGGACCCGCACCGGCCGGGAGCACCTCTACGGCGCGGCGGCGAGCCGGCTCACCCTCACCGACTCGGTCAACCGCGCGGACGCGCTGGTCTCCGACGTCTCCGGGGTGGTCTCCGACTGGCTCTACTCCGGCAAGCCGTACGCGGTGACGAACATGGACGCCGACGGGGACCGGTTCGAGCAACGCTTCCCGCTGGCCGCCGCCGGCTACGTGCTACGCCGGGACATGACCAACCTGGACGACGTGCTGACCCGGCTGCTCGACACCGATCCGCTCGCCGAGGCCCGCTGGGCCACCCGCCGCCGTTACCTGGGTGACTTCCCCGCCGAGTCGTACGCCGAGGTGTTCCTGGCCGCCGCCCGACGCGAACTGGATCCGGCCTGGAACGCGCCGACACCACGCGCCGCAGCCGAGGCACCCCTGTCCCGGACCACCTGAGGTCGTCGGGTCGCACCGTCAGCGTGCGGTGGTCGGATCATGGGCGGACCGCGCGGGTACTCAACGGGGCACCTCGGCGTCCACCCGGGTGACACCGGCAACCGGATACACCCCGACGACTGCTGCGGCTGGTAGCGCCGCATAGACGTGCGGGAACGGACCGCCGTTCGGGGCGTCCTCCCACCGCAGCACATCCGCGAGCAGGGACGCGTCGAGCGCGGCGACGACGAGATGTGGCTGGTCGCCGAAGACCCGCGCCGCCGTGGCGGCCAGTTGGGTTCGCGACGAGCAGTGGATGAAACCACTGTCCCGGTCGAACGGTGAGCCGTCGAACCGGCCGGCGGCCTGGAACTCGGCCCACTCATCGGGCAGCAGGATCTTGTAGATCAGCATCTCGCCATGCTGCCAGAGGGCCCTCAGTCGAGGCGTACGGCGAGTTGGAGGGTGTTCAGGTAGTGCTTGCGTACGGTCCCGCCCGGACGGGCGGCGATCATCTCCCGGATCCCGTCGAACAGCGTCCGCCGCTGCCAGGGCGCGGCGGCGATGTGATTGGAGTACGTGGAGAGCAGGCTCAGGTACTCCTCGGCCGGGTAGTCACGACGCGTACCTCACCACAACCGGCAAGCACGCGGCGCGCCACGTTGGCCAGTTCCCGCCCCGGTCACCAGTCCGGCCGTCTCGGCCAGATCGGCGAACAACCGCTCCGGATAGCCGGGCCGGGCCCGCTCGTACAACTCCGCGGCCGTGTCGAAGGTCGTCGCCACCCCCGCGTACGGTTCCCGCTCCCCCATGGTCACCCCTCGCACGCGTGCCGACCGTCGATGTCACAGGTGATCGTCCCACCCAACGCCCACGCCCACGCCCACGCCCACGCCCACGCCCACGCCCACGCCCACGCCCACGCCCACGCCCACGCCCCAACGAGATCATGGACAGTTGCCGTTCGTGACGAACGGCAACTGTCCATGATCTGGGGCTTGCGGGCGCGGCGGGCGGACCGGACGCGGGACCGGCAGCGCGGCGGGCGGACCGGACGCGGGACCGGCAGCGCGGCGGGCGGACCGGACGCGGGACCGGCGGACCGGCGGCCCGGCGCTCCGGGTGGCCCGGCGGCCCGGCTACCCGGCGAACTCGGCGGCCGTGCGCCTGCCGCACCGACCGGAAAGCCCCCGACCTGTCGGCCGAGGGCTTTCCGGGGCTAGGGCCAGGCGCGGTCAGGCCGAGTAACCACGGGTGGCGGCCCAGTTGGCGAGGTCGATGGTGCTGAGCCAGTACGACGGGTACGAGGCGTCGGCCGAGTCGGCGATCTTCACCAGGCGACCGGAGTCCTTGTAGCCGACCACGGCGACGTAGTGGCCGCCGGGGAAGGAGTGCCAGCGGCCGTCGGTGTCGGTGGCGGTACCGGCGACGTTCACCACGACGCCCCGACCGTCGGTGACGGCGGCGACGACATCCGCCTGGAGCTGGTCCATCTGGGCCGGGGTGGCCGCACCGCCACGGATCATCGTGGTCTTGTACGGCTTGCCCTTGACGATGGCGTTGAGGACGCGGGTGGTGTCCTCGGCCGAGTTGGTGCCCGCGAACGTGGTGCCGAGCTGGCTGGCCAGGGCGTCCTGGGTGCGGGCGATACCGGCCGCGCTGAGCGCGTTGCGTACGGCGGCGGGGCCGCAGTAGTAGCCGTTGATCTGGGCCTGGTGGTCGTACGCGAGGATTTTGGTCGCCGGTGGCTTCGGCGCCGTCTTCTTGACGGTCAGGTCCGGATCCGGGGTGGCCGAGCGGGGTTTCGGCGACGGCGACGGGGAGGGCGCCGCGCTGGCCGGTGCGGCACTGCTGGGTGCCGCGCTGCTCGCTGCGGCGGGAGACGGCGCGGCCTCGGCCCGCTGCTCCCGGCTCGGCGCCACCGTGGCGTCATCGTGCGGGTCGGCGGCGGTCGCGGCCTGCGTGGGGGCGGGGGTGGTCCCGGTACCGGCCAGGGCAGCGCCGGTGCCGGTGGCCAGGACGAGTGCGACGGCAGAGCCGGCGACGATCTGGTACGGACGTTCGGTGACCAGCCGGCGGAGCCGACGGGAAAGGGTGTGCTTCACGGATTCCTCCACGGGCTGAGGGGAGAACGGCACACCGGCTCTGGCGGCCGGGTCGGCGTGGGCACGCCGACGGCCGCCCGGGGTGAGCGGGACAGGCCGTTCAGGGGTACGCCCGGAAACCGGGCGGCGGCGACCGGAGGTCAGCTCGCAGTGATCGGGCTGGCGAGCGCGGGCACCGCGGTGCCGTGGAGGCGGGAGAACAGGGGGATCACATTAAACCGCACGAGGGTTGGAACTCCTTCCATCACCGCCTACCGGGTTAGCTGACGGATTCGGGCGGGAAGACGCCCTACCGCGGGCCGAGGCTCGCGGATTCACCCCAGTGGTGCAGTGGGTCCCCGGTTCGTGAGTTCACGATTGAGCGGGTCGGTACGGCGTCGCCACCTGCGATCGGTTACCGCACCGGACGCGCTGACACTACTGGTCGCACGACTCGCAGCCAACCGGGCCTGACCTGCTTAAACATGATCCAGTGGAGCAATTTCCGGGTATCGGGGAACTGGCGTCGCTCAATAGGACCGACAGCATTTCCGGTACCTTCCGGCGGGAACCGGACGGGTCGTCAACAATGCCGACAGGTTTTGTTGCAGCAATCGACTCGACTACGAAGAGTGACCGATTTTTCGGCATCTGTGAGTCAGCTCACGAAATTTCAGCTCAGCCGCGCCGGCCGCCAGCGCACCATCGGCCCGGGGCGCCGGACGACGACCCGCTCGGGGACGGTCAGCCGGTTCGGCCGGAGGCGCTCGGCTGCCGCGTACGCCTCGGCGGACAACGTCCGGGCCGCCTCGGTGGCCAGTTCCGCCGCCCGCCACAGGTCACGCTCCCGTTGGGCGGCCGACCGGTAGGCGGCCAGGCGGTTGTCGCGTACCACCCGGGCCAGGATCACCTCCTGCTCGGCGGGGTGACGTCGGGGATCCCAACCGGCGCGGGCGGCCAGCACGTCGCTGAGTTGCCGGGCGGTCAGGTCGCCGCGCCAGTGGGCCGCCATCGCGGCACGGCGTAGCCAGCGCTCGCGGGCCGCGTACTCGGCGGGGGTTCGGGGGGTACGCGGGGTCGGCAGTCCGGTGACAGCGGCCAGTCGACGGGCCGCGGCCTCCGCCTCGTCGTACGCGGCCCAGGCCCGGTCCAGTTCCGTCTGGGCGATCCGCCACGCGGCACGTCGCCGGTCGGCGTTCTGCGCCGCGCCGGCTGCCGCCACGGCCACCTCCCCGGCATACCGGCGCAGGTCGGCCTCCTCGATAGCGGCGCGGGTCGCGTCCTGGTCGTCGGGTTGCTCCACCGGCCCGGTCGGCTCGGGGCGCGCGACCAGCACGGTGAGTACGCCCAGTGCGATCACCAGCAGGACCGACCAGATGGCGGCGGCGCGTGGCACCTCAATCAGGAACTGGTACAGAACGGTCTTCTCCATGTCAGCACCTCGGGGAGATCGGTACGACGCCGGTGGCCGTACCGGCAGCGGATCGTGATGGTGAGCCTCGACGCCGACGTGGGCGGCACGGGCTGGTGGGCTCGGCGCGGGCGCGGGCACCCTGCTGTCGGCGAGGGTTCGCGGTGCGGCGCCGGGCGGACGCGACGGGTAGGTCGCGCGGGTCAGGCGTGCGGTGGAGCGCGGGCGACCCGCACGTCAACGGCGCGGGTGATCGGCTCCGGGGTGACGGGGGCGGCGACGCCACCGAGCGCCGCCAGCCCGGGTCGCCCGGAGGCGGTCGCCGGTTGGGCTGCGGATGCCCCGGTCAGGTCGGTGACGTCACCGGAGTCGCGCACGGCCTCCGTCTCGAGACCGACCAGGTCGAGGTCGGCAGCCAGGTCGGGGCAGGTGCACGTCGACGGTGCGGCGGCCTGGACCAGCGGTGGGGGCGCGGCGGCGAGTCGGTCGACCGGGGTCACCTCGCCGGGCAGCGCCCAGGTGCCGAGGGTGAAGGCGGCGGCGACCACGAAGCCGGCCAGCAGTCGCGCTGCCCAGCGCGCCAACCACCACAGAGGACGGGAGGCGGCGACGGGAAGCACGTCGCAACGCTACCGCCACGACCGGCGGAACGCATCAGCCACCGGGCGTGTCGTGCCGCCCGGCGCGTCGGCGACCGGACGGATAATCGCAGTTCAGGGTACCTCTGGCTGACTGTCCTTACTGGACCGGACGGATGCCGTACCGCCGCTTGGTGTCCGCTGGCGGGGCAGCCCGTCGGCGGCCGGTCCCCCGGTCTCCGCGACTCGCGTCGCACCGCCGGGCAGGTCCGATCGCGACGGTCCGGCCGGGGCCAGGCGACGCATCATCGGCTGTTCCACGTACCGGTGCAGCAGGGCGGCCAACCCCAGGGTGAGCAACAGGAAGCCGATCACCGCGAGCGGCCCCCACCACCCGGACAGGCCGGTGCCCCAGTCACCGGTCAACCGCAGGATCGTCATGATCACGAAGACGTGGACCAGGTAGAAGGCGAACGAGACCTCGCCGAGCCAGACCATCGCGCGGGAACGCAGCGGCGACCACCGCCCGCGCACGTCCGCGTCGGCCGCCGCGGTGATGACCAGGACGTACGCCGCCGACAGCAGCGCCGCCCAGAGTTCGGCCCGGATCCACTGGGCGGCCGCCACCCAGGTCACGACGAAGATCAGGCTGGCCACGGGCAACCGTGGACCCCGCCAGCGACCCCGCAGCATCAGCTCGGCCGCGGCCACACCCATCCAGAACTCCAGCGAGCGGACCAGCGGGAAGACCTGGGTGAACCACCAGCGGTCCGGCTCCGGCACCAACACCTGCCCGGGCCAGAGCGCCAGGATCAGCAGCGGTACCGCAATCACCACCGCCCACAGCATCCACGGTCGGGCTCGCCGCACCGCCGGCAGCACCAGGGGTAGGCACAGGTAGAAGAACATCTCGCAGGACAGTGACCAACTGACGTTGTTGATGCTGTAGAAGTGGCCGGGGCGGGGATCCCAGGCCTGGACCAGGAAGAGGTTCTCCAGCGCCGCCACCGGGTTGATCGGGTCGGCGAACCAGAGCATCGCCAGCATGGCCAGCACCCACAGCACCAGATGGTTCGGGTAGATCTTGGCGAACCGACGCCGCCAGAACCGGCGCCGGGAGGCACCGGGACGTGCGGACCAGACCAGCACGAAGCCGCTGAGGATGAAGAAGAACTGCACCCCGGACAGGCCCAGGGTGAAGACCTTGCCCATCACCGCCTGCGGGCCGGGGTCGGCCATGATGCGCATGGTGCCGGCGTGGAACCCGAAGACCAACATCGCGGCGACCCACCGCAGACCGGTCAGCGACGGCAGGAGGCTCGTCGGCCCACGTCCGATTCCGGGGGTACGCCCTTCGACGGTGGCGGTAGCGCTGGTCATCCGGGCACCCTATCCATTGGCCCGTTTCCACCTGGAACGCGTGGCCCGTCCCCACGTCGACAGCCAGCCAACCCTCCCAGACAGTACAAAAACCCCGAAACGCATCGAACCTCTCGGAACCATCACCAGGTGTCATCTGCCGGCCGAGTGGCCTACTATTCCCAGACCCGAAGGGGACGCCACCCCGTTCCCGGTCGACGGGCGTGGGCGGACACACCGATGAGAGGGGCAGACCCAGCAATGCACCAGCGGATCCTTATGCGAGCCCGCAAGGAGCCCTTCGAAGTCAACTCCCCGGAGGAGACGTTCGAACGGAACCTGATCGGTGACAACGTGGGCAACCTCGTGTTCAGCCACGCCGCGCACAAGCTGCTGGGCGCGCCCGGCGTCGAGATCACCTCGAACAGGTTCGTCGTCAACCCACGCGCTGCGGATCGGATCAACGAAGAGTACGACGTCTTCGTCGTACCGCTGGCCAACGCGTTCCGACGCAGCTACGCCCACCGGGTCGACGCGATGACCAACCTCATCGAGCGGTTGAAGATCCCCGTGGTGGTGCTCGGCGTCGGGGTGCAGACCAACGTCGACGCCGACCGGGAGTACCTGCGGCCGATCGACGAGTCGGTGACCCGCTTCTGCCGGGCCGTGCTCGATCGTTCGCACAGCATCGGCGTACGCGGTGAGATCACCGCGAACTACCTGCGTACGCTCGGTTTCTCCGCAGTCGACGAGATCGGCTGCCCGTCGATGTTCCTGCACGGCGACACCCTTCCGGTGGAGAAGCGCAAGACCACGCTCGGCACCGACGACCGGATCGCGTTGACCGTCTCGCCGTACGTGAAGTCGATGGCGAAGATCATCCAGTCGCACCAGCAGCGCTACCCCAATCTGCGCTACATCCCGCAGGACCTGAAGACCCTGGGCACCCTGCTCTACGGCGACGCGCCGGAGGACCGGGGCAAGAGCAGCCAGATCCCGCTGCACACCTCGCATCCGCTGTTCACCGAGGACAAGGTGCGGATGTTCGTCGACCCGTGGACGTGGATCGACTACCTGACCGGGTTCGACTTCAACTTCGGCACCCGCATCCACGGCACCATCGTCTCGTTGCTGGCCGGTACGCCCGGATACCTGTTCGCCCACGACTCCCGCACCCTGGAACTGGCCCGGTACTTCGAGATCCCGCACCGGGTCATGCGGGACGTGCCGAAGGACGTCGACGCCGCCCAGTTGTACGACGAGGCCGACTACTCCGGCATGATCAACGGGCACAAGGCGCGGTTCGAGACCATGCTCGCCTTCCTCGCCAAGCACGATCTGCCCAACGCCTTCGCCGACGCGGACAGCCCGGCGGCGTTCGACGCCCAGGTCCGCGCGACGACGTTCCCGCCGGCCGTACGCCCAGCGCTGGCCACCTCGCCGGAGGTACTGCTGCAACGGATCCAGTGGCTCCACGACCGGGAGGCCGAACTCCGCGAGCAGCTTCAGCAGCGCCCGGACCGGTTCCGCACCCGGATCAAGAAGGCCGTCCCCGCACCGGTACGCCGCATCCTCAACCGCTGACCCGGTTCAGGTGGTCGTGGCCGCGCGGGCAGGCGACGCACCGCGCGGCCGACGGCGGCGGTCCACGCCTCCGACTCGCACGGGTGTTCGAATGACCTGTTAGGCTGCGGTCATGTCGCAGACCGCGTACCAGCCGTCGATGCTGGAGGTCACCGACGCGGCGCCCGCCCTCGGCCCGTTGGCCGGGCAACCGCGCCGGCATCCACTGAGCCGAGGCGCCTGGGTGGATCACCTACCCGGCTGGGTGCACGGCTCCGACCAGGTGCTCGACGTGCTGCTGCGCGAGGTGCCGTGGCGGGCCGAACGCCGCACCATGTACGACGCCGAGGTCGACGTGCCCCGTCTGCTCTGCTGGTACGGCGCCGGCCGACCGCTACCGCACCCGGTGCTGACCGCCGCCCGCGCGGCACTGTCCCGCCACTACGCCGACGAGCTGGGCGAACCCTTCGTCACCGCGGGCATGTGCCTCTACCGCGACGGCCGCGACAGCGTCGCCTGGCACGGCGACACCCTCGGGCGCTCCGCCCACACCGACACCATGGTCGCGATCGTCTCCTTCGGCTCGCCCCGTCAGCTGCTGCTGCGCCCACGCGGCGGCGGGACCAGCCTGCGTTTCCCGCTGGGCCACGGCGACCTGGTGGTGATGGGCGGCTCCTGCCAGCGCACCTGGGAACATGCCGTACCCAAGACCGCCCGCGCCGTCGGCCCCAGGGTCAGCGTCCAGTTCCGCCCGGCCGGCGTCGCCTGAGGAGTCCCCGGCCTCGACCGGGGACTCCGACCTTGACTCAGGCGTCCGCTCAGAACTGCGCGAAGAACCGCCAGACCTCGCCCTTGGTCCAGGTCCTGGCGCCACTGTCGCCGCCGCCGTCAACCGGACCAGGGGTGTGGCCACCGTCGAACGCGCCCCACTGCACCGGATAGCCGGCGCGGCACCCCGAGTAGGCGGTGGTGATGTGCGTCCGGCTGCCCGCACCCGGCTCCGGTGGGTTCTGCGGCGTGCAGCCGTTGTTGCGGACGAACCGGTCGCGCAGCGACCGCCCGCTGGCGATGTTGTCGGAGATGCCATGGATGCCGAAGTAGGCGACCGGCTCGGTACCGCCACTGCACCCGCTGAGTTCGCGGGGAGCACCGTAGACCGCGACAGCCCGGAAGACGTTCGCGCGGGCACAGGCGAGCGCATAGCTCATGGCTCCGCCGTAGCTGAACCCGAGGGCGAAGCGCTGGGCCGGGTTGACGCACAGGTCGCTCTCGATCCGACGGATCATGTCGTCGACGAAGGTGACGTCCTCACCACCGGAATTGGCCCAACCGTTGCCGAGCCCCTGGGGTGCGACCAGGATGGCGCTGTTGTTCGACTGCTCCTGCTGGCCGTAGTAGGACCAGGCGGCTCCGTCGGCGCCGCCGTAGGCGACATCACCGGCGGTGCCACCCAACCAGTGGAACGCGAACATCAACCGGTAGCGGGTGTTGTTGTTGTAGTTGGCCGGCAACCGCAGGATGAACTGGCGGCTCTTACCGCTGCTCTGGATGGTGTGCGAACCGTTGCCCAACGTCGGCGTCCGGCCGCACCCCGCCCCCGGCTCACCGGTCGGTGGCGGCGACGTGGGGCCGCCTCCTCCGTCGACCCGGACGAGCTGCCACTGCTGGTTGGCACCGTTCCAGTCGGCGTACTGCACGATGTTCGCGCCGTCATTGGTGGCCGCGCCCTGCACCTCGACGACCTTGCCGCTGTGCCGGCTGACCAACCGCACATGACCGCCGTCCGAGTCGGCCAACCGGAACTGCTGATTCGCACCGTTGTGGTCAGACCACTGCACAATCGCAGCACCATCAGCCGTCGAGACGTTCGACACGTCCAGCACCTTGCCCGAGTGCCGCGACTTCACCCGGTACCAGCCACCACCGGAATCCACGAACTGCCACTGCTGGTTCCCACCATCGTTACGCGTCCACTGACTGATCCGCGCACCGTCGTTGGTAGCCAGACCGTACACGTCCAACGCCTTGCCACTGTTGCGATTCACCAGCACATACCAGGCGTTCGTGTCCACCGTCGCCGCCGCCGCAGGCGCCGCGTTCACCGTCACCAGGCCACCGGCCACCAGGACCACGGCAGCAGCCGCAGCCAACCCCGACCGCCAACGACGTCTGGATGGGGAGGTGGGACGAACCTCACCAATCATTGATCCACTCCTTCGACTAGGACCACGCGCGGCTGGAGAGGACACGCGTTGTCGCAGGCACCGACGTCGTGGATGGTGGTGTCGACACGTCGGGCCATCAGCGAGCAAGGCTCAACGTATCGTCGTAATACGTCACACGTCAATGACGGTTGTCGATGGAGTGTCTGCTGTCTACTCCCGGTCGATCTGGTGACCCACCACGGCCGGTCCGAGCATGACGGCGAAGCCGGAACCGTCCCGACGCGGATCGGCCGCCGGTAGCTCCACCGCCTCGCCGTTCGCCGTCGACCCCACCGGCCGGGGACCGACCCAACCGACCACCACGTCGGTCTCGCCCTTGAGGAACCGATGGGCACGCACCCCGCCGGTCGCCCGTCCCTTCGCCGGGTACGCCGACAGCGGCGTCACCTTGACCGTCGCGCCGGTCGACGTGACCACCATCGGCTCGCCGTGCTCCGGATCGTCGGTGCGGACCGCGCCGAAGAACACCACCCGCGCACCCGACGGCAGGGAGATCCCGGCCATCCCTCCGCCGCGCAGCCCCTGCGGCCGAATCGTCCCGGCGGGGAACCGCAGCAACGAGGCCGCACTGGTCAGGAAGGCGAGGGTCTCCGCACCGTCGACCAGCCAGGTCGCCCCGACCACCTCGTCACCGTCGCGCAGCCCGATCACCTCGAACTCGTCGGACCGCACCGGCCAGTCCGGGGCACACACCTTCACCACACCCTGCCGGGTGCCGAGCGCCAGCCCCGGCGACCCCTCGGCGGACGCCCCCAGCGGCGCCAGGCCGACCACGGTCTCCCCCGGATCCAGCGGCACCAACTCGGCGGCCGACATCCCACCGCGCAACGACACCGTGCCGGCCTGCTCCGGCAGCACCGGCAGCGGCAGCACGTCCACCTTGAACGCCCGACCGGCACTGGTCACCAGCAACACCCGGCCCCGGGCGGTGGAGTGCACCACGGCGCGTACCGCGTCGTGCTTGACCCGGCCGTGCCGGCGCCGCCCCTCGGCGGCCTCCTCCGACTCGGCCGCGGTGCGGGCCACCAGACCGGTGGCCGACAGGATCACCTGGCACGGATCGTCGGCCACCTCAAGCGGACCGGCCGGCGCGGACGCGGCCAGCACCTCCTTCAGATCACCGTCGATCAACGTCGTACGCCGAGGCACGGCGAACTGCTTGACCACGGCGGCCAACTCGTCCGAGACGACCTTCTTCAGCACGTTCTCGTCATCCAGGATGGTCGACAGCTCGGCGATCTCCCCACGGAGCTTCTGCTGCTCGGCCTCCAGCTCCAGCCGGTCGTACTTCGTCAACCGGCGCAGCGGAGTGTCCAGGATGTAGTTCGCCTGGATCTCGGAGAGCTTGAACTGGCGCATCAGGCCGCTCCGGGCGGCCTGGGCGTCCTCGCTGCCCC
The DNA here is from genome assembly GCF_049844495.1 of Micromonospora sp. DT48. Classification (NCBI taxonomy): domain Bacteria; kingdom Bacillati; phylum Actinomycetota; class Actinomycetes; order Micromonosporales; family Micromonosporaceae; genus Micromonospora; species Micromonospora sp. DT48. The sequence goes on from NZ_JBNCLE010000018.1 coordinate 82,006, forward strand.
GGATCAGCTTCACCACCTTGTCGATGTCGAGCAGGGCGATCAGCAGACCGTCGACCAGGTGCAGCCGCTCCTCCCGCTTACGTCTGCGGTACGCGCTGCGCCGGGTCACCACCTCGTAGCGGTGGGCCAGGAACACCTCCAGCAGCTCCTTGAGCCCGAGGGTGCGCGGCTGCCCGTCGACCAGCACCAGGTTGTTGACGCCGAAGGACTGCTCCAGCGGGGTCAACCGGTAGAGGTCGGCGAGCAGGGCCTGCGGGTTCACGCCGACCTTGCACTCGATGACCAGCCGGGTGCCGCTCTCGCGGTCGGTCAGGTCCTTGACGTCGGAGATCCCGGTGAGCCGCTTGGTCTTGGTCACCTCGTTCGTGATCGCGGAGATGACCTTCTCCGCGCCGACGCCGTACGGCAGCTCGACCACCGTGATGGCCTGCCGTCCCCGGCTGCCCTCCAGCGGGCCGATCTCCACCTTGCCGCGCATCCGCACCACGCCACGGCCGGTCTCGTACGCCCGGCGCACCTCGTCGAGGCCGAGCAGCAGGCCGCCGGTGGGCAGGTCGGGACCGGGCACGAACTCCATCAGCTTGTCGAGGGTGGCGTTCGGGTGCCGGATCAGCCACCGGGCGGCCGACACGACCTCGCCGAGGTTGTGCGGGATCATGTTGGTCGCCATCCCGACCGCGATCCCGGAGGCGCCGTTGACCAGCAGGTTCGGGAAGGCCGCCGGCAGCACGGTGGGCTGGGTCAGCGAGCCGTCGTAGTTGGGCTCGACGTCGACGGTCTCCTCGCCCAACTCGCCGACGAGCAGCATCGCCTCCCGCGACATCCGAGCCTCGGTGTATCGCGCCGCTGCCGGTCCATCGTCTGGACTTCCAAAATTCCCATGCCCGTCGATGAGTGGGACGTTCAACGAGAAGTCCTGCGCCATCCGGACCATCGCGTCGTAGATCGCGCTGTCGCCGTGCGGGTGGTAGCGACCCATCACGTCGCCGACGACCCGGGCCGACTTGACGTACGCCCGGTCGGGCCGGAAACCGGCCTCGTGCATCGAGTAGAGGATGCGCCGATGCACCGGCTTGAGGCCGTCGCGCGCGTCGGGCAACGCCCGGGAATGGATGACCGAGAAGGCATACTCCAGGTAGGAGTCGGACACCTCGGTGGTCAGCGGGTTGTCGATGATCCGCGCGCCGGCCCGGTCGAACGCGGAATGGTCGACCTTCGTCTCCTTGCGGCGTGCCATGGCTCAGCTTTCCTTCCGAAAGGCCCGATGGTCAGGCGTCGATGGCGTCACGGTCGACCCGGTCGGCGGAGTCGATCAGCCACTTCCGGCGCGGCTCGACCTTCTCCCCCATCAACAGCTCGAGGATCCGCTCGGCGGCGTCGACGTCGTCCAGGGTGATCCGGCGTACCGCACGGGTGGCCGGGTTCATGGTGGTCTCCCACAGCTCCTCGGCGTCCATCTCACCGAGACCCTTGAACCGGGGCACCGGGGTGACGATCTGCTTGCCGGCCTTCTCCAACCGGCGCACCGTCGACTCCATCTCCGCCTGGGTGTAGGTGTAGACGGTCTCCGGGTTGCGCCCCTTGGTCGTGATCTTGTGCAGGGGCGGCATGGCGGCGTAGAGCCGACCGGCCTCGATCAACGGTCGCATGTAGCGGGCGAAGAGCGTGATCAGCAGCGTACGGATGTGCGCCCCGTCGACGTCGGCGTCGGCCATGATGAGCACCCGGCCGTAGCGCAGCGCCGACAGGTCGAAGGTGCGCCCGGAGCCGGCCCCGAGCACCTGCACGATCGCCGCGCACTCGGCGTTGTCGAGCACCTGCTGAAGGTTGGCCTTCTGCACGTTGAGGATCTTGCCGCGAATCGGCAGGAGCGCCTGGAACTCGGCGGAACGGGCGAGTCGGCCGGTGCCGAGGGCGCTGTCGCCCTCCACGATGAACAGCTCACTGCGATCGATGCCGGTGGCGCGGCAGTCGACGAGCTTGGCGGGCATGGCCGCGCCTTCGAGGGCGGTCTTGCGGCGGGCCGCGTCCTTCTGCTGCTTCTGGGTCAGGCGTACGCGGGACGCGTCGACGATCTTCTGGAGGACGGTGCGGGCCTCGGTGCGCGTCTTCCGGTCGTCGAGCCAGGACTTGACGTGCTGCTCCACCAGCCCCTGCACGACCTTGGTGATGCCGGCGGTGGAGAGTTCGTCCTTGGTCTGCGAGGTGAACTGCGGCTCGGGCACCCGGACGTGCACCACCGCCGTCATGCCCTCCAGGACGTCGTCCAGCGTGGGCGCCTCCTCCTTGGCCTTGAGCAGGCCACGGGCGTTGCGGACGGCGTCGGCGAGGGTCCGCGCGAGGGCCCGCTCGAACCCCTTGCGGTGGGTGCCGCCGTGGGCGTTGCGGATGGTGTTGGTGAAGCACTCCACGGTGCGTTCGTAGCCGGTGCCCCAGCGGAAGGCGATCTCGACCTCGGCGCGGCGCTGCACGTTGGACTGCATGACACCGTTGGCGTCGGCGGCGTTCTCGCGGTACGTCCCCTCACCGGTGACCAGGAGAGTGCCGGAGACGGGCCGGTCGCCGGCCGGGGCGAGGAACTCCACCATGTCGGTGAGCCCGTTGGGGTAGTGGAAGCGCTCCTCGGTGGGCTCCTGCGCGGTGTGATCGCGCAACGTGTAGCTGACGCCGGGGACCAGGAAGGCGGTGTGACGCAGCTTGGCCCGTACCGCGTGGTGGTCGAGCGCGGCCCCGGTCTCGAAGTAGCGGGGGTCGTGCCAGTAGCGGATGGAGGTGCCGGTGCGCTGGCCGCGCTTCATGGCGCGGACGACCTGGAGCCCGGGGCCGGGGGTGAACGGCGCGTCCGGACCGTCGCCGTCGAAGACGCCGGGCACGCCGTGCTGGAACGACATGGCGTGCACCTTGCCGCCCCGGCGCACGGTGACGTCGAAGCGGCGGGACAGGGCGTTGACCGCGGAGGCGCCGACGCCGTGCAGGCCACCCGAGGTCTTGTAGCCGGAGCCGCCGAACTTGCCTCCGGCGTGCAGACGGGTGAGCACCAGCTCGACTCCGGAGATGCCGGAACGCGCGTGCACGTCGGTGGGGATGCCTCGGCCGTCGTCGTCGACCTGCACCGACCCGTCGGCGTGCAGGATCACCTCGATGGTGGTGGCGTGGCCGGCGACACCCTCGTCGGTGGAGTTGTCGAGGATCTCGTTGACGAGGTGGCCCACGCCACGGCTGTCGGTGGAGCCGATGTACATGCCGGGCCGCTTGCGGACAGCGTCCAGCCCCTCAAGGTGGGTGAGGTCGTCGGCCCCGTACAGGGTGTCAGGCTCTGCGGTCAACTGGTCGTACTCCCCGGTCTTGGCGATGTGCTCCCCGCGCCGGCCGCCAGCTCGACGACGGCACCGTGGGCGGTCACCCGGCGCAGGCACGGCCGCAGCGAGCGTAGCCGTACGTCCCGACAACCTGTGCAGGACACCCGCCGGCACGCCGTGCGCTGCCACTGGCGGGCCTTGCTGCGGGTCAACGTCCCGGTCGCCGACCTTATGCCCTGGTGGTCGGAGCCGGGATGCCCGGCCGGTCGGAGCCGGGCCGACGGCGGAGCGTCTCCTGACCCTGCAGGCCCACCTCACACATGTTTCCCACTGTTGACGTGCGTCACACGTGCGTGATGTCATCACCGCACCAGAGGATCTTTCATATTTCCATGAACGGATGGGGATGCCCATGTCCGCGTTGCGTCGTACCGCCGCCGCGATGGCCCTGGCCGTCGCGGCGACGACTCTCACCACCGCCGTCGCGGCCCCCGCCGCCTCGGCCGCAGCACCCACCGCAGCCGTGGCCCTCGGCGACAGCTTCATCAGCGGCGAGGGCGCCGGCGCCTACCAGCCGGTGGTCGACGCGACCGGCGTCGCGCGCGGTTTCCCGGGCTGGACGGCGCCCAACAGCGACGCCTTCTTCTGCCACCGCTCGGCCAACGCCTCGCTGCACAAGGCGACGCTGCCCGGCATCCAGGACCGGTTCAACCTGGCCTGCTCCGGTGGTCAGCCGCGCGATGTCGCCGCCGCCTCGTCGGCCCGACCGAACGGCCGCCAGGTCGCCTCCCAGCTCGACCAGCTCCGCACGGTCGCCCAGACTCACGACATCGACCTGGTGCTGGTCGGGCTCGGCTCGAACAACAGCTCGTTCACCTTCGGCGGGGTCGCCGAGAAGTGCGCCAACCGGTTCATCGCCGACGCCTGGACCGGCTGGTGGGAGTTCTGGGCGTACCTGAACGGGCCGGTGGAGCAGAAGCCGTGCACCGACGCCGACCTGGCCACGGCGGCCCAGGTCAGCGCCGCGACCGCGGAGACCACCGCGGCCGTACGCCAGATCCTGACCACCCTGCGGGAGGTGGACGCCGACGGTCAGCACCGGGTGGTGTTGCAGGACTACACCAACCCGCTGCCGCTGGACCTGGCCCCGACCTACCACTCCGAGGACAGCCGGGACGACACCCGGGACAAGTTCCGCGCGCTGGGTGCCGAGCGGTACGCCGCCGGTTGCCCGATCCACCGGGCGAGCCTGGCTCCCGGTCACCGGTTCTCGCAGAGCCTCGGCAGCATCGTCCGCTCCGTCCGGGACACCCTGGCTGCCGAGTTCCCCAACGCCGACCTGGTCTACCTCAACGTGCAGCGGGCCTTCGACGGCGCGCGACTCTGCGAGAACGCGAACAGCCCGACCGGCACGCTGGCCACCCCGATCCGGCTGATGGACAACCCGCCGAACGGCAACTTCGTGACCAGCCTCTCCGGCAAGGACAAGATCGCTATTCAGCGGATCGCGAACACCTGCGTGAGCTACTTCCAGACCTGCCAGGAGTCGTGGCACCCGAACGCCGCCGGGCACCAGGTGCTGGGCCAGTGCCTCTCCGGCGCGGCCAGCACCACGGCCCGTTCGGTCGCCTGCGTACGTTCCTCGAACGGCGCGATCAGCGTCTCCTGACCGGCTCGGTCAGCTGTTCCCACCGGCTCGGACGCCGCTCGGACCTCGACTGGTCCGGGCGGCGTCCGTCGTTGTCGACGCGGGACCGAGGGCGAGCAGCACCGGCCCGACCGGCCCGTCGACCAACTGGCCGAGGCTCACCCCGTCGAGGACGGCGAGGAACGCCTCCTGCGCCCGCCGCAGTTCCCCGCGCAGCCGGCAGGCCGCTCGCAGCGAACAGGCCGACGCGTCGCAGTCGACCACCTCGCCCTCGCCCTCGAACGCCCGGACCACCTGCCCGACGGTGTACGCCGGGGCCTCCTCGGCGAGGGCCACCCCGCCGGAGCGGCCCCGGATGGTCACCAGTACGCCGAGGCGCTGGAGCCGCTGCACCACCTTCGCCACGTGGTTGCGCGGCAGCGTCAGGCGGTCGGCCAGCTCGTCCACCGTCGTCCGACGGCCGGTGGCCGCGACGTGCATGGCGATCCGCAGCGCCATGTCGGTGGACCGATTGAGCTTCACGTTTCGACCCTAGTGCGGGGCAGCCGGTCCGGTGCCGTACGGACCGGTGCGCCCGGCTGGCCGCGATGTCCGGTGTGACCTGTACGACCGGCCATCCGGGACCTTCGACCCTAAAACCGGTATCTGTGATTCCTGTTTTGTGGAGGTGCCCGAGCGGTCGAACCAGAAGGAGAACAATCGTGCTCACGCAGCCCTCAGCAGTGCTGGTGACGGCGACCCTGCCCGCCGTGCGGGCGCACGGCGAGGCCATCACGCGACGGTTCTACCAGCGGATGTTCGAGGCCCATCCGGAACTGCTCGACCTGTTCAACCGGGGCAACCAGGCCAACGGCGCACAGCAGGCGGCGCTGGCCGCCGCCGTGGTCGCGTACGCCGAGCACCTGACCGGCGCCAGCACGGTGCCCTGGGGACCGGTGCTGGACCGCATCGCCCACAAGCACGCGTCGCTGGGCATCACGCCGGCCCAGTACACCATCGTGGGCCGCCACCTGCTCGCCGCCGTCGGTGAGGTGCTCGGCGAGGCGGTGACGCCACCGGTCGCCGCCGCCTGGGACGAGGTCTACTGGCTGCTCGCCTGCGAGTTGGTGGCCCGGGAGGCCCGGCTGTACGCCGCCGCCGGGCTGGCGGAGGGCGAGTCGGTGTGGCGGTCGTGGCGGGTGACGGAGCGTCGGCAGGAGACCAGCGAGGTGGTGTCGTTCACCCTCGCGCCCGCCGACGGCACCCCGGCGCCCACCTTCGTGCCCGGCCAGTACACCTCGGTCGCCGTGGACCTCGACGGCGGTCGCGGCCAGCAGATCCGGCAGTACAGCCTGACCGGCCGTCCCGGCGCGGCCGACTGGCGGATCGCCGTCAAGCGGGTACGCGGCGGCGACGGGGCCCCCGACGGTCTGGTCTCCACCTTCCTGCACGAGCGGGTGGCCGTCGGTGACACGCTGCGGCTCAGCCCACCCTTCGGCGAGGTCAGCGCGGTCGCCGGAGACGGCCCGCTGGTGCTGGTGAGCGCCGGTATCGGACTGACTCCGGCGATGGCCGCGTTGGAGCACCTGGCGGTGGCCGCGCCCCGCCGGCCGGTGGTGCTGGTGCACGCCGACCGGGCGGGCGCGACCCACGCCCTGCGCGGTGACCTGCCGCGCCTGCACGCCGCGCTGCCGAACCTGCACACCCGGCTGTGGTACGAGGACCCCACCGACGCCACGCCGCCCGTGCAGACCGCCACGGTGAGCGGCGGTCTGGTCGATCCCGAGTTGATCCCGCTCTCCCCCGACGCTCACGTGCACCTGTGCGGACCGCTGCCGTTCATGAACGCGGTCCGGGGTGGCCTGCTGCGTCGCGGCGTACCGGTGGAGCGGATCGCCTACGAGGTGTTCGGTCCCGGCATGTTGCGCGGCGAGCCGGCCTGATCGCGCACCGCCCCGGCGGCCAGCCGCGCCCGTGTCACGGGTCGGCCCGCCGGGGCGGCCCCCCGGCGCTACCTACCGCTCGGTAACATGGTCGGGTGACCGCGCCGGTGCAGTACCAGCAGGAATTCGTCCAGGTCGACGACGCCCGTCTCGGCGTCCAGGTCTACCCGGAACCCGACGGCGTCACCGACGCCCCGATGGTGCTGATCACGCCCGCGATGGGCGTACCGGCCCGCTACTACCGCCCGTTCGCCGCCGCGCTGCGCGACGCCGGGCTCGCCGTGGTCGTGACGGACCTGCGGGGCACCGGTCTCAGCACCCCCCGACCGAGCCGGAACTGCCGGTACGGCTACGCCGAACTGGCCGCCGACATCGGGGCGGTACGCACGGCACTCAAGCCACGACTGGACGGTCGACGCACCGTGGTGCTGGGACACTCCCTCGGCGGGCAGGCCGCCGTGCTGCACCTCGCCCTGCACGGCGAGCACGAGGTGGACGGGTTGGCCCTGATCGCGGTCGGCATCCCCTACTGGCGCGACTTCACCGGCCTCCGGCGCTACGGGGTGCTGCCGTACACCCAGGGCATCGCCGCCACGACCCGGCTGCTCGGGGTCTGGCCCGGGTGGGGCTTCGGTGGCCGACAGGCGCGCGGGGTGATCCGCGACTGGGCGCACACCGCCCGCACCGGCCGCTTCCCCGAGGTGGACGGCGTGGACACCGAGGCGGCGGTAGGACGCATCCGCACACCGGTGCTGGCGATCAGCGTCGACGGCGACCAGTACACCCCGCACCCGACGCTGGACCGTCTCTGCGCGAAGCTGACCTCGGCACCCGTCGAGCGGGAGCGGTACGCCGCGCCAGGCACGAACGTGGACCACTTCACCTGGGTACGCGCCGCCGGGCCGCTGGCCGCCCGGGTGGCCGACTTCGTCACCACCCTGCCCGTACGCTGACCCGCCGAGGCGGACGGTCGGTCCGGACGGCGTCGGCGGGCCCGGAGCGCACAACACCACCAGTGCGGCCGACCGGCGCAACGTGACCTGCGTCACGACGAATCACAAACGGGGTCTCCACGGTGTCTTGATGCCGAACGCCGACAGGAGGAGACACCCATGACCCAGCACACGAATGTGGTCGTCATCGGCGGCGGGTACGCCGGTGTCCTGGCCGCCAATCGCCTGACCCGGCGCGCCGACGTGCGGGTGACGTTGGTCAACCCGCGTCAACGCTTCGTGGAGCGGCTGCGCCTGCACCAGGTGGCCGCCGGCTCCGGCACGGGGACCGTCGACTACCAGGACATCCTGGCCGACCGCGTCCGGCTCGTCGTCGACGCCGCGACCCACATCGACGCGAAGGGGCGGCGCGTCACGACCGCCTCCGGCATGACCGTCGACTACGACTATCTGATCTACGCGGTGGGCAGCGGCAGCGCAGACCCCGGGGTGCCCGGCGCTGCGGAACACGCGTACTCGGTCGCCACGCTGGAGGATGCGGAGCGGCTGAGTACGGTCATCGCCGCCGCGCCGAGGGCCTTGGTGACGGTGGTCGGCGCGGGCGCGACCGGCATCGAGGTCGCCGCCGAGCTGGCGGAGGCGGGCCGCACGGTGACCCTGGTCTGCGGCGGTGTACTCGGGCCGTACCTGCAAGCCCGGGGCCGCCGGTCGGTCGCCAGGCGACTGGCCGCACTCGGGGTGACCGTGCTCGACGGCCCCGGCACCCGGGTGACAGCGGTGACGTCCGACGCCGTGCGCCTCGACGACGGCCGCGAAGTCGCCAGCACGGTGACCGTCTGGGCCGCCGGATTCGGCGTGCCGGACCTGGCCGCGCGCAGCGGGCTGAGCACCGACGAGTCGGGGCGCCTGCTCACCGACGAGACGCTGACCAGCGTGGACGACGACCGCATCGTCGCGGCCGGAGACGCGGTGGCACCGTCGGGCCGGCCGTTGCGGATGAGCTGCCAGTCCGCCCGTCCGCTCGGCGCGCACGCCGCCGACACGGTGCTCCGTCGCATCGCCGGTGAGCAGCCCGAACCGATCAACATCGGGTTCTTCGGGCAGTGCATCGCGGTGGGCCGGCGGACCGCCACCGTGCAACTGGCCAACCGGGACGACACCACGAACCGGTTCTACCTCAGTGGCCGGGTCATCGGCACCATCAAGGAGCAGGCCATCAGGGCCATGCTCAGGGAACTGAAGCACGAGGCGCGTCGGCCCGGTTCGTTCAGCTGGCGGTTCACCGACGACAAGCGCCACCAGTTGCTGTGGGCCGGGCACGGCGAATCACCGGTCAACGCGGAGCGGACGGCCTGACCGACGGTCGACGGCACGGTCCGACGGACCGTGCCGTGACCGGATCGGAGCCCGCACGAGGAGAGGTCGAGACAGTGAGTGAGCCCGCCACCGACACGGCGACCACCGCCTTCGTCGCCCACCGCAACCTGCTGTTCACCGTGGCGTACGAGATGCTCGGGTCGGCTGCCGACGCCGAGGACGTCCTCCAGGAGACCTGGCTGCGCTGGGTCGACGTCGACCTGGCGCAGATCCGCGACCAACGCGCCTACCTGGTACGGATCACCACCCGGCAGGCGCTCAACCGGCTGCGCACGTTGCGCCGCCGCAAGGAGGCGTACGTGGGGTCGTGGCTACCCGAGCCGCTGCTCACCGCGCCGGACGTGGCCGAGGACGTCGAACTGGCCGAGAGCGTGTCGATGGCGCTGATGCTCGTCCTGGAGACGCTGTCGCCGACCGAGCGGGCGGTCTTCGTGCTGCGCGACGCCTTCGACATCAGCTACGACGAGATCGCTGCCGCGGTCGGCCGCAGCCCGGCGGCGGTGCGCCAGATCGCGCATCGGGCCCGCCAGCACGTCAGCGCCCGTCGCCCTCGTGAGGCGGTCTCCCCGGACGAGACCCGGGCGGCGCTGGAGTCGTTCCAGCGTGCGGTCGAGACCGGCGACCTTCAGGCCCTGCTCGACGTGCTCGCCCCCGAGGTCGTCCTGATCGCCGACGGTGGCGGCCAGCGGCAGGCGGTGCTGCGTCCGATCGTCGGCGCCGACAAGGTGGCCCGCGTCTTCTTCGGTGGTCTGCGCAAGGTGCCGGGCCGGATGACCGTGTCCCCCACCCTGCTCAACGGCAGCCCGGCCCTGGCCGTGTACCTCGATGGCGACCTCGACGGCGTGTTGGCGGTCCAGGTCGGCACGGCGGGCATCGGCAACATCTACTACGTCCGCAACCCGGAGAAGCTGACCGGGGTCAGGTCGGAGATCCGGCTCACCCGACGCTGACACCCCCGAACGTGGCAGGCCCCGCCGACCGTGGCGGGCCTGCCACCGAAGGCGGCGATTAGCCCGACCGCAGGTGGGTAAGCCGCTGCGCCCGACACGGTGGAAGGGGACCAGATGTCTGACAGCCACACCGCCCTACGCTCGATGCACGACCTGGGCCTAGCGGCCTGGTTCGGCGGCTCCCTGATGGGTGCCTTCGGCGTCAACGGCGCCGCGGCCCGGATCAGCGACTCGACCCAACGGCTGCCGGTGGCGGCGACCGGCTGGAACCGCTGGACGCCGGTCAACGCGGCGGCCATCGGTGCCCATCTCGCCGGTGCGGTCGGCGAACTGGTGACGGAGAGCCCGCGCATGGCGGCACAGGCCGGGGTCGGCCGAGCCAGCACGATCAAGACGGCGTTGACCCTCAGCGCGCTGGCGGTGACCGGGTACAGCCGGATGCTCGGCAAGCGACTCGCCAGGGCCGGTCAGCCGTCGGTCGAGGGCGTCACCGAACCCAACCAGCAGACCCCGGCGAACGTGGCCTCCTGCCAGCGCCAACTGAAGATGCTGCAATGGACGATCCCGGCGCTGACCGGCGCCCTGATCGTGGTCACCGCCTACATGGGTGAGCAGCAGAAGCCCGGGCAGGTCCTGCGCGGCGTGATCGGCCGGGTCGGTGGTCTGGGGCACGCCACGAAGATGATGGGCAAGGGCACCGGTGGGATGGCGGCGGCCAAGGCGATCCGGCAGATGGCGATGTCCGATCGCTGACGGCGGCGTACACCCGCCGACATGCCCATGTGCCGGCATCGGTCTCGGGGTGGACCGACGCCCGGGCACCGACCAGCGAGGTGGCCATGAGCGACCGGGACAGGCAGGACCGGGGCCCCGAGGGTGTCGCGCCCTGGGGTACCACGGGTGGCTTCGACACGGACCCTCCGTGGGGTGCCGGCGGGGATTCGCCGATGGACGAGGGCAGCGAGGAGGCCGCGGTGCCCGAGGGGCGGCGCGGGGAACGGCGCGCGGCCGCCCCGCTCACTGGTGACCGGACTGACCGGCCCGCCGGGCGGCACGGGTTCGGCTCGGTCGAGCCGACCCGTACGCCGGTGGCCGGACCCGGCGCACCGCCGGACCCGGCACCGTCGCGGCGCAGCTTCCCCGACGACGAGGCCGGTGGGGATCTGCCGGACAACGCGCTGGAGGAGGCGACCGGCATGCGCCCGGAGGGCACCGGGCGCGGCTGACCGCGGCACCGTCCGATCAGGACGGTACGGTCCGCCGGCCGACGACCTCGACGAGACCGGCCAGCCGCTGCGCGTCGCGTTGCGCCTGACCGGCGCAGCAGTTGTTGAACAGCACGTGCAGCTCGTCGGCCTGCCCGGCGAGGTCGACCAGCAGGTCGGACCAGCGGCGTAGTTCCTCGTCGCCGTAGGCGTACCGGAACCGGTCCTCCTTGTCGCCGTCGGCCCAGGCGCTGCTGTGACCATGGAACCGGATCATCGCCAGGTCGGCGGTGGCCACCGGGATCGGCGGGACCGAGTCCGGATGCCCCTGCGGCATATCCACGCAGCAGAAGGTCAGCCCCTGGTCGCGGAGGAAGGCCAGGGTCTCCAACGCCGCCGTATCCGCGAACCAGGAGGCGTGCCGCAGCTCGACGGCGACCCGCCACGGTCGGCACCGGGTCGCCAGCTCCGCGATCCGACGGCGGGCCGCCTCACCCCGGGCCAGCCAAGGCGGAAACTGCAACAGCACGGCACCGAGCCGGTCCGCCGCCGCGATCGGGCCCAGCGCCGCCCGGAACCGACTCCACAGCTCGTCGTACGCGGCCGTCGGCAGGTCACGCCGCCGGATGCGGGCCGGTCCGCCGGTCGGACGCAGGTCGGCGGGCAGGGTGGCCACCGGGGTCGGATGGCCGGTGAAGAGGCTGAACGCCTTGACGTTGAAGGTGAACCCGTCGGGGGTGGCGTCGACCCAGCCCTGCGCGGTCTCCGGCGCGGGCACCGCGTAGTACGACGTGTCCACCTCGACCAGGTCGAAGCGGTCGGCGTAGTAGCCCAGTCGGTCGGCCGGGTTGTTCACCTGGCGCGGGTACCAGCCGGAACGCACCAGCGTCCGGTCCGCCCACGAGGACGTGCCCACCTTGATGACACCCATGTCATTCAGTGGACCGCCGAACGGGCCGGTCGGCAACCGCTGGGGCGGTGGGCCCGCAGGCGGCCAGGTCGGGCGGCGACGGTGGTTTGGGACGCTTCCCGACGGGGAGCCCTCCGGGCAGGGGTCACCGACGACGGGAGACAGGGATGCGCGCACTACGGCTGCCCGCCTGGAAGTCAACGCCGGAGCTGGTCGAGGTCGACGAGCCGGAGCCCGGTCCGGGACAGGTGGTGGTGCGGATCGGTGCGGCCGGCGCCTGCCACTCCGACCTGCACCTGATGCACGACTTCGAGGCCGGTGAGCTGCCCTGGAACCCGCCGTTCACGCTCGGCCACGAGAACGCGGGTTGGGTGCACCGGCTCGGCTCCGGGGTGACCGGGCTGGAGGTCGGCCAGCCGGTGGTGGTCTACGGCCCCTGGGGCTGCGGTTCCTGCGTCCGCTGCCGCGTCGGCGTCGACAACTACTGTGAGAACCCGGCCGCCGCGCCGGTACCGTCCGGCGGCGGTGGCCTCGGCTTGGACGGCGGCATGGCCGAGTACGAGTTGGTGCCCGATGCCCGGCACGTGCTGCCCCTGCCCGAAGGGCTCGACCCGGTCGACGCCGCGCCACTGACCGACGCGGGTCTCACCCCGTACCACGCGATCCGGCGCTCCTGGCGGAAGCTGCCACCGGGCAGCACCGCGGTGGTGATCGGTGTCGGCGGGCTCGGGCATATCGGCGTACAGATCATCAAGGCCACCACCGCCGCCCGGGTCATCGCGGTGGACACCCGCGACGACGCGTTGCGGCTCGCCGAGGAGTGCGGCGCGGACCTGACGCTGCGCTCCGGCGAGAACACCGCCGCGGAGATCCGGGCGGCCACCGCCGGACGGGGCGCCGACGTCGTGCTCGACTTCGTCGGCGCGGACCCCACGCTGAAGTTGGGCATCGCCGCCGCCCGGACGTTGGGCGATCTGACCATCGTCGGGCTCGGCAACGGCTCCCTGCCGGTCGGCTTCTTCACCGTGCCCTACGAGGTGAGCATCCAGACCACCTACTGGGGCAGCCGTCCCGAACTACAGGAGGTGCTCGACCTGGGTGCGCGTGGTCTGGTGCGGGCCAAGACCACCAGGTTCAGCCTGGACGACGCGATGAGCGCGTACCGGATGATGCAGGACGGCAGTCTGGAGGGTCGGGCCGTCATCGTGCCGTGAGCCGCCCTCCGGACCGCACCGCCACTGCGTCGACGGTCCGACACCACCCTAGAGTGATCATGTGGTCGCCGCACTGGAGTTGTATCTGGACACCGTCGCCACTCGTCGGATCCGGGTGCTGTGGGACGCCCTGGAGGCCGAGGGGGTGCAGAGCATGCGCTCCCTACTGGAGCAACGGCACCGGCCGCACCTCTCGCTCGCGGTCGCGCCCCGGTTCGACCCGGAGCAGGTCACGGCGGCGTTGGCCGGCACCACGGTGGCGGCACCGCTGCGGTTGTCGTTCCAGCACGCCGGGCAGTTCGTCGGCCGGGTGCTCTGGTTGGGCCCGGTACCCACCCCGGAGCTGCTGGAGCACCATCGGCGGGTGCACGACCTACTCGTGGCGGGCGGAGTGACCCTGGTGGAGCACTACCGGCCGGGCCGCTGGGTGCCGCACTGCACGTTGTCCATGCGGGTGCCGAACGCGCTGATGTCCGCCGCCGTACGCCGATGTCTGGAGATGTTGCCGTTGGAGGCGACGGTGGTCGCCGCCGCCCTCACCGATCATGCCCGCGGCATCTCCCACCCCCTGCCCTGACCCGCGCGGGTCGGGAACGGACGTGCCGGACGGCGGGGTCGGCGGCTCAGGAGGGGTCGGCGGCTCAGGAGGGGTCGGCGCGGCCCTGACGCCAGTAGCCCATGAAGGCCACCGCGCGCCGGTCCAGGCCGCGTTCGGTGACCAGGTGTCGGCGAAGGGTACGGATGACCCCGGCCTCCCCCGCCAGCCAGGCGTAGAGCGGGGCGGTGGGCGGCACGTCGGGTACCTCCCAGAGGATCTCGCGGTCCACGTCGACCTCGTCGACCGGCTGCGGCACACCTCCGTGGGTCGGCGCACCGGCGAGCAGGTCGTCGGCGGCCTCGGCGACGGCGGCGACGAGGCGACTGCCGTGCTCCCCCGCACCCCGGGGCAGCCAGGTCACCTCGACACCGGGTGGGGTGACCATCGGCAGCACGTCGTCGGCCTCGGGTACCTCCAGCAGCACCCGGCCGCACGCGTCCAGCGGTAGCCGCTCGCAGATGCCGCTGATCGCCGGCACCGCCGTCTCGTCACCGGCCAGCAGCAGGCATCCGGTCGACGGGGGCCGGAACTCGACCCCGCCGTGGTCACCGCCGTACGCCGAGTCCGGGCCGACGATGGCGATCTCGTCGCCGGGGCGGACCCGCCGGGCCCACCGGGTGGCCGGACCGCCGTCGCCGTGCAGCACCAGGTCGACGTCGACCTCACCGAGGTACGGCCGGACCGCGCGCACCGTGTACGTGCGGATCGGGTTGCGTTCGTGGTCCGGCAGGGTCCGCCACCGCGCGTACCAGTCCGGTCCCTGCGGCAGCTGCACACCGACCTGGCCGGGCAGCGGCAATGCCAGCTTGATCCGCTGGTCGTAGCCGTTGTCGGCGAAACGGTCCAGATCCGGGCCGGTGAAGGTGACCCGGACGAAGGACGGGCTGAGTCGACGGACCGCGCGGACCTCGACGGCGAACAACCGCCAGGGCGCGACAGGCAGGGTTTGGGTCATGATGCCTCTCTCCGTGTCGGGTCGATGCGTCAGCGGGGTGGGGCGGCGGCGCGGGAACGCCACAGCAGCCAGACGAAGTAGGGAGTGCCGATCATCGCGGTGACCAGCCCGGCGGGGATCTGGGCCGGAGCGATCACGCTGCGGCCGAGGGTGTCGGCGAGACTGACCAGGGCGGCGCCGAGCAGGGCGGCGACCGGGAGCACCCGGGTGTGTCGGCCGCCGACGAGGGCTCGGGCCGCGTGCGGGGCGACCAGGCCGACGAAGCCGATCACGCCGACGGCGGAGACCGCCGTCGAGGTGAGCAGGGCCGCCGCGCCCAGCGCGATCAGTCGGGTCCGTTCCAGCCGGACGCCGAGCACGCGTGGGGTGTCGTCGTCGAGGGTCATCAGGTCCAGTTCCCGGCGGGCGGCGACGACCACCGGAGTGAGCACCAGCAGGGCTATCGCCACCGGCAACACCTGGGTCGCGGTTCGCCCGTAGGTGGAGCCGGAGAGCCAGGTGAGGGCCTTGCCGGTGTTCCACGGATCGAAGGCGACGATCATGAAAGTGATCATGGCCATGCCGCCCTGCCAGGCGCCGAACCCGATCAGGACCAGCCGGTCGGAGCTGAGGCCGCCACGCCAAGCCGCCCCGTACACCAGGGCGAAGGCCAGCATGGCACCGAGCCCGGCGACCCCGGAGACCGCCCAGACGCCGGCCAGCGGCACGAAGGTGAGCAGCGAGACCGCGCCCAACCCGGCACCGGCGGTGATGCCGAGGATCCCCGGCTCGGCCAACGGGTTGCGGCAGACCGCCTGCACGGTGGTGCCGGCGACCGCCAGGGCCGCGCCGGCCAGCAGCGCGGCGGCGACGCGCGGCCACCGCTGGTCCAGCACGAAGGTGTACGCCGGCCCGGTGCTGCCGTTGACCCAGTTGACGATGTCGCCGAGCAGCAGCCAGGTGTCCCCGGCGAGCATGCCGAGCAGGACCGCCCCGGCGGTCACCGTGGCGGCGACGATCACCACGGTGCGGTGGAACGCCGCGGAACGCACGGCCGCGTGGCCGCCGGGCGGACGGCGGGTGGGGCCGGCGTCGCGGTGTCGGCGGGCCAGCCAGATCAGGATCCCGGCGCCGAGCAGGGTGGTCACCACACCGGTGGGGATGTCCACACCGGCCTGGCCACCCATGATCGCCCGCAGCAGCACGTCGGAGCCGAGGACGATGACGACGCCCGCCATACCGGACAGCGGCAGCAGGATCCGGTGCCGGTGGACGCCGGGCACCAGCGGACCGAGCAGCCGGACGATCACCGGTGCGCAGAGGCCGACGAAGCCGACCGGGCCGGTGAGGGTGACCGCTGCGGCGGAGAGCACCACGGCCAGCACGGTGACGATCAGCCGGGTCCGGCGTACGTCGATGCCGAGCACGGTGGCGGTGTCGTCGCCGAGGGCGAGGATGTCGAGGCGGTGACCGAGCAGCATCAACGCCACGCCGGAGGCGACGATCACCGGGGCGAGTTGGGTGAGCGCGTCGAGGTCACTCTGTACCAGGGAGCCGTTGCCCCAGGCGAACAGGCCGATGGTGGCCTGCTCGAACAGCAGGAGCAGCAGCATGGTCACCGAGCTGAGCGCCAACGCGGTGGCCGAGCCGGCGAGGATCAGCCGGGTGGTGCCGGCCTGACCGCCGGACGACATCGCCATCACCAGCCCGGCGGCGGCGAGCCCTCCGCAGAAGGCCAGGCCACCGGCGGGCAACGCGGGCAACGCGATGCCGAACGCGGCGACCGAGACGATGGCCAGGTGGGCACCGGCGTTGACGGCGAGGGTGTCCGGGGAGGCCAGCGGGTTGCGGGCGATCGACTGAAGCGCCGCACCGGCGAAACCGAGGGCGACGCCGATGGTCAGCCCGGCGAGCAGCCGAGGCAGCCGGGAGGCGACGAGCACCCGGGCGGTCTCCTCGTCCCCACCGGTGAGCAGGCGGAGCAGGTCGAGCGCACCCACGGCGGAGGTGCCCTGGGTGAGGTGCACCGCCACGACCACCAGCAGCAGCGCGGTGGCGCCGACGAAGATCCCGACCAGGCGGGGAGTCGAGGGGCGCGGGTCCGGAGCCGGCTGGACAGCCGGCTCCGGACGCGAGGGCGCGGACAGGGTGGTCACACCGCGTAGGTGTTGACGAACTGGTCGATGTACTGCTTACCGGAGAGCGGCCCGCCGAAGGTCCAGATTCCGTCGGGCATCCGGTGCAGGTTGCCCTGCTTGACGAAGGGCAGCGACTTCCAGATGGCGTTGCTGTTCAGGCCGTCGGCGAAGACGTCCGCGCCGTCCGAGGCGTTGTAGAAGAAGTGCAGGTCGGGGTCGGTCAGACCGGTCAGACCCTCGACGTCGGTCTGGCCCAGGCCCCAGGCCGGGTCGGTCTCGCCCTTCCAGGCGTTGGTGAGCCCCAACTGGATGCCGATCTGGGAGACCAGGGCGCCCTCACCGAACATCCGGATGCTGACCGTGCTGCCTTCCTTCCAGCCGTCGGCGATGGCGAACGGCTTGCCGGCGGCACCGGCGTCGGCGATCTTCTTCTTGCCGTCGGCGATCGCCGCGTCGAAGTCGGCGAGCAGCTTCTCCGCCTCGGCGGTCTTGCCGACCGCGGCGGCGATCATGTTGAGGTCCGACCGCATCCGACCGAGGTTGTCCGAGGCGTCACTGCCCTTGGTGACGACGACCGGAACGTACTTCTCCAACTGGCTGATCACGTTGGCGCCGCGGTCGTCCTCCATCACCACGAGGTCGGGTTCCAGCGCCACGATGGAGTCGACGCTCGGCTCACCGCGCGTGCCCACGTCCTTGACGCCCTCGTCGAGCTTGGCGGCGCTCACCCACGTCGCGTACCCCTTAGGGTCGGCCACCCCGACCGGCATGACGCCGAGGCTGACCAGCATCTCGACCTCGCCCCACTCAAGGCCGACGACCTTGGTCGCGGGGGCGTCGAGCTTGATCTCCTTGCCCCGGCTGTCGACGACGGTGACCGGGCCGCCGGCGGCGGGAGCGGAACCGGTGGCCTCGGGCTCGTTGGTGTTTTCGGTGGTGCCGCAGGCGGCCAGCACGATGGTGGCGGCAGCCAGCAGGGCGGTAACACGGGTACGGGACATGATGTTCTTTCTCGGGTGGTGAGTCGTGACCGGTCTGGGCTCAGACCGGGATTCGGGCCAGGTGGCGGCCCACGGGGCGGGTCGTCACCAGCCCGCTGAGCGGGTCGGTGCTGACCTCGATGCGGATGCCGTAGGTCTCGGTCAGGTCGTGTTCGGTGAAGACCTCGGCGGGAGTGCCGGTGGCGCGGACCTGTCCGCCGTGCAGCAGGACCACCTCGTCGGCCACCGCGGCGGCCTGGTTGAGGTCGTGCAGCACGACGCCGACCGCGACGCCGTGGTCGTCGGCGAGGTCACGCATCAGGTCGAGGATGCCGATCTGATACCGCAGGTCGAGGAAGGTGGTGGGCTCGTCGAGCAGCAGCACCGGGGTGTCCTGGGCCAGGCAGGTGGCCAACCAGACCCGTTGGAGTTCGCCACCGGAGAGTTCGTCCACCGGCCGGTCGGCCATCGCGCTGACACCGGTGACCTCCATCGCGCGGGCGATGGCGGCCGGGCCGTCCGGGTCGTCCGCGCGCCACCGGCCCCGGTAGGGGTGGCGGCCGTAGCCGACGACGTCGCGCACGGTGACGCCGTTGGGGATGGGCCGACTCTGGGCGAGCAGGGTGACCCGGCGGGCGTACTCCTTGGCGGGCAGCCCCGAGGCGGCGATGCCGTCGGCGAAGAGGACGCTGCCGCTGGCGAGCGGGTGCAGCCGGGCCAACGCCCGCAGCAGGGTCGACTTGCCGCTGCCGTTGGGACCGACGAGAGCGGTAACCGCGCCGGGGCGCAGGGTGATCGCTGCGCCGTGCACCACAGTCGTGCCGTGGTAGCCCAGGCACAGGTCAACACCGCGTAGGCTCTGCTCAGCGTCGTTCAACGTCAGTACGCTCGACATGCGGTTAGGTTAACCTAACCTAAGTACCTGTCAAGACGCGGGTCGGCTTCACTTCGCCCACACGGCGTGGCCCGGTGAACAGGATCGATCCGTCGCGCTACGTACTTCCCCACTCACGGCGCGGATCCCCTTGCCCGATCGGACACGGGACGAGACGGGCCCACCGGCCCGGCGACGTGAAATCCGTACCAGGGTGGGAGGACAGGGCAGCCGGAGCAGCGGTAACGTTGCGCGTCATCCGCCGCCGGCCTACCGGCGTGGCATTTACCGATCCACCGGAGGATGGGGCATGTCCATCGGCGAGGAGCCGTTCGCAGTCCGCGACGACCTGGCCTCGCGGCCGAACTTCGAGGTCACCCTACGTGGGTTCGAGAAACGACAGGTCGAGCGTTACGTCGAACAGGTCGAAGGCCGGATCGCCGCGCTGTCGGCGGAACGGGACCGGGCGGCGGCACACGTACGGGAGCTGACCGGGAAACTCCAGGCGGTCCAGAGCGAGATCGCCGAGCTGCGACAGCGACCGGCGCAAGTGGACAAGGCCAGCTTCCAGGATGTGGGCCCGATGGTCGGCCAGATTCTTGACCTGGCCGAGAAGCAGGCTGCGGCGATCATCGACACACACACGCAGCGGGCCACGAAACTCCAGGCGGAGGCGGAGAAGACGCTCGCCAACGCGCGGGAGCGCACCGTCAAGGCGCTGGCCGACCTCGAAGAGGAACTGGCCGCCCGGCGGGCCGAGCACGAGAAGAAGTACGAGGAGCTGCGCGCGGCGGCCGACGCGGAGCTGGCCGAGGCCCGGGAACGGGCCGACAAGCTGCGCGCCGACGGGGAGGCCGCACACGAGCGCGCCCAACAGGAGGCGCAGCGGATCGGCGAACAGTGCCGACAGCAGATCGAACAGGCCCGCTCGGCGGCCGAGGCGTTGACCAGTTCGGCGCGTACCCAGATCCACCAGGAGATCCAGGCCACCCGGTCGAAGAGCCAGCAGGAGCTGGCGCAGTGGCGGGCCACGGCCGAGGAGGAGATGGCCGAGCGACGGGCCGCCGCCGAGGAGGACCTGGCCGAGCAGCGCGCCGCCGTCGAGCGGGAGCTGGCCGCCCAGCGGGCCGCCGCCGAACAGCGGGTCAGCTCGATGATCGCCGACGCCCAGCAGTACTCAGCGGAGATCCGCAAGCGCGCCGACGAGCAGGCGGCCGAGGTCCGCAGGCTCAGCGACGAGCAGGCCGCGGCAGCCGAGGAGCAGCTGCACGCCGTCCAGTTGGAGGTCGGTGAGCAACGTCAGGCACTGGCCCAGTTGCACGAGCAGCTGGACGAGGCCGAGCAGCAGCTCGACGAGGCCCGCCAGACCAAGGACGCCACCGAGGCCGACCTGACCCGGCTGCGGCAGTTGCTGGAGGAGACCAGCCGGGAACTGGTGGCGGAGAGCCAGCGACTGGACGAGGTGCGCCGGGCGGCCGAGGCCGCCGAGCGGCACGCCAAGGAGACCCGGGCCCGGGTGCAGCGCGAGGCGAAGCGGGTCGCCGACCTGGCCGCCGCGGCCGTCATGGCCGCCGCAGCCGGTGGTGGCGAGACCGCGGAGTACCCGATGGTGTCTGGCCGCGCCGGCCACGGCGGTGACGACCCGGCCTCGACCGTCGATGGGCAGGCCGAGAACGCGGACGCCGACCGGGGCGGGTCGGACCGCAACGGTGCAGTTGGCCAGTCGGGTCAGCCTCGGCCCGGCTCGAGCGAACTCGGTGCCGGTCTGGAGCACGGTTCACGCCCGCTGATGGATCCGGTGGCCCGCGCGGCGGCGGCGGTGGCGGCCGGGGGGCCGGGCGGTATCAACTGGTTCGCCGGCCAGCCGGCCGACCAGCAGTCCGACCAGGACGACGCGGCGGCAGCAGCCGGGAACGACACCGACCGGGCACCCGAGCCGGCGGCCAACTGATCGGGCCCTGTCTGACCAGGCCCACCCGGGCCGGTGCACCGGCCCACCCGCGCGGGCTGGTGCACCGGCCCACCCGGGCGGGTGCACCAGCCCGCCGGAGCGAGCCGAGGCACCCGGTCCGACCGCACGTGCCGGGCCCGCCGCCGGTTCAACACCGGCGGGCGGGCCCGCTCAGAAGGGCCGCCGTGGCAGCCATCCGAGGAAGCGGTTGCGCGCGCGGGCCAGCGGCAGGCCGGGTAGGTCCCGGGCTGCGGCGAGCAGACACGAGCCCAGGTAGACCGCGAGCGCGGCGCGGGCTCCGCCGAACTCCGCGAGCAGTTGGCTCTGCTTGACCGCGCAGGGCCATTCCTGCCCGCAGCCGGTACACGTCCAACTCGGCGGTGCGGGTAGGTGCTCCGGTGGCTTGGTGGAGCGGTAACGAATGGCGGCACTGTTGCGCCTGCCGACCCGAGGGGCGGCCCGAGGCGGGTCGCCCGGCGCGGCGGACCGGTGGGCGAACAGCTCCCGGCGGGCCAACCCGAGCGCCCCGCCCACCCGGACCAGGGCGTCCGGTCCGGGACGGTAACCGACCAGCGCACCCAGCACGTGGTGCCCCAACAGGTCGAAGGCGTCGGGCCCCAGGGCCAGGTCGCGACAGAACGTGATCAGCCGTGTCGGCGCGGCCACTCGCTGTGCCACCAACGCACAGCGCAGCACGTCCCGCAGGCTGCCGCCCAGGGCGGACATGCGGGATCCCACGATGCCGGTCAGGAGTGTCTCTCCGGCGATCCGCCGGAGCGCCTCAGCCGTCGCCAGTCGGACGATGTCAGTCGGATCCTTGGTCTCCAACACCCCATCCCTTCATCCGTTAGTCGATCAGCTACCTCTCGTTCGACACCCTTCGCATGATCACGGCCACGGACGGTCGACCGCTAGCGCGGCGCGCGCACGCCGGAGCGCGCACGCTAGCCCGAAAACGAAACTCCCCTGACAGGGGAACGAGCGAGATCCCATCGACGGGACGCTTTGTCACGAAACCTTCATGGGAGTCCTTCCTTTGTGGATACCATCGATGGGAATCCTGACTACCGCTCTCCGGATCCACCACGTCCGGGCCTCGTCCCGGCGCAGCGAAGCGCACTCCGTCCAGGTCGATGGAGACGTAGTGAAGACGAAGGTTCCGAACGTCAACCGGTTCGACAGCTGCGATCCGGAGACGGTCCACGACTTCCTGGCGACCGCCTACCGCACCGGTTTCACCGTCCGCGCAGCCGCCGACACGCCGTACCGGTTCCGGCACCACCGGGTCGACGCCGGCTCGTTCTGGCTGGACACGATGGACCAGTCCACCCGGCTCGACATCGATGTCGGACCGCCGACCGCCCTGGTGATCTGCGAGGTCGTCCACGGACGCATCGGCCGCTTCAGCGCCGACGGGGACGGCCGGTTCGGGCCCGGGGAGGTCTTCCTGGTCACCCTTCCCGGCGTGCCCTGCGCGCTGCGCTGGCTGCCGGGCAAGGTCACCACCTGCCTGCTCAACCTGTCCATCCTGGACCGGGTCACCGGCGGTGCCTCCGCCGACCGGGCGAAGGGCATCCAGTTCACCGGCCTGGCACCGGTCTCACCGGCGCTGGCCCGACTGTGGCGGCACACCACCGGCTATCTGAACCACGTCGTGCTGAGCAACCCGTACGCGTACCGCGAGCCGCTGGTCATCGCCAACGCCGCCCGGATGCTGGCGGCCTCGGCCCTCGCGGTCTTCCCCAACACCACCTCGGGCTGGCCGAGCATCACCGACGCCCGCGCCACGACCACCGCGACGCTGCGCCGGGCGACCGCCTTCATCGAGGAGTACGCCGACCGCGACATCGGTGCCGCCGACATCGCCGCAGCGGCCCAGGTCTCGCTGCGCACCCTGCAACTGGCCTTCCGCCGGCACCTCGACACCACCCCGATGGCGCACCTGCGTCGGGTCCGCCTCGATCGGGCCCACCGCGAGCTGATGCAGGCCGACCCGCGTGAGGAGACCGTCTCGGCGATCGCCTCACGGTGGGGGTTCCTCAGCCACAGCCGGTTCACCGCGCACTACCACGCCACCTACGGATATCCGCCCAGCCGCACCCTGCACGCCTGACGATCATCCTGACCGACCGCCGGTGGCGCACCACCGTCCGCCCGATGGCCGCCCGCTGACACCGGTGCCAGAATCGCCCCATGCGGCGTACGCTCGTCGGCCGGGACGGGGTGCTCGACCAGGCCTGGCGCGCACTGCGCGCGCCGGGGCCGGTGCTGTTGGAGGGCCCCGCCGGCATCGGCAAGACGACGCTGCTACGAGAACTGGTCACCGAGGCGACGAACGCCGACTGGTCGGTGCTGACCTGCGCACCGACCGAAGGCGAGGCCGAGCTGCCCTTCGCCGCCCTCGCCGACCTGCTCAGCCCGCTGGCGGATCTGGTGGTGGACCTGCCGCGCCCGCAACGCGTCGCGGCCGAGGTGGTGCTGCTCACCCGGGACAGCGACGAGACCGTCGACGAAAGGGTGGTCGGCGCCGCCACCCGGTCGCTGTTGGAGATGGCACGCACCGCCGGCCGACCGGTGCTGATCGCCGTGGACGACTCGCCCTGGCTGGACCGGCCGAGCGAACGGGCGCTGCGATTCGCCCTGCGCCGGGTCGGCCCCGGGCTGTCCGTGTTGGTCAGCTGCCGGACCGACACCACGTCGACGCCGCCGATCGCGCCGCTCGGGCTCGACACCGGCCCACACCAGCTGACCCGGCTGCCGTTGGCCCCGCTGGGCGTGGGTGCCCTGCTCCATCTGCTGAGGGAACGGGTCGGCACCGCCCTGGGCCGCTCACTGCTGGCCCGGATCGCCCGGGAGGCCGACGGCAACCCGCTGGTCGCCATCGAGGTGGCCCGCGCGGTGCAGCGGCTGCCACAGCCACCGGAGCCGACCCAGGACCTGCCGGTGGCCTCGTCCATGCACCAACTCCTCGGCGAGGTGCTCGCCGGGTTGCCGGCCCGCTGCCGGGAGGCCGTGCGACTGGCCGCCCTGCTCGGCGTACCGCTGTTGCGTGACCTGGTCGCGGCGGGGATCTCCCCCGACGCGTTCGACGCCGCCGAGGAGGCCGGGCTGCTCACGGTCGGTGCGCTACGCGTGGACTTCGCCCACCCGGTCTACGCGACCGCGGTCCGCGCCGGCATCCCGCCCGGGGTACGGCGTGGTCTGCACCGCCGGCTGGCCGGTGTGGTCGCCGACCCGGACGAACGGGTCCGGCACCTGGCGCTGTGCACCACCACGACGGATGCGGTGGTGGCCGACGCGCTCGCCGCGGCCGCCGCCCGGCAGCACGCGCGGGGTGCGCCGGGCGCCGCCGCGAACCTGTACGAGTCGGCGGCGCGGCTCACCCCGGCCGACGACGAGGCGAGCCGGGGCCACCGGCTGCTGGCGGCGGCGCGGTGTCGGTTCGGTTGCGGCGACCACCCGGGAGCACGCGTCGCCGCCGAGGCGGTGGCCGCCGACTTCGACGGTGACATCCGCGCGGAGGCGCTGCTGCTACGCGCCGTGGTGGCGTGGAGCGCCGACGAGTCCGGCGGCACCGCGGTCGAGGCGGCCGGTCGGGCGTTGGCGGCGACCCGCCCCGACTCCCCGCTGGCCGGCCGGATCCACGCGCACCTGGCCCTCTTCGTCGACCTGCCGGATCCGGCGCGGGCCCACGCCGAAGCGGCCATCGCCCTGCTCACCGGTCCCGGTGGGGACCGCGCGCTGCTCGCCGCGGCGCTGCTGCACCTGTTCTTCAACGAGGTACGCGCCGGTGAACCGCCCCGAGTCGAGCTGCTCGACCGGGCGCTGGGGATGGAGGGGCCGGAGCCCTCGTGGTTGGCCGGCACGATCCCGGCGATCTGGTGGAGGTCGATCGACGACCCGGCGCGGGCCCGGCAGCGGCTGGGCAGGCTGCTGAACCTGGCGACGACTCGGGGAGACGAACCCTCCCAGTACGAGCTGCTCAAACATCTCGGCGAGACCGAGCTGCTCGCGGGGCGGTGGTCGACCGCCGAGCGACACATCGCGGCGGCCCGGGAGCTCGGCGAGCTGCTGGGCACCGAGGCGACCGCAGAGATCTGGCTGGCCGGGCTGCTCGACGCGCTGCGGGGCCGGCTCGACGCGGCACAGCAGGTGGCCGAGACCGGGCTGCGGCTCGGCGAGCAGCTCGACGACGACTGGTGTCGGCGCATCCACCTGCAACTGGACGCGTTCGTGGCGCTCTGCGCGGGTCGCCTGGCCGACGCCGCGACCGGGTACGGCCGGCTCGCCGCGGCGGTCGACCGGGTGGGCCTGGCCGAGCCGCTGGCGCAGCGGTTCGAGCCCGACTGGATCGAGGCCTGCGTGGGCGCCGGTGACCTGGCGACGGCCCGCGACGCCCTGGGTCGGCTGGCGGAGCGCCACCGGCGGTTTCCCCGCCCGTGGACGCTGCTGGGCCTGGCGCGTAGCCGCGCCCTGCTCGACAGTGCCGGCGGTGTCGACCCGTCGGCCGCCCTGGCCGACCTCGCCGCCGCCCGAGCCGCCGTACCGCCGGAGGTGCTGCCGTTGGACCGGGCCAGATGCCTGCTCGTCGAGGGCATGGTGCACCGCCGGTCGCGCCGTAAGCGCCCGGCCCGGGAGGCGTTGACCACCGCAGCGGCCGAGTTCGACGCCCTGGGCGCGGCGATGTTCGCCACCCGGGCCCGGGCCGAGGCCGCCCGGCTCGGCGGGCGTCCGCCCGCGCCCTCGGACCTCACCGCCACGGAGGAGCGGGTGGCCCGGCTCGCCGCGCAGGGACGGACCAGCCGGGCCATCGCCGACGAGTTGTTCGTCAGTCCGAAGACCGTCGAGACGAACCTGTCCCGGGTCTACCGGAAACTGGGCATCTCCCGGCGGGCTGAACTGGGAGCCGCGCTGGCGCGGGTCGGTGGATCCGATGATCGGGTCCGTCCCGCCACGTCGACGGCGGGTGCGCGGCCAAAGGCTAGGGAAACGCCGGATTCCTCCACGGCCCCGCGGTCGTAGCGTCGAGTCGTCACCCCGGCGTACCGGCTGCGGGGGTGCACCGGCACCGGCTCGCGGCAGGCAGCCGAGCCCCGTCACGGTGACCGCCCACCGACGCCGGGCCGGACCTGGTCGAGCAGCCCGGCCCGGTTGAAGCCGGGAGTCAGAAGGGACCGAACCGTGCGTCGACTGATCCTGCCCACGGTGCTCGCGGCCGTGCTCACGCTGACCGGCTGCGACAGCACCGATCCCACGCCACCGGAAGCCGGCCCCGGCGTGGACGCCGAGGCGGACCTGGACCTGCCCGCCGACGACGGCGGCACCGAGACCCCGGCCTGCCCGTTCACCGCGGCCCAGATCTCGGAACTGGTCGGCCAGTCGATGGTCGACACCGGCAACTGCGGCTTCGGCGACGGCGCGGGGGTGGCGGTGCTGTCCGTGACGACCGCCTCCCAGGTGGCCGGTGAGATGACCTACGACTACCAGCGCGAGCAGGCCGCGCAGATCTACCAGACGGTGACGGACCTCGACGCCGGGAAGGGCTACCTGGCCGTCAAGGACATCGGTGCGGAGGCCGTGCTGGTGGCCGGCGCGGGCAGCTTCACCGTGACGCTGAGCGGCTTCGAGCGCCTCGGCGCCCAGCCCGACGGGTACGAGCAGGCGCTGCGCCGACTGCTCGACGCCCTGCCCCGGTGAGACGCCGCGCCTACGAGGAGACGACCGTGAGGTACCTCAGGTTCGCCGCGACGGCCGCCGCCGTCGCCGTTCTGGCCGGCTGCGGTGGCGGTGCCGAACCCGCAGCCGCGCCACCGCCGACCACCGAGGTGGTGGAGGCGGCACCGCCCACCGAGGGCCCCGAGGTCGTCGACCCACCGGCTGCGGCACCGCAGGTCGACGCCTGTGCGCTGGTACCCAGGGCGGACGCCGAGAAGTTGGCCGGCACCGCGCTGGAGGAGCCGGTGGCGGTACGCGACACCTGCACGTACACCGGGCCGCCGTCGGGCCCGCTGGCGCAGGTGGAGGTCTACGTGGGCGACGGGGCCAAGAAGATCCTCGACATCGACCGCGATCTGGCGCACGAGTTCGAGACGTTGTCCGGGATCGGCGACGAGGCGTACCTGGAGGAGGGCGCGGTCTTCGTCAACGCCGCCGGGGTCTGGGTGGCCATCCGGCTGATCCGGCTGGACGACCCGGCGAAGTACCAGAAGCCGCTGACCGAGCTGGCGCGCACCGTCGCCGGTCGGCTGTGAGGCGGCGGGCCGCTCACGCCGCCCGCCGTTCGTCCGTGCGCCGACCCACCTCGTCACGCCGCCGTTCGAAGCGTTGCCGGACGGCGGCGACCGCCTCGTCGTCGTGACAGCCGAGGCTGCGCAGCAGGTCGGTGGCGACGGTACGGATCTGGGCCACCACCACGCTGCCGGAGAAGCCGACCCCCTCGTCGTACGCCTCGGCGGCGCGGTCGACCGCCTTGAGGATCAGCTGCTCGGACCGGCTCGGGTGCTGCCTGCTCTCCACCTCGACCTGCAACAGGGCGAGCGCGTCGCCGAAGTAGTGCACCGCCGCCGCCAACCCGGCCGGCACCGGCTCCTTGTCGTGCACCGCGGTGGCCGCCCGGCGCAGCATCTCCTGGCCGCCCCGGACCGCCAGGTCGATGTAGCGGGTACCGCGTTGGTAGTGCTCGAACTCGGCTCGCCGGTGCCAGCGGGCCGGTGACACCGCCACCGCCTCCTGCGCACCGGAGACCGCGTCGTTGAGCAGTGAGAGTTGCGGGCCGAGGTGGGACAGCCCGTCCCGGGCTCGGGCCACCATCGCGCCGTCGCCGCTGGACATGCCGTCGGCGGCGTTGTGCAGTTGCTCGATCAGGGCGGCGAAGAGCGGGCGGGCCGCCCGCTGGATGATCCGCAACGGGTTGGCCGGCAGCACGGCCACCACCACCACGGCGGAGATCGCCCCGATCATCGCGTCGGTGATCCGGGGCAGTTCCAGTCCGCGCTGGATCGGCGCGAGGGTGGCGATCAGCACCGCCGTACCACCGGCCTGGGTGACCACCTGCCCACCCCGGGTCATGGTCAGTGCGAGCAGGATGGCGATCGTGACCACGGTGCCGATCTGCCACGGACCGGTGCCGATGATCATGATGAGGACGTCACCCACCAGGAGCCCGGCCAGCACACCGATCAGCAGTTCCACGGTCCGTCGGGTACGCCGGCCGATCGCGGCGGCGATCGTGCCGACGGCGGCGCTGGGGGCGAACACCGGCGACGGGTGACCGAGCAGTTCGTGTGCCAGCGTCCAGGCCAGGGCGGCGGCCACCCCCGCCTGCACGGCGAGGATGGCGTACAGCTCCAGGCTCCGGCGTCGCTCGCGCCAGCCGATCCGCCGGCTGAGGCGATGGACCGCCGTGGCGACCACGGCCCTGACCCGACCGGCCGCATGACCTGCCCGGTCCGCGCTGTCCCGCACCGCCGCCACGCCGCCGACTACCCCGCCGGGCTGCGCTCATTCGCACTCGGGGCACCATTGCCTCCGCCGGCCGGCACCGTCCCGATCCACGGCCCGGATCCCGGCATCGGCACGAAGGCACGATCGACTCACCGCGAGAACACTTGCCGCCACCTGGGCAGAGGCCCCAAGCATCGCGTTTCGTCGATTGACAAAGTTGTGGATCCAAACTTATTGTGCGAGCCGGCCGGATGTTTCCGGTGGCCCGGCGACGCCCGGCCAGCCACCCGTCGACACCATCACCATGCGAGGAGCGTCATGGCTGGGCTGAAGGGCACACTACGCAGGACACGTTGGCGATTCGGCCTGGTCGCCAGCAGCGTCGCCGCACTACTCGCCGGCGTCGGGCTGATCAACGCCGGAGCCGCCCACGCGGCGGCCGGATGCCGGGTGGTGTACTCCGCCCCCAGCGAGTGGCCGGGCGGGTTCACCGCCAACGTCGACCTGACCAACCTCGGCGACCCGCTCGACGGCTGGCAACTGACCTGGACGTTCCCCTCGGGGCAACGGGTCACCCAAGCCTGGAACGCCACGGTCACCTCCTCCGGTGACGACGTCACCGCCCGCAACGTCGGCTACAACGCCGCACTGGGCACCAACCAGTCCGTGTCGTTCGGCTTCAACGGGTCCTGGTCCGGCAGCAACACCGCGCCGACCACGTTCGCGCTCAACGGCGTCACCTGCACCGGCAGCGTCGACACCACCCCGCCGCCGAGCAGCCCGCCGCCACCGACCACCCCGCCGCCAGCCGACGACCCGATGGCGTACGTGGCCGCCATGCAGCCGGGGTGGAACCTCGGCAACACCTTCGACGCGATCGGCGCGGACGAGACCGCGTGGGGCAACCCGCGCGTCACCGAGGCGCAGCTCGACGCCATCCGCGCCCAGGGCTTCAACAGCATCCGGATCCCGGTGACCTGGAGCAACCACCACGGGCCCGCGCCGTCGTACACCATCGACGCGGCCTGGCTCAACCGCGTCAAGGAGGTGGTCGGTTGGGCGCTGGACGACGGCTTCTACGTCATGATCAACCTGCACCACGACTCGTGGCAGTGGATCAACGAGATGCCGACGAACCGGACCACGGTGCTCGACCGCTACAACGCGCTCTGGACCCAGATCGCCGCCGCGTTCCGGGACCACTCGCCGAAGCTGCACTTCGAGAGCGTCAACGAGCCCCAGTTCGCCAACAGCTCCGGCGACGCCCAGAACGCGCAGCTGCTCCACGAACTGAACGTCAACTTCCACCGGATCGTACGCGCCTCCGGCGGCAACAACGCCACCCGGATGCTGGTGCTGCCGACCCTGCACACCTCCTCCGAGCAGGCCCGCATCAACGAGCTGACCACGACGATCAACCAGCTCGACGACCGCAACCTGATCGCCACCGTGCACTTCTACGGCTACTGGCCGTTCAGCGTGAACGTCGCCGGTGGCACCCGCTTCGACGCCACCACCCAACAGGATCTGATCGACGCGTTCGACCGGGCGCACAACGCCTTCGTGACCCGGGGCATCCCGGTCGTCATCGGCGAGTACGGGCTGCTCGGCTTCGATCGGCACACCGGCACCATCCAGCAGGGCGAGAAGCTCAAGTTCTTCGAGTTCCTCGGCCACTACGCGCGCACCAAGCAGCTCACCACCCAGCTGTGGGACAACGGCCAGCACTTCGACCGGGTCGCCTTCCAGTGGCGGGACCCGGAGCTGTGGGGCCAGATCCGGTCGAGCTGGACGACCCGTTCCGGCACCGCGTCGTCCGACCAGGTGTACGTGCCGCGTACCGGCTCGATCACCGCCAAGTCGCTGACCCTCAACCTGAACGGCACCACCTTCTCCGGATTGCGCCAGGGCACCACCGACCTGACGCAGGGCACCGACTACACGATCTCCGGCAATCAGCTCACCCTCACCGCGAGCGCACTGACCCGACTGGTCGGCGACCGGTCGTACGGTGTCAACGCCAGCCTGCAGGCCCGCTTCTCGGCCGGCGTGCCCTGGCGGATCGACGTGATCACCTACGACACTCCGGTGCTGTCCAACGCCACCGGGTCGACCAGCGCCTTCGCCATCCCGACCCAGTTCCGTGGTGACCAACTCGCCACCATGGAGGCCCGGTACGCCGACGGCAGCAACGCCGGGCCGCACGACTGGACGTCGTTCAAGGAGTTCGACGTGGCCTTCGCCCCCGATTACCCCGCTGATCGGATCACCCTGACCGAGACCTTCTTCGGCGAGGTACGCGACGGCGCGCCGGTCACGCTCACCTTCCACTTCTGGAGCGGGGCGCAGGTGACCTACACCGTCACCCGATCCGGCAGCAACGTCACCGGGGTCACCGGCTGACCCGCCCGCGCCACCGGCCACCGCCTGAGTGGCCGGTGGCGCGCAGCGGTCATCATGGGTTCATGATCCGATTCCTGCTGAACGTCCTCTGGCTCATCTTCGGCGGTGGTCTGGTGCTGGCGATCGGCTACGGCATCGCCGCCCTGATCTGTTTCGTGCTCGTCGTCACCATCCCGTTCGGGGTCGCGTCGTTGCGGTTGGCGTCGTACTCGCTGTGGCCGTTCGGCCGGACCCTGGTGCCCAAGCCCGGAGCTGGCGTGGCCTCGGGTATCGCCAACGTCATCTGGGTGCTGCTGGCCGGCTGGTGGCTGGCGCTCACGCACATCGTGGCCGGTGTCAGCCTCTGCCTGACCGTCATCGGCATCCCGTTCGGCGTGGCGAACTTCAAGCTCGTCCCGGCGGCGATCTGGCCGTTGGGGCAGGAGGTCGTACCCACACCGTGACCCCGGTTCCGGCCGCCGGAAAAGGCCGGGCGTCACGCTCGCCTCGTCCGGTAGGGTCGCGTCCTCCAATACCGGCCCGGCGTCTTCGAGCGGAGAGTCCACCACGTGTTGCCGAGCACAGCTGCCACCGACCTGACCGGTCGGGTCGCCCTCGTCACCGGGGCCAACCACGGCATCGGCGCGGCCACCGCCGTCGCGCTGGCCCGCTCGGGTGCCGCGGTACTGGTCAGCTACCTACGGCTGGACGACCCACCGGACCCGGGCATCCCCGACACGTACCGGCGCAACCGGGCCGGCGACGCGACCGAGGTGATCGAGCGCGTCCACGCTGTCGGCGGCCGGGTGGTGCCGGTCGAGGCGGACCTGTCGGACCCGGCCGTCCCGGCCCGGCTGTTCGACATCGCCGAGAGTGAGCTGGGCCCGGTCGACATCCTGGTGAACAACGCCAGCAGTTGGCTGGCGGACACCTTCAAGCCCAGCACGGTGGACCAGCACGGCCGGACGTTGCGGCCGGTGAGCGCCGAATCCTTCGACGCCCAGTTCGCCGTGGACGCCCGTGCGGGTGCCCTGCTGATCGCCGAGTTCGCCCGCCGCAACGTCGCCGCGCGGCGCGGCTGGGGGCGGATCATCAGCCTCACCTCGGGTGGCAGCGACGGGTTCCCCGAGGAGGTCTCCTACGGTGCCGCCAAGGCGGCCCTGGTCAACTACACGATGGCGGCGGCACGTGAACTCGCGCCGTTCGGCATCACCGCCAACGCCGTGCACCCGCCGGTCACCGACACCGGCTGGGTCGGCGAGCAGGTACGCGCCGCCGTCGACAACGACCCGAACCTGCTCGGGGTGGCCGAGCCCGAGGAGGTCGCCGAGGTGATCGCGTTCCTCGCCGGGGAGAGCGGGCGACTGATCACCGGCAACGTGGTCCAGCTGCGCTGACCCGCTCACCAGCGGGCGCCGCCGCAGACGCCCTCGGCGTCCCGTGGCTCGACCTGCAACGTGGCGTGCTCGATGCTGAAGCGATCGTGCAGCAGCCGGCGGGCGCTGGCCAACACCTGGGCCAGGTCGGCTCCGGCCGCCAGGGTCAGGTGCGCCGAGGCCACCTCCATGCCCGAGGTCAGGGTCCACACGTGCAGGTCGTGCACGTCGGCGACGCCACCGAGCCCACGCAACCCGTCGCGCACCTCGGCGACGTCCAGGTGCGGCGGCGCGGCCTGCACCAGGACCCGCAGCGCGGCACGGGCGAGGCGGTAGGTGCGGGGCAGGATGAACAGCGCCACCCCGACGGCGACGATCGGGTCCGCGTACCACCAGCCGGTCAGCGCGATCACCCCGGCCGCGACGAGCACGCCGACCGAGGCGACCAGGTCACCGAGGACCTCCAGATAGGCGCCACGCACGTTCAAGCTCTCCGTCGACCCGGCGCGCAGCAACAGGAAGGCGATCACGTTGGCGACCAGCCCACCCACGGCCACCACCAGCATCGGGCCGACCAGCACCTCCGGTGGCTCGTCGAGCCGCCGCAGCGCTTCGACCAGCACGTAGAGGGCGACCCCGGAGAGCAGCACCGCGTTGGCCAGCGCCGCCAGGACCTCCATCCGGTAGAGGCCGAAGGTGCGCTGACCGTCCCGGGAGGCCCGGCTCGCCGCGGTGATCGCGGCGAGCGCCATGCCGATGCCCAGCACGTCGGTGAACATGTGCCCGGCGTCCGACAGCAGGGCCAGCGAGCCACTCACCCACGCGCCGACCGCCTCCGCCAGCATGAAGACCGCCAGCAGGACGAACGCGGCCCACAGCCGCCCCCGGTGACGCTGTCCTGCCCGGGCGACCTGCTGCCCGTGATCGTGCCCGGCACCCACCCGCGCCCCTTCCGTCCGCCCTCGCCACGAACATATGCTGACATTGCCATAAGTGCAATAGTCGCGCCGCAGTAGTGGCGGCCTCGGCGGAACCATCCAGCCCGCCCGACACCGACCGCCCAGAAGGAACTGTCGGTACGCGGCAGCGTACGCGCAGTGCCGGCGCGGTGCAGCCCGTCAGCGGGCGCGTCGGTTGGCGCGCAGGGCGTCGAGGATCACCTTCGGTGAGGCCAGCGAACTCGGGTGCTTCCGCATCGAGACGACGTCGTTGAACCGACGTGCGGTGACCACGTCGGTGACGGTCGCCGCGACGATCTGCCGACTCACCCAGCTGGAGAACCGGTAGCCCCGTGGGTAGGGGCCGTCGACGTGCGGCAACGCCAGGTCGGCCGAGGTCGATATCGACCAGGCGGCGTCGACCACGACCTTCTGGAGGGCGAAGAAGTGGCGGGCCGGGGCGTTCAGATCCGGAGCCGCGCGCAGATAGCTGGCCAGGCAGGAGGCGTGCAGGACGGCCGCCGTGATGCCCTGCCCGTACACCGGGTTGAACGAGGCGACCGCGTCACCGACGCTCACCAGCCGGGCCGGCATCCGGGTCAAGGCGTGGAAGTCCCGCCGCCGACTGTCGGCGTGCCGGTAGGTCTGCACGTCACCGAGGACCTCGCTGTCGGCGACCACGGCGAACTCCGGCGGGAACTGCTCCCGCAACCGGCGGACGAAGTCCTCCACGGTCCGGCCGGGGCGGTTCTCCCCGTAACCGGCCATCATCGCCATCCACCGACCGTCCTCGATGGCGAAGAACGCGGCACCGGCGACGTCCACCGACCTGGTGGGGCTGTGCAGCGCCATCACCACCGCGTGCTCGGGGTTCGCCTCGTGCCGTCGGAACAGGGCGGTCGCGTAGTTCAGGTTCACCGTCATCCGCCGCAGCGCGGGTCGTTCCCACCCGGCCTCGGCCAGCCAGTCGGACACCCGGCTGGACCGCCCCATGGCGTCCACCACCAGATCGGCGTGCTCGACCCCGGGTGAACCGCCGACCTCGCACCGGACCCCGGAGGTCACCGGGCCGTCGAACGCCAGCCCGGTGGCCCGCGCCCGGACGGTCTTCACGTTGGGCAGACGGAGGACCTGCTGACGGATCAACGACTCCAGCAGCGGCCGACTGCCGGCCAGGCTGTCGGCGTCGTCCGGTACGACGACCTTCGGGCGACCGTCCAGGTAGTTGCGTCGCGCCCTGGGCGGGGCCTCGATCGCCCCCTGGGCCAGGGCCTCCTGGCGGAACCCGGGGAACAGCTGCTCCAGCTGGAGGAAGCCGCCGGGCAACAGCGCGTGCAGCTGGGTGCCCTGCGGTACGCCTGGCCGTCCGCCGCTCGCGTTCAGGTCGTCGCGGTCGATGACCACCACGCTCTCGGCATGGTCGGACAACACCCGGGCGGCGAGCATCCCGGCGATGCTGCCGCCGATCACCACCGCCTTGTCCATGACAGGGGATGCCTGGTCGGGCGGTCGCACCGCGTTCAGCGCGGCGAAGACCCGAGCCGGAGAGAGGGACATCGTGCTCTCCAAAAGGGGTACGAGGTGTGGCGCCTTCCCACCTGCCTGCCCGTGAGCGGCGCACGGTAGACCGTTGGAGCCGGGCGGTCGGCATGACGCCCAACGATCGTTGCACAGCGAGGGAACGCTTCCGGCGCTCCGCCCACCCCTTCGGGCACCCCTACAGTGCCGTTTCGGCCGGGTCAGGTCCGGACGACACCGTCCGGTTCCGGGTCGCGTCGCGCACCCACCCGGTTGACCAGGTACCCGAACGCGGCGGCGGTGAAGAACATGACGACGCCGTAGACGGCACCGGGAATCGCCATCTGGGTGCTGTTGAGCAGTGCCGGGCTGAGCGCGATGGTGATGGCCAGGGTGCTGTTGTGGATGCCGATCTCGAAACCGGCCGCCTTGGCGGCGCTGCGCTCGACCCCGGCCAGCCGGGGCACCCCGTACCCGATACCGAGGCTGAGCAGGTTGAACGCCAGCACGGCCAGACCGACGGAGACGAAGTAGTCGGCGAGGTTGTCCCGCTCGCCGAGCACCGCACCGGCGATCACCGCGACCAGCACCACCACGGACAGCACCCGGACCGGTCGATCCAGCCGCCGCGCGACCTCGCTCGCCCGCGCCCGGATCAGCATCCCGAGGGCGACCGGGAGCAGCACGATCGCGAACACCTGGAGCACCTTGTCGAACTGAAGTCCGATGCTCCGCGCGTCGCCGAGGAAGTACGCCGCCGACAGGTTGACCACGATCGGCAGGGTGAACACGGCCAGCACCGAGTTGATCGCGGTCAGGCTGATGTTCAGCGCCACGTGCCCGCCGAAGAGGTGGCTGTAGAGGTTGGCCGTGGTGCCTCCCGGGGAGGCGGCCAACAGCATCATCCCGACACCCAGTTCGGGCGGCAGGTCGAAGGTGAGAACCAGGGCGAAGCAGAGCGCCGGTAGCAGCAGCACCTGGCACACCAGCGCGATGACGGCGGCCTTCGGGTGCCGGGCCACCCGTCGGAAGTCACCGGTGGTCAGGCCGAGGCCCAGACCGAGCATGATGATGCCGAGGGCGACGGGCAGTCCGATCAAGGTCAGGGCGGAGTCCATGACACGACATCGTTACTACCTGGTAACCCGCTCGCAATCCTCCGTGCGGCCGGGGGTACCCGCTCGCGCGCTCAGAACTGGACGACCCGGCCCACCCGAGGTGGTGTACGGCCGGCGAGGACGTCGAGCCAGGCGTGCTCCAGCGCGGCCGGACCGGCACCGACCTGGACGTCGAGCCATCCGCCCACCAAGTCGGTGAAGCGCCGCCAGGCCTCGGCGAACCTGTCGTCGAGCCCGTCCCGACCCCAGTCGATGCGACGTTTGCGCATCTGCACCGGAGCGAAGAAGACCTCCTCGGCGGCGTCGGCGTTCGGGACCTGGTTGGTCAGTCCGACGGCGATGTCGCGTACCAGCCGGTCGCCCAGATGACGCCGCAGGGCGGCCCGGGTCGCAGGGGCACCGGACAGGTCGAGGTAGACGGTCGGCACCCGTTCGAGGGCGGCGACGCCGTCGTACGGCACCACCTCGTCGTAACAACCGAGCGAGCGGGTGAAGTCGACGTTGCCGGGTGAGGTGAGCCCGACCAGACGCGGGCCGCGCCCACGCAGCTCGACGGCGGCGGCGTACGCGGTCTTGCTCGACGCCGACGAGAACACCAGCGTCTGCGCGCCGTAACAGTCGTTGTCGACGATCCGGTCGGCCAGCATGAAGGAGGTGAAGAAGAGCGGTCGGAACAGGATCAGCAGGTCCTCCTGGTCGGCCCGGTACGCCGGGTCACCGACCGTCGAGCGGTACGTGTGGTACGGCGACGGCAGCTCGGCCCGGTGCGTGCTCGCGTCCCGGAACCCGGTGCCGTCCACCCGCGACGGGCGCACCACCAGGTGACCGGCGGGCGGCAGGTAGCCGTACACCCGTTGGCCCACCTCGACCTCGGCGACGGTCGAGGTGACCACCTCGGCGAAGCCCCACAGCGGCGGCAGGCCCCACCGCCCGTCCAGCCCGTGGCGCTCGGGCGGGAAGAACTCCCAGTACCGCATCGCGTCGCCGAGCACCGCGTAGGTCACGTTGTTGGCGGTCAGTCCGACCCGGTCCACGCGCAACAACGCCTCGCCGTCGGACAACTGCGGCACGGCGCTGTTCACCAGGGTGGTGCGGCTCAGGTCGTCACGGGCGACGGCGAAGGTCCAGCAGGCAGCCATGCTGAGACGCTAGGCAGCCGAGGCCGCCGAAACAAGATGCACTGCTAGTGCAAAATCCCACTTCTTCGCCGACGCCCACGCAACCTTTCCCGGCGGCCGGAGGTCTTCCTGCCGTGAACGATGCCCAGAAAGGGCTGGAGGGTGCAGGTGAACGATGACGACTTCCGCGAGTTCGTCGAGATCCGGTACGCGGACCTGGTCCGGACCGCGTACCTGCTGACCGGTTCCCGGCACGCGGCCGAGGACCTGGTGCAGATAGCGCTGATGCGGGCGATGCGCCGGTGGCGTCAGGTGGACGACCCGATGGCGTACGTCCGCCGGATCATGGTCAACGAGCGGACCCGGCTCTGGCGGCGATTCGGTTCCCGGGAGTTCCTCGCCGGTTTCACCGGGTCCTGGCGAACCCCGACCGAGCCGGGTCGGGACCTGGCCGACGATGTCGTGACCCGCGACGAGGTGCTCGCCGCGCTGCACCACCTGCCGCCCCGGATGCGCGCGGTGCTGGTGCTGCGGTACTGGGAGGACCTCACCGAGTCACAGATCGCCGACGCGCTCGGCTGCTCGGTCGGCACGGTGAAGAGTCAGGCGTCGCGCGCACTCACCCGGCTGCGGACGGTGCTGTCGACAGCGCCGCTCCGGCCGACGTCCGTACCCGGAGCAGGTGAGCCGGATTCGCTGGCCGTGGTGGCGGGCCCGTCGAGAAGGAGATCCGAACGATGAACGATGAGATCAGGCAGGCACTGGCCCGGCTCGCCGAACCGGTGGTGCCACAACCCGACCCCTACGAACGGCTGCTACGTCGGGTGCGGCGACGCCGCCAGCGGCGGATGTCGGTGGCGGCCGCCGGCGTCGTGGCGCTGGCGGCGGTGACGCTATCGCCGATCGGTGCGGCGAACCTGCTGACGCCCGACGAGCCGACGCCGACCACCATCGCGTACCAACCGGCGAGCCCGATCGACGGACCGATGGTGCGGCGCCTGCTCGACTCGCCCACCCGGGGCAACCTGGCGGGCGACACAGCGCTGATCGCCACCATCGAACGGGAGTACCGGGCCGCCCGCGCCGAACTTCTTGTCGATCCGGCACTGGACGAGGTACGGGTGCTGTTCGCCCACGACGCGCCCGGTGCCCGCGTGGTGGTGGTGGCCTACCTGGACGACTCGCACGCACTGATCCGCCAGGGCAGCGGCCCGCCGGGTGCGCCCGTGCGGGAGGTGCTCGACCAGACCGGGACGCCGGACGAGCCACAACCGTTGACTCCGTACGTCTTCCTCGGTTGGCACTCACTCACCGACGGAGATCAGCCCGCCGATGTCGCGGTCGGTCTGGCACCGGCCGGTTGCCAGGTGGAGATCTCCGACGACGGCCGACTCCAGCCGGACGGATCCGTCGTCCGGTCGTGGCGGCGGGTGGACACTGACGGTTACGTGGTGCGAGGGGCGGGTGAGCCGGTCGGGCGGTGGCAGTTCACCTGCGACGGGGCCGTGCGCTACTCCGGCCAGCCGTTCCAGTCCGGCATGGTCCGGCGGGAGGTGCCGATCTCCTCGGCGCTGCACGGCGACCTCGGCGTCGACGCCGTCCGCGAGCTACAGGCCAAGCTTCACGGCGAGGGACTCACCGGTTCGACTCCCCAGGTGGTCTGGACCGGCCGGCTACCCGCCTGGGTTCCCGACGCGCCAGCGGCCGTCCTGGTGAGGTCCTGCTCGACCGACGGCGGCTGCGCCGCACTGCTCAAGGCCGACGCCCGCGCGCTGGCGCCTGCGGGGTCAGCGGTGCCGGAGGACCAGCGGACGGGCCTCGGCAGCACCGACGTCGTCGCCGTGCCGTTGCCGGGCGACACCGCCGGCCTGCTGGTGGCGGGCCCCACCTCCGCGGCCCGTGCCGAGTTGGTCGACGCCCAGGGAACGACGGTGACGGGCGGTCCGCTCACCGACGGAACCGGGGTCTTCGAGACCGACACCCGCAGGATCGCCCAGGTGCGGGTCGTCGACAGCTCGGGCGGCCTGTTGCACACCCTGGCCACCCCGCGTCTCGCCACCAACAACCGGCAGCTCGCCGAACCGCCGCTCTGGGCCTGGTGACGAGCGGTCGTACCGGCCCCCCGGCGATGTCGCGGATGCGCCGCCGGGGGCCGGTGCGGCTACCGGGTCGCCATGCGGCGGGTCAGCTCGGCTGCCCGGTACGCCGCGACCCGACCGGCCTCACCGGCCACGAAGCGCCGTAGCAGGGCCGGTGCGTCGGCGGTGACCCGTTCGACGACCCGGGTGCCCTCCGGTACCGCAGTCAGCTCGACCACCGCGCGCAGGGACACCCGGCCGGGGCTGCGCACCTCGCTGACCAACGGGCCGTGCGGTGGTGTCGA
This sequence comes from Micromonospora sp. DT48, assembly GCF_049844495.1. Classification (NCBI taxonomy): domain Bacteria; kingdom Bacillati; phylum Actinomycetota; class Actinomycetes; order Micromonosporales; family Micromonosporaceae; genus Micromonospora; species Micromonospora sp. DT48. Next base: position 121,235 of record NZ_JBNCLE010000018.1, read on the forward strand.
CACCATGCGTACCTGGATACGGTTGTCCCACCGCAACGGCCCGACCAGCCGGAACCGCTCGACGGCGACGTACTCGGCGACCGCGCGGCCCTCGACGTCGTGACCGTGCCGCACGTCGTCGACCGCCACGATCAGCGGCGACAGCCCGATGTAGCTACGCGGATCGGCCAGGTGCGCGTACACCACATCGGGCGCAGCCGCGACGGTGCAGGTCGTCTCGAACGCGATCGGCGGCTTGCGGTCCTCGGGCACGCCCCATGGTGACACGCCGGTGGCGGGACCGTGTCCCACCACCGGCGTACCCACCACTCAGGACGGTGTTGCCGTCTTCGCCAGGCCGCGCTCGACCGCCGCGATCAGCTGGGGTCGCAGCTCCTCCGGCCGGATGATGGCGTCCACCGAGCCGACCTCGACGGCACGCTGGATGCTGTGCACCGCGTCGAACTCGGCGGCCACCTCCGCCAGCTTCTCCGCCCGCACCGACGCGCGCACGTCCATCAGCTGGGTCACCAACGCCGCCCGCTCCCCGCCGGTCGCCGACGCGACGCGCGCCTCCAGGTCCGCCACCCGCGGATCCTTCGCCGTACGCGCGTTGACGTCACCGGCGAACACCACCGCGGCGGCCGGTGCGCCGCCGATGACGGAGGCGAACGAGCCCTCCACGGCGAGGACCGTCATGTTCGGGTTGAGCGCCTTGGAGAAGACCACGAACGCGCCACCGTGGTACCGCGAGATCACGCAGAAGACGATCGGACCGTCGAAGTTGACGATCGCCCGGCCGATCTCCGCGCCGTACTCCAGCTGCAACTGCCGCATCGACTCCGGCGAGCCGTCGAAGCCGGAGAGGTTCGCCAGCACCACCAGCGGCCGGTTACCGCTGGCCGCGTTGATCGCGCGGGCGGCCTTCTTCGACGAGCGCGGGAAGAAGGTGCCGGCGGTGTAGGTGTCCGGGCCGTCGGTGGGCGGGAAGCCCCGTCGCGGCACCGACCGCGACTCGATGCCGAGCAGGCACACCGGGATGCCGCCGAGGTGCACGTCCTGCACGACCGCCGTCTCGGCGTCGGCCATGCCCGCCCAGCGTTCCAGGACCGCGTGGTCCTGGTCGGCCACGGCGCGCATCAGCGTACGGATGTCGAACGCCTTCTTCCGGTCCGGGTTGCGCTCCCGGGAGAAGATCTCGCCGACGGTGGTGAAGTCGCTGTCCGGCACCGCGTGCGGGTAGTCGGAGATGTCCCGGTCGACCGGGTCGGTGGTGACCGCCCGGCGGGGCCGGCGCTCGCCCGGCGCCACGTAGGCGTGGTCGTGGTACGCCATCAGGACGTGGTGGGCGCCGCGCAGGTCCGGTGCCCAGTACTGGGCCTGACCGTTGGGGCCCATCACCCGGTCGTAGCCGCCGATGCCGAAGTTGTCCTCGGCGGAGACGCCGCCGGAGAAGTCCAGCGACTGCTTGCCGGTCAGCACCATCGCCGAGTCCGGTGTCATCACCAGGATGCCCCGGGTGTGCATGAGCATCGTGGCCTCGGCGTTCCAGTACGGCTGGGCGCCGACGGTGATCCCCGCGACGACGATGTTGATCTCGCCGCCGGCCTGGGTGAACTCGACGATCCGCTTGAGCGCGGCGGCCACCCAGTCCATGTTCTCGGTGCCCGAACTCATCGAGATCCGGGCCCCGGCCGACAACGCGAACCAGTCGACCGGCACGCCCATCCGCTCGGCCAGGTCGAGTGCCGCGATCACCCGGGCGCACTCCGGCTCGGCCAGCGCGCCCAGCGCCTTGGTCGGGTCGCCGAGCAACACCACCCGGGTGACCCCCTCGGGATAGCGCTCGGTGGGCGTACTCGCCACACCGACGACGATGCCGGCCCGGTTGTGGCCCTTCGGCCGCTGCACCGGGACCAGCTCACCGGAGTCGACCAGGTCGTACTCGACGAAGCTGCCGTTGCGACCGGCCAGCATCTCGGTCAGCTCGTACGGGTAGGTGGTGCCGCGCCGCCGCGCCGCCAACACCTTCTGCCGGTAGTCGTCGAGCGGTTGGACCAGCTCCGACGTCGGCTCGGTGACCGAGATCCGCATGCCTTCGTCGTAGGAGACCTGCACCGCGATGTCGGTCAGCTCGCCGGTCTCCTCGTCCCGCTGACGGCCGAGGAAGAGCACCTCCTCCAGCCCGGCGTCCGCCGTGATCGGCAACAACCGCTGGGCGACCGTGTTCAGGTCCTCGATGCTCAGGTCGTTGGGGGGCCAGACGAAGATGGTGATGCGGTTGGTGTCGAACCGCTTCTTCGCCGGACGCTGCGCCTGGACCTTACGGATCGCGTCGAGGCAGGCGTCCAGCGCGCCCTCGACCGCGGGCAGCGCGAGAATCCGACCGTCGGTGTCGCGCAGCGGGGTGAGGTCGCGCACCTGGGCCATCGCGGCCAGCCGCTCGTCGGCCGGATTGTTCGGCGCGACACAGTGGAAGAGGTACACCTCCTCGTCGGCCGAGGGCAGCCGGGTCAGGTCGAAGTTGCGCAGCCGGGGCAGTTGCAGGCGCTGGGCGATCAGCGGGTGCAGGCCCCGGATCACCCGGTCCTCGCCGAGGCCGGACCGGAAGGTGAAGTGGTGGTGCATCTCCGCGCCGTTACGCCCGGCCACCGAGATCGTCGCCCGCTGGAGCACGTCCAGCAGGCCGGTCTGGTCGAGCACCTCGCGCAGGGTGGCGGCCATCGCCTCCACGTCGGGCTGTTCGGCCCAGGTCAGGTACACGTCGGCGACAGCCGTCTCGGGGGCGCGACCGTCGCCACCGGCCAACCCGGCGACCTTCGTCAGGGTCGCCGACAGGCCGGCGAAGTCCGTCGCCGCGGCGACCAGCCGGAAGCGTTCGCCGTCCCGGTCGTACCCGGCGGTGAAGAACGGCTGCCCCGCCACCTCGACGGTCCGGGCGTCGCTCGCGCCCCGGTAGCCGTAGTAGCGGCGACTGAGCACCTCGAGCATCGGGCCGTGATCCGCGCTCGGCCGGCCGATGCGCTGGGCGAGCAGTCGCACCAGCGGCTCGGGCGAGGCGACCATCCTCGCGATCCGCTCGGCGCGGTCGACCGCGTCCGGGTGCTGGTCGAGGTAGCGCAGGTTGCGGCGGACGTCGGCGTACACCTCGGCCCGCTTGCGCCGCAGCATCGGCTGCGCCGCCCAGCGGAACACCACACTGCGAGCGAGGTCACCGACGACCGGGAACCGTCGCTGGGTGGCGAAGATCAGATGCTCCAACGCCTGCCCGACCAGCTCGCGCAGGCTCTCGCTGGGCGGGGGCTCGGTCAACCACCGTTGCAGGAAGGTGACGATCACCTTCACGTCGGCCGCCGCCCGCTGCTGGGCGAGGAAGATCCGGAAGACGGCCTCCTCCAGCTCCGGCGTGCGTTCGAAGCCGTCCACGCCGTAGTGGGCGAGCACCCGGGCGAGGCGCTGGCGGAACGTCTCCGGCAGCGCGGCCCGGTCGACGTCGAGGCACTGGAGGTAGCTGTGGAAGTACTCGCGCGGGCTGTGCACCCGGTTGTTGGCCCTGGTCTCCTCGCCGGCCGGACGGTTGCGGCTGAGTTCGGAGAGGTCGGCGAAGACCTGGAGCAGCTCGACCTCCTCCTCCAACGGCCGGTGGGGCAGCTCGTCCCGTGCGGCCAGGTAGCTGACCAGCGCCCGGCGTTCGTCACGGGGGTCCAGGTCGTAGCCGAGCAGCAGGCTGCGCAGTTCGGCGATGCCCCGGGCGACGCGGTCCCCGGCGGAGAGGCCGGTCGGCTCCGGCGGCAGCTCCAGGTCGACCGCCTCGGACACGGCGGTCTCGTTCGCGGCCCCGTCACCGAGCGGTTCCAGGCGCAGCAGCGGCGCGCCGGTCTCCACCTGGCTGCCGACGGTGACCAGGCACTCGCGCACCTTCGCCGCGAACGGAGCCCGCAGCACGGTCTCCATCTTCATGCTCTCCAGCACCAGCACGGGTGCGCCGGCCTCGACCTCGTCGCCCACCGCGATCGGGGTCGCGACGACCAGCGCGGGTGACTGGGAGCGCAGCACCCCGCCCTCGTCCCGGCTGACCCGGTGCGTGACGCCGTCGACCTCCACCAGGTGGGTCGGCCCGTGGGTGTCGGTGACCAGCCGGAACCGCTTGCCGTTGACCAGGATCCGCCCGCTGTGCTCGTCGAAACGCTCCAACTCCACGTCCACCGTGGACGCCTCGCCGACGCCGACCCGGAACCGGTGCGGTCCGGTCTGCGCGACGGTGACCCGGTAGGTCGCGCCGCGCAGCTTCAGGTCGATCGGCCGACCACTGACGTGCTGGACCTGCGGACGGCCGCCGTGTGCGGTGGAGAGCAGGCGCTGGCGCTCCACGTGCGCCTCGTCCTCGTACGCCTCGATGGCGGCGGCGGCCAACGCGACGCCGGAGTGCCGGGTGGAGACCAGGCGGCCCTGGGCGCGGACCCGGTCGATCCAGCCCGTGTCGGCGCTGGCGTCGATCACCTCGGGCTGGTCCAGCAGGTCGAGCAGGAAGCTCTTGTTGCTCGCGCCGCCTTCGATGATCACCGTGGTCTCGGCGACCGCGCGGCGCAACCGGCTCAGCGCCTCGTCGCGGCTGCGGCCGTACGCGATGATCTTCGCGATCATCGAGTCGAAGTCGGCCGGGATGACGTCGCCCTCGCTGACGCCGGTGTCCACCCGCACGCCCGGCCCACTGGGCAGCACCAGCCGGACGATCCGCCCGGGGGACGGCGCGAAGTCGCGATCAGCGTCCTCGGCGTTGAGCCGGGCCTCGACGGCGTGCCCCGCCTCGACCGGGATCCGGTCGCCGAGCCGGTTACCGGCGGCCACCTGGATCTGTGCCTTGACCAGGTCGAAGTCGGTGGTGGCCTCGGTGATCGGGTGCTCCACCTGCAACCGGGTGTTGACCTCCAGGAAGGCGAACAGCTGGTCACCCGGGTGGTAGAGGAATTCGACGGTGCCCGCACCCCGGTAGTCCACGGCCAGGGCGAGCCGCTCGGCCGCCTCCTTCAGCTCACGGGTCTGCTCGGCGGAGAGCACCGGCGAGGCGGACTCCTCGATCACCTTCTGGTTGCGCCGCTGCACCGAGCAGTCGCGTACGCCCAGCGCCCAGGCGGTGCCCTGACCGTCGGCGATCACCTGCACCTCGACGTGCCGCGCGCCGGTGACCAGCCGCTCCAGGAAGACCACGCCACTGCCGAACGCCCGCTGGGCTTCCATGGTCGTGCGCTCGTACGCCTCGGTCAGGTCGGCGTCGCTGCGCACCACCCGGATGCCCCGGCCGCCACCGCCCGCCGTCGCCTTCAGCATCAGCGGGTAACCGATCTCGGCCGCCGCCCGCCGGGCCGCGTCGAGGCTCTCCACCGCGCCCCGGCTCCACGGCGCCACCGGGACGCCGACCTCCTCGGCGATCAGCTTCGCGCCGATCTTGTCGCCGAGCCTGCGCATCGCCTCCGCACTGGGGCCGATGAAGGTGACACCGTTCTTCTCGCACAGCTCGGCGAAGGCCGGATCCTCGGCCACGAAGCCCCAGCCCACCCAGGCGGCGTCCGCGCCGGTCTCCTGCAACGCGCGTTCGAGGACCCGGTGATCCAGGTACGGCCGCGCCGACGCGGGCCCGAGACAGTAGCTGTGGTCGGCCTCCCGCACGAAGGTGGCGGAGCGCTCCGCCTCGGTGTAGAGCGCGACGGTCTCGATCGGCGGGGCGTCGATCTCGGCGTTGAGCTCGCGAACAGCGTGGATCAGCCGCATGGCGGCTTCTCCTCGGTTGACGATGGCGATGCGGCTGAACACCGAGCAGGCCTCCGGAAGATTCGTCCCTGACAGGAGGGACCTCCCTTGGACAAGGGGGTCCCGCTCACCCAACCTTCGCGGCTACCGGCTAGTAATGAAACGTGGGAACTGCCACCTCCGGACAACGGATTTTGTGGGAACCCACCAATCCCACTCTCGGCCGGCGAACCACCCGCCCTCCCGGGTGACCAAATTCGACCACGCTCGGCTAAGGTGACGAACACCCTGCGTGGCAGCCACCCCTGCAAGATCATCAAACATTTCCCTGGCGGACCTGGTGCTATACGGTCAGCAGGTGAGAGTTGAGCGTCACTGGTGGAACGGCGACCACACCCCGCGCGGACGGCGCGACGTCTACATCCGTACCGACGGCGAATCGTGGGAGGTCGAGGCCCGGGCCGGCGGCGGCACCGGCCGCTCGAAGATCTACCCCTGCCCCGGCCGTAAGTCGGCCGAGATCCTGGCCGGAGCGTGGATGGGCGGCCAGAGCCGCTGGCGCGTCGTGGTGCCCTCCTGACGCTCGCCACGCATCCTTTCACCGCGGTCGGGTAGGCTGGCGGTGCGTGACCCGCCTGACCGCGGGTCCGATTCGATGTTCCACGCCCGCGCCTTCCACGAGCCGGGCCACGGCCGGCACCGCCGCGCCGGTGGGGCGTCCCCTTCGACGTTCGGAGCCTTCATGGCGGCACGCCGCCCGCAGCAACAGACCAATTCGACCACCCTGCCGACCTTCGCCGAGCTGGGCGTGCCCGAGGCGCTGACCCGCCCGTTGGCCGCCGCCGGGGTGGAGCGGCCGTTCCCCATCCAGGCCGCCACCCTGCCCGACGCGCTGGCCGGTCGAGACGTGCTCGGCCGGGGCCGCACCGGTTCGGGTAAGACGTACGCCTTCGTGCTGGCAGTGCTCACCCGCCTGGCCGCGACCGGCAGGCCGCGCCGACCCGGCCGCCCCCGGGCGCTCATCCTCGCGCCCACCCGCGAGTTGGCCTCCCAGATCGACGCCGCGATGGCGCCGCTGGCCCAAGCCCTCTCGCTGCGCACCATGACCGTCTTCGGCGGCGTCGCCGCCCGGCCGCAGATCACCGGCCTGCGCGCCGGGGTCGACATCCTGGTGGCCTGCCCGGGTCGGCTCGCCGACCACGTGCAGGCCGGGCACGCCCACCTGGACGCCGTCGAGATCAGCGTGCTCGACGAGGCCGACCACATGGCCGACCTCGGGTTCCTGCCGACCGTACGCCGACTGCTGGAGCTGACCCCGCGCGGCGGGCAGCGGCTGCTCTTCTCCGCCACCCTCGACTCCGGCGTCGACGTGCTGGTCCGGCGGTTCCTCACCGATCCGGTGGTGCACAGCGTCGACTCGACCCTGTCCCCGGTCACCGCGATGGCCCACCACGTCCTGCACGTGCAGGCCGAGGACCGCTTCGCGGTGCTGGTGGACCTGGCCGCCGCGCCGGGTAGGACGGTGGTGTTCACCCGCACCAAGCGGGGCGCCAAGACCCTCACCCGTCGGCTGATCGCGGCCGGGGTGGCCGCCGTGGAGTTGCACGGCAACCTGGCCCAGGGCGCGCGCACCAGAAACCTCAAGGCGTTCTCCGACGGTTCGGTGCGGACACTGGTCGCCACCGACATCGCGGCTCGGGGCATCCACGTCGACGACGTGGCCCTCGTCGTGCACGCCGACCCACCTGTCGAGCACAAGGCGTACCTGCACCGTTCGGGGCGTACCGCCCGAGCCGGTGCGGCCGGGACCGTGGTCACCCTGATGACCGACACACAGGCGCCCGAGGTGCGGGAGTTGACCCGCAAGGCAGGCATCGCGGCGACCACCACCCGTTTGCGCCCCGGGGATGCGCTGTTGCGTGAACTCGCCCCGGGAGAGCGGACGCTGGAGGTCGTGCCGGCCGTCCGGCAGACGACCGGCCGACTGGAGGCGCCCCCCGCCTCCACCGGCCGGGGTCGACGCGGCGGTAAGCCGACCCAGACCGCTTCGGCGCGCTCCGCCCCGGCCGCCTCGGCGCGATCGGCGCAGAGCACCTCGGGGCGGTCCGCTCCGGCCGCCTCGGTGCGCTCCGGTGCGGGCCGGTCCGGCGCGGCGGCCTTCTCCTCACGAGCCCGGCCGGGCCGACGCGGCAACGGCCGCTGAGCGACGGGGCCGCCCGGAGACGACCATCATCCGAATGCCCGCCGGCAGGCGCCGGCGGGCATTTCCTTGCGCCCACCGAATACCTAGAACTACTATGCCTCACAGTTCTAGGTATTTGTGGACGGTCCGATGAAGGTCACCAAGGATCTCGTCGCCGCCTCGGCGACGCCGATGGTGCTGGGCATCCTGGCCGACGGTGAGAGCTACGGTTACGCGATCCTCAGACGGATCAACGAACTGTCCGGCGGCGAGTTGGACTGGACCGAGGGCCTGCTCTATCCCCTGTTGCACCGGCTCGAACGGCTCGGCCATGTGGAGTCGAGCTGGCAGTCGGTCCCCGGCGAGCGGCGACGCAAGTACTACCGGATCACCAGCAGCGGCCTCGCGGAACTCGCCGAGCAGCAGCGCCAGTGGGACACCGTGGTGAGCGCCCTCAAGGCGATCTGGGTCGACCCCGGCGACGTCCGGCGTTCCTCGGCGACTCCGCTCGGAGGTCTGGCATGACCACGCCCGGCGGCCCGGACGGCACGACGGCGTCGCCCGACCAGCAGGACACGACCACCCGGCACGGCCCGTCCGGCCCGGGGTCCGCCGAACCGGACGCCTTGGAGGCCCAGTTCGACCAGTGGCGCCACTACGTACGACGTCGCCCCGAGTTGCAGCGCTCCGACACCGAGGAGCTGGAGGACCATCTGCGCGGCTCGGTCGACGAACTCGTCGCCGCCGGGCTGCGTCCCGACGAGGCGTTCCTGGTGGCCGTCAAGCGGCTGGGCGGCCTGGACGAGCTGTCCCGCGAGTTCGCCCGGGAACACTCGGAGCGGTTGTGGAAGCAACTGGTGCTGACCGGCGGCGGCGATGACCCGGCAACGGCCGACCAGTCCCGACGCGACCTGATCGCGATGATCATCTGCGCCGTCGGCGCGGCCGTGTCGATCAAGGTGCCCGAGCTGTTCGGCTTCGGTTTCCAGCAGGATGCCGCCTTCTACGCACCCAACTTCTCGTTGTTCGCACTGCCCTGGCTGGCCGCGTACCTGGCCTGGCGGCGGCGGGCCGGTACGGCGCTGATCGCGGTGCTGGTGGCGCTGTTCGTGCTCGGCGCGGTGGCCGCCAACGCCTACCCGCTCGCCGACGACTCCCAGTCGCTGGTGCTGACCACCATCCACCTGCCCATCGCCCTGTGGTTCGTGGTCGGCCTGGCGTACGTGGCCGACGACCCGCACTCGTCGCGACGACGCATGGACTTCATCCGCTTCACCGGCGAATGCTTCGTCTACTTCGTCCTCATCGCCCTCGGCGGCGGCGTGTTGACCGCCTTCACGGTCGGCACCTTCGAAGCCATCGGGATCGACCCGGAAGGCTTCGTCTCCCAGTGGTTGCTGCCCTGCGGCGTGGTGGCCGCGGTGGTGGTGGCGGGCTGGCTCGTCGAGGCCAAACAGAGCGTCGTGGAGAACATCGCCCCGGTACTCACCCGGCTGTTCACGCCGCTGTTCACCGCCGCGTTGCTGGCCTTCCTGGTCGCCGTCGTCTGGACCACCACCGGCATCGACGTCGAACGGGAGGCGCTGATCCTGTTCGACCTGCTGCTGGTCGTCGTGCTGGGCCTGCTGCTCTACTCGATCTCGGCCCGCGACCCGCTCGCCCCGCCCGGTCTGTTCGACCGGCTGCAACTCGCCCTCGTGGTCAGCGCGCTCGTCATCGACGTGCTGGTGCTGTGGGCGATCACCGAACGGATCACCGAGTACGGCACCACCCCGAACAAGGCGGCGGCGCTCGGCGAGAACGTCATCCTGCTGGCCAATCTCGCCTGGTCGGCGTGGCTGATGCTGGGATTCGTCCGCCGTCGCGCCCCGTTCGCGGCCCTGGAACGCTGGCAGACCGGCTACCTACCGGTATACGCCGGATGGGCCTGGGTCGTGGTGCTGCTCTTTCCCCCGCTGTTCAGTCACCTCTGACGGCCGTCGCCCGGGGCGGGCCGAAGACGACCGGCACCCCCGGCGAGTAGAGCACGCTGGTCGGTGGTCCGTCCGGCGGCGGCAGCCCGGCGGCGGTCACCAGTTCGTCGTCCAGGGCGAGCAGCTCCGCGCGGTGCAGCGGCCAGCGAGGGTGCCAGTTCGGCAGGTGCAGGGTACGCCCGTACGCCCGGGTGTGCAGGGCCCACCGCGCGGTGACGAAATGCTCCAGCGGCGTCGGCTCGGCGATCGGGTCGTCGACCCGGACCTCGATCCGGCTCGTCGCGCCGGTCGGGCCGGGCCAGCGGCGCCGGCAGCGATAGCTGAGCCGGTCGCCGTCGCGGGCCAACCCCATCGACGACCACATGTACGGCAGCCGCAGGGTCGCCCGGGCGACCAGCACCGGCACCAGCCGGGACGCGTCGAGCGAACGGAACACCACAGCCCGACGGCCGGCGCCGTCCACCGAGTACAACCGGACGTTGGTCTCCCAGAAGCTGCCGAAGTACGGCACGCCGGGACCGATTCCGAGCCCCAGACCGACCATCCGGAAGCCGATCAGCCCGACATAGGTCAGCCCGTCGAGCGTGTCGGGGCGGGTGCCGACGGGCAGCAGCGGTGCGACCCGCTCCGGCTCGACCGGCCAGTGCAGGAAGACCAGATCGTCCCAACGCTGCCGAAGCACCACGCGGCCGAATCCGCGCGTCGGCGCGGCGTCGACCGGCTCGATGTCCATGTGTCGCTCCTGGTCAGGTACCAGTCTGGCGGCTGCTCACCCGGTTTCCGCCGGACCGCTTCGCCGCGTACATCGCGCGGTCCGCCGTCCCGAGCGTCTCCCCGACGGTGTACGCGGAACCGCTGGCCACTCCGACGCTGACCGTCACCGACCACGCCGTCAATCCGGCCACCGCGTCGACCGCCCGGTGGGCGACCTGCTCGGCGGCGCTCAGATCCGCGCCCGGCAGGATCGCGACGAACTCGTCACCGCCCAGCCGGGCCACGAAGTCGTCCCGCCGGACGCTGGTCTCGATCACCTGCGCCACCGCCCGCAGCACGTCGTCGCCGGTGGCGTGCCCCAACGAGTCGTTGACGGCCTTGAACCGGTCCACGTCCACCATCAGCACCGCCACCGGATCGGTCGCGGTCTCCGTGGCAGAGGCCAGGTTCTCCAGGAAGGTGTCCAGGCCACGCCGGTTGGCCACCCCGGTGAGCGGGTCGATCCGCGCCGCCCGTTCGGCCCGCTCGTGTTGCCACCGCAGCGTGTCGTACGACTGCATCGTCACCGCCGCGTGCAGCCACCGGTGCCGCTGACGCCACAGCAGCTCCGCGAGCGCGTCACCGTAGGTCAGGCCCGGCAGCGCGTCGCGTACCCCGTCCTTGGCGAGCAGCACCGCGTGCGTACGGTGCAGCGCCGCAGTGATCAGCCAGTCGTGGTCGGGTGACAGTTCGGCCACCGCCTCCTCGATGACGCGCAACGCCTCGCCCGGTCGCCCGGACCGGCTGAGCGCGACGGCGTGGAACGGCCGACACAGCAGTTGCTCCTGGTGCCGCTCTTCGACGCCGTGCGCCTGCAACAACGCGAGGTACCGGGGGATGTCCTCGGCCGCACCGGCCGGGTCCTGACGGTCGGCGCGGGCGCACGCCGCGAACAGCGACGCGGAGAGCCGCCAGACCTCCGCCTTGGGCCCGGAGGACTCGGTGACCGCCCGCACCGCGTGCTCCTCGGCAGCCGTGGTGTGTTTCTCCGCCTCGGCGACCTGGCCCACCTGGTACAGCTCCAGCGCCCACATGAGGTTGAGTTCCGCCAGGTTGCACAGCCACATCGCCCGGTTGCCGTTGTCCGGGTACCCGGGCCGGCAGGTCGTCTCGTACGCCGCCTGGAACTGTGGCGCCGCCAGCTCGTAGAGCCGCAGCTTCGCGTAACCGATGGCCAGCCCGGTGCGGGCGTTGCCCTCGATGACCGGATCGGGTTCCCCGGCCAACAGCGCCGTCTCCGCCCGGACGAGATCCCGCAGCACGGCCTCGATGTCGTACTCGGCGATGTCCTGATCGCCGAGGCGCAACCGCCGGTCGGCCCGCAGCGACAGCGCGCAGGAACGCCACCCGGCGCTGTGCTCCCGCTCGGCGGCGACCAGCATCAGTTCGGCGGCGGCGATCGCGGCGCGCAGGTCCCCGAGCCGGGTCAGGGCCACCACGCGGACGAAATGCATCGCCGCCGGGCCGTCGCGTAGTTCCCCGGTCGGTTCCCGCAGCGCCGCAACCGCCTCCGCCAGCACCTGGGCCGCGCTGCCGGCCTGCGCCTCCTCCAGCAGCCGGAGGGCTCGGAGGGTCACATCGTCCATGCGGTCTCCTCCGCACCCGCCCAGGGAAGAACAGCCCGATGTTACGGTAGTCAGCCCTCTTCAGGCGCCTTCGACCAGTCTGGACCCTGCGCCAGCGGTCGCCACGCGACGAGGGCGACGAGGGCGACGAGGGCCATCGTCACTCCGGCGAACCAGAACGGTGCCGTCAGGCCCCAGACGCCGGCGATCAGGCCGCCGAGGAGCGAGCCGACCGCAGCCCCGCCCAGGTCTAGGCGTGTATCACCTTTACAGTTGATGGAACTCGTCAGCCGGCGGAGCGCGGTGGGTGGAGTCGGCGTACCGACCCCACCCACCGATGGGGTCAGTTACGCAGGTTCCACTGTTGGTTGGTGCCGCCGTGGCAGGTCCACAGATGGATCACCGTGCCGTTGGTGGTGCCGTAGCCGCTGGCGTCGAGGCACAGCCCGGACTGTACGCCGGTGATGGTGCCGTTGGAGTTGACGTTCCACTGCTGGTTGACCTGACCGTTGCAGTCCCAGATGATCGCCAGCGTGCCGTTGCTGGTGCCCTGACCGGAGGCGTCGAGGCACTTGTTGCCGTACACCATCAGTTGCCGGCTGGCGGTGTAGGTCCATCGCTGGTTCGTCCCGCCGTGGCAGTCCCAGAGCTTGACCTGTGCCCCGTTGGCGGTGCTCGCGCCCTCGACGTCCACGCACCGACCGGACTGTGCGCCGACGATCTGCACGTTCTGCTGACCGTCGCCGCCCTGGGGACCGGCACCGGCCATCACGGCCTGGGCACCCGAGGGCCAGTTCCCGTTGGTCACCGTCACGTTGCCGGACACCACGTTGCCCCGGTCGCCGTTGGTCACGTTGGTGCTGCCGTTGGTCGACCAGTTGTTGGTGACGGTGAAGTTGCCCATGTTCTCGGCGTACCAGTAGTTGGCGGTCGCCCAGGTACCGGTGGACGAGAAGACGTTGGTGCGGGCGGTGTAGTAGCGGGATCCCTCGTCGAAGTAGAGACCGAAGTGGCCGTTGGTCCGCAGGCAGTAATTGTCGCTGATCAGGCCACCCGGGTTCGCCGACAGAGTGTAGATGCAGCCGCCGTCGTTCATCTGCTGCATCACGTCGTGCACGTAGTTGCCGATCAGCCGGTTGTTGCTGGCGGTGGTGGGGGTGGTGTAACGCGGCTGGTAGTTGTACAGGCCCCGGCCGGCGTAGTGGTCGCTGCCGCCCGCGTCGTTGGCACCCCAGCCGTAACCGAGGGACATGCCGGTGTACGGCATGTTGTAGACCTCGTTGTACGAGACGGTGGCGTTGGTGACGTAGGTGGTGAGCACCGAGACGATGCCGCGGTACTCGATCCCGAGGTCGTGCAGCCGATTGTTGCTGATGGTGATGTCACGGTTCACCATCCGCTGGTCGCTGGGGTGGTGGGCGTCGGCGCGTACGCCACCGACGACGATGCCACCGGCGGCGTTGCGGGCGATCTCGGAGCGGGTGATGGTGATGTCGCTGGCTCCCAGGCCCACCCCGCTGGCGTGGGCGTTGGCGTCGTTGCCGATCCCGATCGCGGTCTGTCCCAGGTTGACGAACTGGGAATCGCTGAAGGTGATGTTGTTGGCGGCCGAGATCTGCACGGCGGCGGGCATCTGCTGCCAGTTCGGCCGGGTGGCCTCGAACTGCGGGCAGCCGTTGTGGCAGGAGTTGAAGGCGGGCCAGCTCCAGTTGCCGTAGATGTACGCGCCGGTCTGCTGGTCCACGTAGCCCTGGTTGCTGCTGGCGCCCAGCCAGGTGGTGCCGGTGAAGGTGATCCCGGTGAACCTGATGTGGTGGGCCGGTGCGGCGTAGGTCCCGCCGAGGTTGACCAGGGACTGCTGCGTCGGCAGTTCCACGCTGACGCTGTTCATGTTCTGCCCGGCGAGCGGGATGTAGAACAGTGCGCCACTACCCGAGTCGAGGTACCACTCCCCCGGCGAGTCCAGGAACTCGTAGGCGTTGGTCAGGTAGAGCGGTCCGGCCCGGTGCGGGCTGGTGAAGGTGTCGTAGCCGAAGTTGTTGTTGCTCCAGCCGGGCTGCTGCATCCGGATGAGGTTGCCGCTGATGCTCTGCACCGAGACGTACCGGTCGGTGAACGAGTTGACGCTCTCCATCTGGATCCGGCTCTGGTTGGCCAGGTTGTTGAGGTAGCTCAGTGCGCTGGTGGTGAACCGCATGCCGGTGCTGTCCGCAGTGAAGTCCGCGCGGTTGACCTGGGTGCGGGCGCGGGTGGCGAGCGCACCGTTGACGTAGAGCTGGCGGGTGTCGGTTCCGGCACCGACGTTGGCCCGCCAGATGTTGCGGCCGGCGTCCACCTGCGTCCAGCCGGTGACCGCCCGCGCGCCGCTGATCACCGGACGGGCCGACGGTGCCGCCTGCCAGATCACGTGGTAGCCGTTCGTGCCGGAGTCGGCGGCGGTGAACCGTAGCGGCGACGAGAGCCGGTACACGCCGTCGGCCAGCTGCACGACGATGTCGCCCGACATCGAAGCGTTCATCGACCGGACGACGGACTGCGCTGTGGTCAGGGAACACGGTTGGGCGGCGGTGCAGTTGCTGCCGCCACCGGAGGGGGAGGCGTAGAGGGTGGTGGTCGCGGCGAGGGCGGGGGCGGCGGCGGTGGTGACAGCGGCCACGGTGGCCACGGCGGTCAACGCCACGGCCGTGGCCACGGCCAGCACCCGTCGGGGTGCGGTGGGGGTCGGAGGTACGGACACGGGGGTCTCCTTACCTGGGCGGTGCGGTGTGGTGGGTGCCAATTGGACGGCAGTTCATCATACGAATGATGTCTTCGCAAGGATCGACCGCCATCTGGTCCCCGAAACCGTGAACCGCCCTCGCGGTGACCCCGTCGACCGGAGATCACCGCGAGGGCGGCGGCGCGGATCAGCCCAGGATGCTGCGGAGATAGGCCAGCCCGTCTCCCGCGAGCCGATCCGGAGACGGGGCGAGCGGACGCCAGATCGAGGCGGCGGTCGCGATCGTCGCGTTCTCCGGGGTGAACGACTCGATACAGATCGCGCCCCAGTAACCGGTCGCGGCCAGGGCGGCGAGGAACCGGGGCCAGTCCAGGTGGTCCGACCCGGGCGCTCCCCGGTTGGTGCCGCTGACCTGGACGTGCTTGATGTACGGACCCACGGCGGCCAGCGCCGCGTACGGGTTCGCCTCCTCGATGTTCATGTGGTACGTGTCGATCATGATGCCGACGTTCGACGGCAGACCGTCTATCATCTCCACGGTCTGTTCGAGCGTGTTGACCACACTCGTCTCGTAGCGGTTGAGCGCCTCCACACCGATGGAGACCCCCCGCTCGCCGGCCCGCTCCGCGACCGGGGCCAGCGCCCGACGGAAGTCCACGTAACAGGCGGCGCGTTCCGCCGGCGTCATCCGCCAGGTCCGGCCCACCGACGCGTAGACCGGCCCACCGACGCACGGCGCACCGATGATCGCCGCACTGTCCACGCAACTGTCCAGGTACGCCACCGTGGCCTGCACCACGGCGGGTTCCGCGTTGACGAGTTCCCGCCCGGGTGGGGTGACCGCGCAGACGCCGGCAGCGGCCAGGCCGTACCTGGCGAGCAGGTCCCGGACCCGGTACGGATCCCAGTCACCCGGCTGTTCGATCGGCAGCTCGACCGCGTCGAAACCGAGCGCCGCGATCCGTGGGATCACAGTGGTCAGCGCCCGGTCGTCGACCGGTGAGGTCCACACCCAGGGATTGACACCGACGGCACGCAACGAGCACCTACTTCCAGCGCTGGGGGTAACCCGGCAGGTCGGTGCAGCCGCACATGGCGTAGTGCAGCGGCGGCATCTCCGGGTCGAGGTAGCTGTCCAGGTTCTCCTGGGTGATCGTCGGCTGCGGCAGCTTCCACGGGGCCGACACCTGCTGGCCGTCGAGGATCCGCAGCGCCGCGATGATCGGCGTACGCCACTGGTAGGTCGGATACGTGGGCGCGATCGCGGTGAGACCCTCGTCCTTCCACAGCTTCAGGAAGTCGAGCTGGTCCTCGCCGTTGATCGGAGGTACCGGCTGACCGGCGTCCTGGAACGCCTCCACCGCCGCGACGGCGACCGCACCCGCGTCCATCCAGACGCCGTCGATGGTGCCGTGCCGCTGGATGTAGTCGTTGACGATCTTCTTGGTCTTGGCCGGGTCACCGTCGGTGAACTCCACCCCGACGACGTCGACCTGCGCCTTGTCGAACACCACCTTCGCGGCGGACCAGCGGGTCTCCAGCACGTCGACGCCGGGCAGGATACGCAGCGCGAGGACCTTCCCGCCGGGCTTCATCCGCTGGCTGACGAACTCCGCGCCGACGTGACCGAACCCGTACCCACCGATCGGGTTGATGAAGGTCACCGGGCAGTCGGTGTCGACGCCACGGTCGAAGACGACGACCGGCAGGTCAGCCTTGCAGGCCGCCTCGACCGCGGGGGTGAGCGTGGCGGTGGTGTTCGGCGAGACGATGAGCGCGTCGCAGCCCTTCCCGAGCAGGTCGTTGATGTCGGCGATCTGCTTCTGGTCCTTGCCCTCGGCGTCGACGTGCACGAACTCCTTGATCCGGTCGCCCTGGGCCTCGACCTCGGCCTGCATGGTCTTGAAGCCGACCTGTCGCCACGGGTTGTTCAGCGCCGCGTTCGAGAAGCAGATCTTGTGCGGGCCCGCCTTCTTGAACTTGGCGGTGTCGACCATCTTCGGGTTGAGCACCTGCTCCCACGGCTTGTCGGCGGGGCCGGTCGGCGCGGCGTCGAGCAGCGCGAGTTCGTTGTCGTAGTCGGCCTGGACGAAGAACTTCGACTGTTCCCCGGTGCCGGCGGCGGGCGCGGAGGAGGAGTCCGACGGGGTCGCGGCGGGCTCGTCGGTGGCGCAGGCGGCAAGGGACAACAGGATGAGCGCGGCCGTGGCCGCCATGCCTCGTTTCACTGACAGAATCTCCTTATCTCGACGTGGAACGTCGGGTCGAAACCGCCACGGCGAACAGGATGATGGCGCCCTGGACCGTTGGTCTGAGCGCGCCGGAGACGCCGTAGAAGTTCATGAGCGTGAACAGCAGTTCGAGGGTCAGCGCGCCGAGCATCGCCCCGACGACCGAGCCCCGTCCGCCGCCCAGGGCGACGCCGCCGAGGACGACCGCGGTGATGGCGCCGAACTCCAGCCCGGCACCGGCTTGGAAGGACACTCCGCTGTAGCCGCCGATCAGGATCGCCGCGACCGCGGCGGCGAGGCCGCTCAGCATGAAGGCGATCGTCCGGGTCCGGTGCACCCGGGCGCCGCTCAGCTCCGCGGTACGCGGGTTGTCCCCCACGGCGACCAGGACCCGACCGAAGTCGGAGCGCATCAACAGCACGGCGAGGGTCGCGAGGAGCAGCAGGATCACCAGGGCGTACGGGATGCGCCCGAGCCCTGGCACGTCCTCGAACGCGCGCCGACCGAACCGGCGGAACTCCTCGGAGAGCCCGCCCTTGGGTGCGCCGTTGGACCAGAGGTAGACCGCCCCCACCAGGATCAGGAACATGCCGAGGGTGGTGATGAACGAGGGCACCCGCAGTCGCGTCGTGATCAATCCGTTGACCAGCCCGACGAGCAGCCCACCGGCGAGCAGCACCAGCACCACCGGCCAGGTCCGGGACGGGTCGCTGTCGATGAGCCGCGCGGCGACCACGACCTGCGCGGTGACCAGGGAGCCGACCGACAGGTCGAACTCGCCGGAGACGATCACGAAGTACTGACCGGCGGCGAGCAGGATGAGCGGTGCTGATCGGCCGAGGAACGACATCAGTGAGGGCGGCGCCATGAAGTCGGGCTGCCGGACGGTGATCAGCACCAACAGCACCGCGAGTATCGCGATCAGGGGCAGGAGGCCACCGGAGCGTACCCGGGCGAGCCGGGACGGCAGCGGGCGACGCTGGACGAGTCGCATCTCAGATCGCCGCCTTTCGCATGCTCCGGCGGGCGTAGACGGCCACGGCGGCGATGATGATGGCTCCCCGGATCACCTGCTTGAAGAAGGCGTCCACTTCGAGCTGGTTGAAGATGGCGTCGATGCTGGCGAGCAGCAGGACACCGCCGAGGGTGCCGATGACCCCGCCCCGGCCACCGGCGAGAGCGGTGCCACCGATGACCACCGCCGCGATCGACTCCAGGTCGTAGAGGCCCTCGGTGCCCACCCGTGGGGCGCCCGAACCGAGCCGACTGGCCAGGTAGATCCCGGCCAGGCCGGCGCAGAGTGAGCAGAGCACGTGGGCCACGACCAGGACCCGCTCGTTGCGCACGCCGGAGAGCCGGGCGACTTCCGGGTCGCCCCCGACGGCGACCAGGTGGTGGCCGAACCGGGTCCGCGTTAGCGCGAACCAGCACGCCCCGGTCACCGCGACCAGCAGCAGGAAGGACAGCGGGACGGGACCGATGCGCTGGTAGCCGAGGGTCTGCACGAGCGTCGGGGAGGTGCTGCCGGCGGGCCCGTCGTAGCCGTTGTCGAGGTAGCCCTTGAGCAGCAGCCCGACGCCGAGGGTGGCGATGAAGGCGTTGATCCGCAGCCGGGTGACGAGCAGCCCGTTGAGCAGCCCGACAGCGGCGCTGACGGTGAGCGCGAGGCCGACCGCCGGTAGCAGTGCGCCGTCACTGCCGTTCATCGTCTCGGCCGCCACGAGGGTGCTCAGACTGATCACGTAGGCGACCGACAGGTCGAGTGAACCACCGAGGATGACCAGGGTCTGGCCGACCGCGACGAGGCCCAGCCCGGCGGCGACGTGCAGCAGGCTCACCGTCGTCGCCTGGTTGAACAGCTGACCGCCGTCGATCATGACGATCAGCCAGCCGACCGCCAAGGTGATGGCCAACGCCACGAACACGCCCGGCACGGGCGGCCGAGCCGACCGCAGTGACGCGGTACTCAGGCCGCCGAATCCGATGGCCCGTCCGCCGCGCCCACTCACGCCGCCGCCCCGCGTACCGTGCCGACGGCCAGGGCCACCACGTCCTCCTCGGTGGCACCGGCGGACAGCTCACCGGCGATCCGGCCGTCGCGCATGACGAGCATCCGGTCACTCATGCCGAGCAGTTCCGGCAACTCGGACGAGATCATCAGTACCGCCGCGCCCGACCGGGCGAGCCGACGGACGAGATCGTGGATCGCCGACTTCGCGCCCACGTCGATCCCCCGGGTGGGCTCGTCGAAGAGCAGGATCAACGGGTCCAGTGCGAGCCACCTGGCCAACACCACCTTCTGTTGGTTGCCGCCGGACAGAAACCGGATCTCCTGGTGGTCACCGGCGGCCCGGACCTCGACGGTGGCAAGCAGCTCACGCACGCGTACGGTGCGCGCGGCGCGGCCCGAGCGGAGCGGGAGGACCGCCCGGCTGGCGAGCAGCGCGTTGTCGAGCACCGACTGTCGGCCCACGATGCCCTCGCCCTTGCGGTCCTCGGTGACGTACGCGACGCCGGCCCGCGTCGCCGCACGCGGTGAGCGCAGCCGGGCCGGCTTACCGTCGATCGTGACCAGACCGGTGGTGAACGGCTCGACCCCGAACAACGCGCGGGCCAGTGCCGACCGTCCGGAGCCCTGAAGGCCACCGACGCCCAGCACCTCACCCGCGCGCAGGTCCAGGTCGATGTCGCGTAGTTTGCGGTTCCCGCCGCCGCGCACGGTGAGCCGGACCGCTCCGACGTCCTCGGGGGCGGCCCGGTCGGGGTAGTAACTGGACAACTCCCGACCGACCATCTGGCGTACCAGATCCTCCGCCGTGGCCTCGGCGGTGGGCATCGTCCGCACCCGGCGTCCGTCCTTGAGGACCGTGATCCGGTCGGACAGGTCGAAGACCTCGGTCAGCCGGTGCGAGACGTACAGCAGGCCGATGCCCTGTTGTTGCAGCCGCCGCACCAGCCCGTAGAGCAGTTCGACCTCGTGGTCGGCCAGGGCGGCGGTGGGCTCGTCCATGATGAGCAGTCGCGCGTCGAGGGCGAGCGCCTTGGCGATCTCCACCACCTGTTGCTGGGCGACTCCGAGGCGGCCCACCACCGCGTCGGCAGGCAGTGCCGTCTCGCCGATGGTGGCCAACAGCTCCCGGGTGCGGCTGAGCATCCGTCGCCGGTCGACCAGACCGCGCCGCCTCGGCTCGTGCCCCAGGAACACGTTCTCCGCGACGGTGCGTTCCGGCAGGAGGTTGAACTCCTGGTGGATGATGCCGATGCCGGCCCGCTGCGCCTCTCGTGGGCCACCGAACACGCGTGGTAGTCCCGCGAACTCGATGACACCGCCGTCCGGGGCGTGCCCACCTGAGATGATCTTCATCAGGGTGGACTTGCCGGCACCGTTCTCCCCCACCACGGCGTGCACCTCACCGGGGGCGACGTCGAGATCAACCCCGTCGAGGACGCGCACCCCGAAGAAGGACTTGCTGATGCCGCGCAGGGCGAGCAGTGGCGTCTGCGGCCGATCCGACATCAGGATTCCTTACTGGTAGTAATCGCCAAGGGCATCGATGCGCCACCTCAGAATCCACTTCCGACCGACCGGTCGCCTGGCTTTAGATATCGCAAGCGATGCTTCCTGTTGTCGTGCTCAAACTTTCGCTTGACACAACCGAAACATCGCACGTATGAAGATAGATGCTCGGGGATAGGTGCGCAATCCCCGATCTTCCCGGACTCCCGGCCGGGCCGATGGCAGGCAACGACGCCGGGTCAGGTCCACTGGGGAACGCACGTGCCATTGATCATTCCCGCCTACATGTTTGCGTTAACATTCATTTATGTACATGTCCCTATCTATCTAGGCTCCTTGCCACCAGGAGCCGGGCTCCACCCGAACGTGACTCTGCGTAACGGCCGGCGGCGCCGCTCCGGTACGCCGAGCCCGTGCGACAACCGCACCCGCCCGCCATCCCGGCGGGCGTCGGCGGACGCGCCCCGGGGGGTGACCTGACTCGTGGTAGCGCCCCTGTTTGCTCCGCCCCGACGAGGAGACGGCATGCGTCGAAAAACAGCCATCATCGGACTGATCACCGGTCTGGTACTGGCGATCGCGCTGGTCCAGCCGGCATCGGCTGCTCCGGCCTTCCGCGCCCTGTTGTTCACCAAGACCACCGGCTACCGGCACGACTCGATCCCGGCCGGGGTCTCGATGTTCCAGCAGCAGGCTGCGGCCAACAACTTCGAGCTGGTGCACAGTGAGGACTCCAGTGTCTTCACGGCAGCCAATCTCGCCACCTTCGATGTGTTGATCATGTTCCAGACGTCCGGCATGGTGTGGACGTCGGCCAGCCAACGCCAGGCGGTGGAGGGCTACCTCGCCAGCGGCAAGGGCATCGTGGCCATCCACAACGCCACCGACATGGGCATCGAGGGCGAGTACCCGTGGTGGGACCAGACCATCAACGCGGGTGCCCACATGCCGGAGCACTCCCCCGGCGTCCTGCCCGGCACCGCCATCGTCGCCGACAAGAAGCACCCGTCGACGGCCGGCCTGCCGGACCGATGGAACCGCAGCGAGGAGTGGTACAACTTCGACAAGAACCCGCGCGGTGAGGTGCACGTCCTGGTCACCGCCGACGAACGCACGTACAACCCGGGCTCCCGGGCGATGGGCCCCGACCATCCGATCTCCTGGTGCCGTAACACCGGCGGTGGCCGGGTCTGGGCCACGGCCATGGGACACGCGAGCGAGTCCTACAGCGAGACCCACTTCCGCAACCACGTCCTCGGCGGCGTGAAGTGGGCCGCCGGCAACGAGCCGGGTGACTGCGGCGGCACCGTCTGGGGCAACTTCGAGAAGCGGACCCTCGACAGCAACACCGTCGACCCGATGGCGCTCGCGGTGGCCCCCGACGGCCGGGTGATCTACGTACAGCGTGGCGGTCAGGTCAAGATCTTCAAGCCGAGCACCAACAGCACGGTCACCGCCGGCACGCTCAGTGTCTACACCGGAGGCGAGGACGGACTCACCGGCGTGGCGCTCGACCCGAACTTCGCCACCAACGGGTACGTCTACCTGTACCACTCGCCGGCCAGCAGTTCGACCGACGTCAACCGGGTGTCCCGCTACACGCTCAACGGCGACACGTTGAACATGTCCAGCGGGGTCACCATCATCGACATCCCGGCGTACCGGGACCGTACCTACCCCGAGCCCGGCCACACCGGCGGGTACATCGCCTTCGGGCCGGACGGCAACCTCTACATCGGCACCGGTGACGACGTTCCGCCGAACCTCGACCCCAACTGGCAGGGCTACGCCCCGCTGGACTGGCGTCCGGGCAAGCACATGCTCGACGCGGCGCGTACCGCGGGCAACACCAACGACCTGCGCGGGAAGCTGCTGCGCATCCGGCCCTCCGCCAACGGCGGCTACAGCATCCCGTCGGGCAACCTCTACCCGCAGGGGACGGCGCAGACCCGGCCGGAGATCTACGCGATGGGCTTCCGCAACCCGTTCCGCTTCTCGATCGACCCGGCCAACGGTTGGGTCTACCTGGCCGACTACGGGCCCGACCGGAACCCACCGACCACCAACCGGGGCCCCGAGGGCCTCGTCGAACTCAACGTGATCAAGGCACCGGGCAACTACGGCTGGCCGTTCTGCCACGGCAACAACCAGCCGTACGCGCCCTACAACCCGGACACCGGCGTGGTCGGCGCGAAGTTCAACTGCTCCGCTCCGGTCAACAACTCGCCCAACAACACCGGGCTGACCAACCTTCAGCCGGTCGTCGCACCCAACCTGTGGTACGGCTACCCCAGCTCGCAGACCTTCCCCGAGCTGGGCTCGGGTGGCTCCGCGCCGATGGGTGGGCCGGTCTACCGCTACGACGCCTCGAACCCGTCCGCGACGAAGTTCCCGCCGTACTACGACGGTGTCCACTTCTTCTACGAGTGGTCGCGCGACTACATCAAGGAGGTGCACTTCGACTCGGCCACCGCGGTCACCCGCACCAACCCGTTCCTGCCGAACACCAGGTTCAACAGCCCGATGGACCTCGAATTCGGCCCGGACGGCTCGCTCTACCTGCTGGAGTGGGGCACCAACTTCGGTGGCGGCAACAGTGACTCCGGCCTCTACCGGATCGACTACGTGCAGGGTGGCCGGACCCCGATCGCCAAGGCCAGCGGCACGCCCACCAACGGCAGCGCCCCGCTGACCGTGCAGTTCTCCAGCGCCGGATCGATGGATCCCGACCCCGGCGACACGATCAGCTACCTGTGGACGTTCGGCGATGGCACCACCTCGACGGCGGCCAACCCGTCGAAGGTCTACACCAACAACGGCAACTACACGGCCCAGTTGAAGGTGACCGACAGCTCGGGCAAGTCCGGCTTCGCCAACGTGCAGATCACCGTCGGCAACACCGCACCGGTGGTCACCATCACCACACCGGCCAACGGTGGCATGCTCACCTTCGGCGACCGGGTCTCCTACCAGATCAGCGTCACCGACCCGGACGGCGGGACGATCGACTGTTCCAAGGTCTTCCTCAACCCCGCCCTGGGGCATGACGACCACGCGCACGAGACCACGGACTACGCCGGCTGTTCCGGAACGATCCCCACCGACCTGCTCGGCGGACACCCGGACGGCGCGAACCTGTTCTACGTGCTCAACGCGCGGTACACCGACAACGGTGGCGCGGGCGGCGCCGCACCACTCACCGGGCGTGCCCAGGTGATCCTCCAGCCCAAGCACAAGCAGGCCGAGTACTACAGCAGCCAGTCGGGCACCCGGATCATCGACCAGGCCGGCGCGGAGAGCGGCAAGCGCATCGGTGACATCTCCAACAACGACTGGATCGCCTTCACGCCGATGAGCCTGTCCGGCATCACCAGCGTGAGTTACCGGCTGTCGTCGCCCTCCGGCGGCGGCTCGATCGAGCTGCGGGCCGGATCGCCGACCGGAACGCTGCTGGCCACCACCCCGGTGCCGAGCACCGGCGGATGGGACAACTACCAGTCGACACCGCCGGTCAGCGTCACCCCCTTGGCCGGCACCCACACCCTGTACCTGGTGTTCAAGGGCAGTGCCAACAACTGGTTCGACCTCGACTCGCACACCTTCGGTGGTCCGGGCGTGGGAGTCGGTGACAGCGGTGGCGGGATAGCCGGCCGGACGTGGACGATCACCGCCCAACACAGCAACAAGCTGATGGACGTCAACGGGGTGTCCACCGCCGACGGCGCCCAGATCCACCAGTGGGCGGCCACCGGCGGCAACAACCAGAAGTGGCAGGCGGTCGACGCCGGGGGCGGTGCCGTCTACCTGCGGGCCGTCCACAGCGGCAAGTGCGCGGAGATCACCGGCGGCTCCACCAGCGCCGGTGCCTTCCTCCAGCAGGCCACCTGCAACAACAGCAACCAACAGAAGTTCACCGTGACGTCCACCGGGACCAGCGGGGTCTACACGATGAAGAGCACGTTGAGCGGGCTCTGCGTCGACGTCAACGGCGGTGCCACCACCGACGGTGCCCGTCTGTTGCAGTGGAACTGCCACAGCGGCAGCAACCAGCAGTGGCGGTTCAGCCTGGCCTGACCGGGCGCGCACCACGACCGTCACCTCCCGTCGGGACCGGCCTTCGACACCGGAGCCGGTCCCGACCGGGCACCTGACCGGCTCCTGGCGGGGCGGGTACGGACTCGTACCCGCCCCGCCAGGGCGGTGCCCGAGCAAGACGACCTACACCGGCGCGGCGAGCAGCCCGGCGGTGGCGAGTGCTTCCCAGAGTTCGTCGGGGACCGCCACGGCCGAACGCCGTACGGTCTGCGCCGCCTGTCCGCCGTCGCGGACACCGACCACCGTCGAGACCACGGCCGGGTGCCGGCGGACGAAGGCGAGCGCCGCCTGCGGCAGGGTGACGCCGTACCGTTCGCAGACCTCGGCGATCCGCCGCGCCCGCTCGATCAGCTCCGGCGGCGCCTGCTGGTAGTTGTAGAGCGCGTCGGCCGGGGGGCGCTCCCGCGACAACAGTCCGGAGTTGTAGACGCCCGCGATCACCACACCCACCCCGCTGCGCTGCGCGAGCGGCAACAGGTCCTCGGCCGCCCCCTGTTCGAGCAGGGTGTACCGACCGGCGCACATCACCACGTCGACATCGGTCTCCCGGACGAACCGCGCGAGCATCGCGGACTGGTTCATGCCGGCGCCGATCGCACCCACCACGCCCTGGTCACGCAACTCGACCAGGGCCGGCACCGCCTCCCCGGCGGCCTGCTCCCAGTGGTCGTCGGGGTCGTGCAGGTAGACGATGTCGATCCGGTCCAGGCCGGTGCGGGCCAGACTGGCCTCGATGGAACGCCGTACCCCGTCGCGGCTGAAGTCCCAGACCCGGCGGTGGCTCGCGGGCACGTCGAAGCCCTCCGGGTCGCGCAGGTGTGCGTCGGCCGGTGACGGCACCAGCAGCCGGCCCACCTTCGTCGACACCACGTACTCGTCGCGTGGTCTGCTCCGCAGCGCATCGCCCAGGCGACGCTCGGACAACCCGAGGCCGTAGTGCGGCGCGGTGTCGTAGTACCGCACGCCCGCCGCCCAGGCGGTGTCGACGGCGGCGACGAACTCGTCGTCCGTGGTCACCCGGTACAGGTTGCCGCCCTGGGCCGCGCCGAAGCCCAACTCGGTCAGGCTCACCGCCGTACGACGGGGCAGTACGTGCCTGTTCACGACGCCTCCAGTCGATAGCAACGCCGCGCGGTGCCCGCCCAGATCGCCGCCTGCTCGGTGGGGTCGAGGTCACCCAGCAACTGCGCGACCGCCTCGATCCAGCGTGGGTACGAGGTGGCGAGCAGGGACACCGGCCAGTCCGAGCCGAACATCAGCCGGTCCGGCCCGAACACGTCGAGCGCGTGGTCGACGGCAGGTCGGAGATCGTCCACCGTCCACGGCGACCGGGGCACCTCGGTCGTCAGGCCGGACACCTTGGCCACCGTGTTGGGCGCTGCGGCGAGGGCCCGCAGGTCCCGCCGCCAGTGGTCGAACTCCGGGGTGCCCAGCGCGGGCTTGCCGAGGTGGTCGAGGACGAACCGCACCTGGGGCAGGTCGTGCGCCAACCGGGCGGCCATGGGCAGTTGGTGTTGCCGGACCAGCAGGTCGAAGACCAGTCCGGCGTCGCCGACCGCGGCGATGCCCCGGCGCACGTCGGGTCGGTCCAGGTACGCCGGGTCCGGCTCGCTCTGGACGAGATGACGGATGCCGGTCAGGCGCTGCCCGCCGGGTGCCGAGCGCAGCCGGTCGAGGCGGGCGGCGACGTCGGCGGCCGTCAGGTCGGCCCAGCCGACGACGCCGCCGACCAGGACGTCGTCGGCTGCGGTACGCAACAGGTCCAGGGTTTCCCTCGTCGAGGCGATGGACTGCACGACGACGGTGTTGGTGACCCCTGCCGACCGGGCGAGTGGGGCGAGGTCGGTGACCTCGAAGTCGGCGTCGATGGCCGCCATGGTCACCGGGTCGATCCACGGCTGCGGATGCCGCGCCCGGACCCACAGGTGGTGGTGCGCGTCGACGATCTGGGGCGTCGGCTCGGTCATCGGCCCAGCCACCCCCCGTCGACGGGCAGCACGATCCCGTTGACGTAGTCGGAGGCCGCCGAGGCGAGGAAGACCGTGGCCCCACCGAGATCGTCGGCGGCGCCCCACCTACCGGCCGGGATCCGGGCCAGGATCGCCTGGTTGCGGTCGGGGTCCTCGCGCAGGGCTCGGGTGTTGTCGGTGGCGATGTAGCCGGGGGCGATGGCGTTGACGTTCACCCCGTGGGCGGCCCACTCGTTCGCCAGGGCCTTGGTGAGCCCGGCCACGCCCGACTTCGACGCGGCGTACCCGGGCACCGTGATGCCTCCCTGGAAGCTGAGCAGGGACGCGGTGAAGATGATCTTTCCGTGGCCACGGTCGACCATCGTCCGCCCGATCTCCCGACTCAGCACGAACTGGCTGTTCAGGTTCACCTCGATGACGTGGTCCCAGATCTCGTCGGGGTGGTCGACGGCCGGGGCGCGGGCGATCGTGCCACCGTTGTTGACCAGGATGTCGATCGGCCCGAGCGCGATCAGGTCGTCGGCCAGCCGACGCACGGCCGCCCGGTCGGCCAGATCGGCGCGCAGCGCGGTGAACCGTCGCCCGGCGGCACGCACCCGGCGGCCCACCTCGCTCTCCTGCGGTTCCAGGTTCGCCGATACCCCGACCACGTCGGCACCGGCGCGCGCCAACGCCTCGGCCATGGCCAGCCCGATGCCGCGTCGGGCACCGGTCACCACCGCGGTCCGTCCGGACAGGTCGAACAGATTCGTCACCGGTCGCCCTCCTGCCAGTCCAGCAGCACCTTCATGACACCGCCACCCTCCAGCGCGGCGAACGCCTCGGTCGCCGCGCTGGGCGGCGCGACCCGGGAGATCAGCTGTCGGGTCGGGATCGCGCCGGAGGCGACCAACCGGATCGCCTCCGCCATGTCGTCGCGCTGGTACAGACGCGCGCCGAGCAGTTCCAGCTCACGCCAGAAGAACCGGTGCAGGTCGACCTCCCTCGGCCGGGGGTGGATCGCCACCATCACCAGCCGCCCCCGGGCGGTCAGCACCCCGACCGCGGTGGCGACACCGGCCGCAGAGCCGGAGACCTCGAAGGCCACGTCGGCGCCCGCACCGTCGGTACGCTCGTCGACCAGCGCCGCCACGTCGGTCGCGGTCGGGTCGACGGCCTCGATCCCGATGTCGCCCGCCACGGCCCGCCGCGTGGCGTCCGGCTCCACGAGCAGCACCCGAGCGCCCCGGCCCTGAGCCACGGTGCCGATCAGCACCCCGATCGGTCCACCGCCGACGACGACCACGTGGTCACCGGCGGCCACCTGTCCCCGTCGCACGTCGTGCACGGCGACGGCGACCGGTTCGACGAGTGCGCCCTGGTCGAGCGGCAACTCCTCCGGCAGCGGCAGGACCAGTTCCGCCGGTACCGTCCAGGAGGACTGCATGGCACCGGGCGAGTCGATGCCGAGGAAGTTCATGGCGTGACAGATGTGCGAGTTGCCGCGCCGGCAGGCGGCACACCGCCCACACCACCTGGTGGGCAGCACGGTCACCGGCTGGCCGACGGACCAGCCGGTGACGCCCTCCCCCAGCGCCGCGATCCGCCCTGACATCTCGTGCCCGATGATCGCGGCGGCACCGACCCGGGCGTCCATGTCCCCGTGGTAGATGTGCAGGTCGGTGCCGCAGATCCCGGTGTAGGCCACCGAGATCCGCACCTCGCCGGGCCCGGGTGCCGTCGGCTCACGCTCCTCGACTCCGAGGTTGCGCGCTCCCCGGTAGACCACTGCCTTCATCGATCCTCCGTATCAACGGCCGTACGCGACTCGTGCCGGCCCACCGTCTGTGGCGTCAGTGACATCCGGTCGGGGACACCTGATTGCTGTTGCACGTCGGTGCGGCGGCCCGAGCCAGCGGCAGGCCGGTGGCCGGTACGACGCCGTCCGTCGCCGCCAGCAGCCGCCGCCCGGCCTCCTCCGGCCGCACGTTCGGGCCGTCGACCGTCGGTGCCTGTGGGGGTTGGATCCGCTGCTCGTCCACCCGCAGGCCGAGTCCGGGCGAGTCGCCGAGGATGAACGCCCCGTCCTCGACGTGCAGGTCGACGGTGACACCGACCGGCGGCCAGAGGTCCTGCAACTCGCTGGTCAGGTGGTTGGGCACCGAGGTGGCGGCGTGCAGCAGCCCGAGCGGGCTGTTGCCGATCGGGCTGACCGGCAGGTCGTAGGCGTGCGCCAGGGCGGACACCCGCAGGAAGTGGGTCACTCCCCCGACCGCGGAGGTCTGGACGACGTCGACCGCACCGGCGGCGATCAGCGGGCGGTACTGCTCAAGCCCGGTGAGGTTCTCCCCGGTGGCGACGGAGGCGCGTACTCCCCGGCCGACGGCGGCGAGCCCTTCGGCGTCCCAGCGCCGAACCGGCTCCTCGATCCAGATCAGGTCGAGGGTGCGTTCGAGTTCGCACACGTGCCGGACGGCCTGCTTGCGGGTCCACGCCTCGTTGACGTCGAGCATCAGACCGGGACGCAGCCCGTGGCCCGCATCGGCCAGGACCTCCTTGACCAGGTGGAGTCGGCGTCGGTCCCGCTCGATGTCGAGGCCGCCCTTGAGCTTGGCCGCGCGCAGCCCGTGTGCCGCGTAGCGGGTGTACGCCGAGATGAGCTCGTCGTCGGTCAGGCCGATGTCCAGGCCGGAGGCGTACGCCGGCACCCGCCGGTCGCGCCCGCCCAGCAACCGCCACAGCGGCTGGCCGACCGCCTGCGCCTTGATGTCCCAGAGCGCGGTGTCGAGCGCGCCGATGGTGCCGAACACCGGCCCCGCGTGACCGGCCTTGAAGGTGTGTCGCAGCATCCGGTCGTAGAGCGTGGTCACCGCCCGGGGGTCTTCACCCTCGATGGCCGCGAAGATCCGCTCGATCTCGACATGCGGACCGATGCCCACACCCGACAGCCCCTCGTCGGTCTCCACGACGACGATCGGCACGGTGACCTTCCCGTCGGCGAAGACGCCGTTGGCGTCGCCGACCGGGCGCCCCCATTCCTGGACCGTGGTGAGCGTCCGATATCCGGTGATGCGCATGTCAGCCCTTCGTGGAGCCGGCGGCGACGCCGTCGGCGATCTGGCGCTGGAGGAAGAGGTAGACCACCAGGACCGGTATCGCGGCGATCAACACCCCTGAGGCGAAGGTGGGAATGTCGTCGGAGTACTGCCCACGTAGCGAGGTCACGCCGACCATGAGCGTGCGGTGCTCCGCCGACGGCATCATCACCAGCGACATCAGGACGTCGTTCCAGCAGAACAGTGCGTTGAGGATGCCCACCGACAGCAGCGCCGGGGTGCCCAGGGGCAGCATGATCCGGCGGTACACGCCGTAGACGCTGTTGCCGTCGATCCGGGCCGCGTCGATGACCTCGCGCGGGATGGTCTTGTAGTAACTCGTCATCAGGAAGACGGTGAACGGCAGGAACTGCGCCACGAAGACCAGAACCAGCCCGGGATACGTGTCGATGAGGGCGGTGTCGGCCATGATCCGGGCGAGCGGCACCATGATCACCTGGAAGGGTACGAAGAGTCCCGCGAGGCAGCCCAGGAACAGCGCCGAGGAACCCCGGAACCGAAGCTGGCTCAGGGCGAAACCGGCCATCGACCCGAGCAACAGCAGCAGCACGACCGACGACGTCACCACGATCAGCGAGTTGAGGAAGTACCGGTCCATGCCGACGCTGTTCCACGCCGTGCTGATGTTGTCCCAGCGGAGGGCGTCGGTCAGGGCGAACCGGTCGAGGATGTAGTCCCGCCGGGTCTTCATCGCCACGTTGACGGTGAACAGCAGTGGATAGATCGTCGCCAGCGCGAGCAGCGTCATCGGGATGGCCAGCAGCCACCGGCTCAGTCGTACGCGGGTCATCAGTCCTCCCCTCCCGCCCGCCTGAGCAGCTTCACCTGGAGCAGCCCCACGACGAGCATGATCACGAAGAGCACCGTCGACGCGGCCGAGGCGAGGGCGGGCCGATTCATCTGCCCCTGCTGGATCCAGATGTAGTACTCCGGAAGGTAGGTGGAGCCCTCCGGTCCGCCGCTGGTCATCACGTAGAGCAGGCCGAACATCGAGGTCAGCATCCCGACCATCGTGGTGACGGCGACGAACGCGATGGTGCGGGACAGGCCCGGAATGATCACGTGCCGGATGACCTGGAGCAGCGACGCGCCGTCCACCCGGGCCGCGTCCAACAGGGCGGAGTCCAGGGTGGCGAACCCGGCCAGGAACACCACCAGCGCCATGCCGAAGGTGGCCCAGATGTGGACGCCGACCACCACGAACATCGCGACGTCGGGATCCCCGAGCCAGTCCACCGGGCCGATGCCGACCGCCCCGAGCACCGCGTTGACCGGGCCGTCGAAGGCGAGCAGCAGGTTGAAGATCGCGCCGACGATGACCGGTGAGAGCACCGCCGGGAAGAAGTAGACGCTGCGGTAGAAGCGGTGTCCGGGCACCCGGAGGTAGATGAACGTGGCGAGCAGCCCGGGGATGGCGACCGCCACCGGAAGCAACAGCACCAGCAACCCGACGTTGCCCAGCGCGGTGCGGAACAGCGAGTCGTCGAGCAGCTCAAGGTAGTTGTCGATGCCCACGACGGTGCCGTTGCGCTCCCCGTCTCCGGTGAAGGAGAAGTTGACGCCGAGCAGCAGCGGGTAGAGCCGCAGCACCACGATGATCAGGATGGCGGGCGCGACCAGGACGTAGGGGGCGAAGCGCTCGGCACGCGCGCCGCCACGCGACCGCCGTGGCCGGGTGCCGCGGTGGCGGCCGGTGGCCTCGGCCGCCACCGGGTCGGCGTCGGTCCGCCCGGATGACACCGGGC
>NZ_JBNCLE010000018.1:152816-156093 GCF_049844495.1 Micromonospora sp. DT48
GGGGGCGGGGGGGGGGGGGGGGGGCGGGGCCCCGGGCCGCCCCGGGGTGGGGCGCGGCCCCGCCGGCTCCCCCCGGGGCGCCCCCACGGCTGTACGTTTCCGATCGGCACGAACTCAGCCCGCCTGGTCGGAAGCGGCCAGCTGCTTCACCGCCTCGTCGACGCTGATCGAGCCGCTGAGCAGCTGCTGGGAGACCCGTCCCATCAGGTCCAGGGTCTTCGAGGAGAGCGCCACGTGCAGGGCGGGCTTACCGCCCTTGAGCTGGCCCACGATCGTGGCGGCGGCCGGGCCGGCCTGCGAGACGTCGATGGTGGTGTCCGAGGCGATCGCCCCGGCTTCGGCGTAGAACGCCTGGAGCGCCTCGGTGGAGGTCAGCGAACGCACCAGGTCGGCGGCGAGTTTGGGGTCGCTGGTCCACTTCGCCACCGCGTACCCGATGCCACCGTCGTAGGCGAGGCTCGGGGTGGTGCCCGCGGTGACGACCGGAGCGCTCATCACGCCGAGCTTGTCGGGCGTGAGGAACTCGTTGAAGTCCTTCCAGTGCCCCACGTCCGACATCAGCCCGATGACGTGCGCGGCCTTGGCGGACTGGAAGAGCGCGAAGGCGTCGTTGAACATCGCGGTCGAGTTGGCCCCGTCGTTGTTCAGACCGGCGTCACCGGCGTCCTTCCAGAGCTGGAAGACCCGCTTCACGTTGGGCGAGTTCCAGTCGCGCTTGCCGGCGATCCAGTCGTCGTACTCCTGGGCGGTGAGTACGCCGGAGCCCAGCGCCGACAGCCAGAACTGGATTCCGGCGCCCTCCTTGTTACCCAGGGCGAAGCACTTGGCACCGACCTTGCCGATGGCGGCGCAGTCGGCGAGGAACTTGTCCCAGGTGGTTGCCGGGCTCGCCGGGTCGAGACCGGCCTTGGCGTAGAGGTCCTTGTTGTAGTAGATCGGGTGGCCCTGCAACGTCACCGGCCCGGCGTAGGTCTTGCCGTCCTTGGTGAAGGCGTCCCACCCGGCGAGGCGCTGCTTGTCCTCGGCGACGTAGTCGTCGAGCGGCACCAGCGCGTCGACCCGGTCGCGGATCTGACCGCCGCCGTTGAACAGCATCACGTCCGGGCCCTTGCCGGACTGGATGGCCGCGCCGAGCAACGTGTAGTACTGGTCGAACGGCTGCGCGACGAACTCGACCGTCACGTCCGGGTGCTTCGCGGAGAAGTCGGCCTTCGCCTTCTCGATATACGCTTTGGCCGACGGTTCACCGGACTTCCAGTCCCAGACCACCAGCTTGTCGGTCGAGCCGCCGGAAGAGGAACCCGTGTCACTGGCACTTCCACAGCCTGCCGTCGCCAGTCCCACAACGAGGACGGCTGACCACAATGCTCGTTGTTTCATCGTTGTTCACCTCTGGGGGGGAGTGGCTGACGGCCTGCCGCAGCCAACGTGATCAAGAACATAACTCGTATGACGTGTGACGTCAACAATCGGTCGTACACTGACCCAGGACGTCGCAGCATGACGAGCCAATCGGAGGGGACATGACGCCATCGCAGGAGACGGCCCTGGAGAAACTGGCCGCCCCGGTCTGGCCCCGACGCCCCGCCAACCTCGCCACCGCCGTCACCGCCGAGCTGGTGGAGCGGATCGTCCGTGGGGTGCATCCGTCCGGCACGGCGTTGCCTCCCGAGCCGGTGCTGTGCGAGACCTTCTCCGTCAGCCGGACCGTGGTCCGGGAAGCGGTGAAGATCCTTCAGGAGAAGGGGCTGGTGCAGGTCCGTCAGGGCGCGGGCACCATGGTCACCCCACCGTCGATGTGGGACATGCTCGACGAGCTCGTCCTCGGTGCCACCATCGCCCAGGACGACAGCCTCGCCATCCTCGACGACCTCGTGGTCACCCGACGCCTGCTGGAATCCGACATGGCCAACGTCGCCGCCCGGGTCGCCGACCAGGAGACCCTCGACCGGCTGCGCGCGCTGGTGGACCGGATGGACGAGTTGGTCGACGACCACGTCACCTACCACGAGCACGACCGGGCCTTCCACGACACGGTCATGCAGGCCTCCGGCAACCGCATCGCCCGGGGCGTCGTACGCTCGCTGGAGAGTCAGGTGGTGAACACGGCCCGCTACATGGGCCGCACCGAGCGCGCGCTGTGCGTGGCGTCCAACCGTGGGCACCGCCGCATCTACGAGCGGATCGCCGCCCACGATCCGGAGGGCGCGGCCACGGCGATGTTCACCCACATCACCGAGGCGTGGCTGGTCCGGCGTGGCGGCTCGGAGAAGCCGACCCGCCTGCAACGCTGACCTTCGCACACGACGTCCGGCGGGCCCGGCCCCCCGGCACATGATGCCGCCGGGGAGGCCGTGACCCGCCGTCGCAGGCGACCCGGTCAGGAGAACTGGGCGAAGAAGCGCCAGATCTCGCCCTTGGTCCAGGTGGTAATGCCGCTCTCGCCGTACGTGCCGTCGACCGGGCCTGGCATGTGCCCGTTGTCGAAGGCCGCCCACTGCACCGGGTAACCGGCGCGGCAACCGGAGTAGGCCGTGGTGATGTGCGTACGGCTGCCCGCACCCGGCTCCGGCGGGTTCTGGGCGTTGCACCCGTTGTTGCGGACGAACGTGTCGCGCAGTCCTCGACCCTGGGCGATGTTGAGGACGTTGTCCGAGATGCCGTGCAACCCGAAGTACGCGATCGGCTGGGTGCCGCCGCTGCAACCGCTGATCTGCGCCCCGGCGATGACGGCGACGGCCCGGAAGACCGTGGCCCGCGCACACGCGAGGGCGTAGCTCATGCCACCACCCCAGCTGAAGCCGAGGGCGAAGCGCTGGGCCGGGTTGACGCACAGGTCGCTCTCGATCCGACGGATCATGTCGTCGACGAAGGTGACGTCCTCACCACCGGAATTGGCCCAACCGTTGCCGATCCCCTGGGGTGCGACCAGGATGGCGCTGTTGTTCGACTGCTCCTGCTGACCGTAGTAGGACCAGGCGCTCCCGCTGGTGCCGCCGGAGGAGATCTCCTGCATGGTGCCGCCGCGCCAGTGGAACGCGAAGATCAGCCGGTAGGGATTGTTGTTGTTGTAGTTGGCCGGCAACCGCAGGATGAACTGACGGCTCTTGCCGTTGCTCTGGATGGTGTGCGTGCCGTTGTACAGCGTCGGGGCCTTGCCGCACCCGGAGCCACCGCTCGGCGGCGGGTCGCCGCCGCCACCGTCGACCCGGACGAGCTGCCACTGCTGGTTGGCACCGTTCCAGTCGGCGTACTGCACGATGTTCGCGCCGTCATT